>NZ_CP065534.1:3538064-3859707 GCF_015999465.1 Lonsdalea populi
AGAAAGCTGAACAAGACCATCATCGGCAGGAGGTCGTTGCCAGTCGCGTCAACTTTTATACATTGGTCAGAGGAGAATAACATGAACGTTACTAAGGGATTCCCCAATCCGGCCTTTGGAACTCAGGCCTGCTTTAGGAAAATCGTCAAAGCGATGAGTGAGCCGGGCGTCACCGTCAACGTTCCCGGCGTGGAGGGGTTGGACAATATTTCGTCATCCACCATCGCGGTGTTATTGACGCTGACCAGTCATAAAACGCAGCTGTTCATCGATAACAACATTAGTAATCCCCTGCTGCTCAGAACGTTATGTTTGCACGCCCATGTTCCCATTACAGCCTCTGCTTCAGAAGCTCACTACGCTCTGTTGAATGGACAAATGCAGTACTTCGACAGGCATCCGAATAACTTCGACCTAATGACCTTTTCATGCGGAAATGAAATGACGCCGGAAAAATCCACCACCATCATTTTGGAAGTGGATGGCTTGAACAATGGCAGATGCCTAAAACTCAGCGGCCCAGGCGTGAATAACGTCAAAATCATTTCTCCGCACCTTCCCGCCCCTATACGGCGTTATCTCTGCGAGCGGCCCCACGCTTTTCCAATGGGTCTCGATTTTCTGTTTACCTCCGGGAAGAAGCTGCTCGCTATCCCCAGAACCACTCGAGTGGAGGAGTGCTGATGTATGTTGCAGTGAAAGGCGGCGAAAAAGCCATTGAAGCCGCGCACCAACTCCAGGCCTGTCGTCGCCGTGGTCAACCGCATATCAAGGAACTGAGCTGCGAGCAAATCGATCAGCAGCTCAGTCTCGCGGTCGACCGAGTGATGACCGAAGGAAACATTTACGATCGCCAACTGGCGGCGCTGGCAATCAAACAAGCCAGCGGCGATTTGATTGAAGCCATTTTCCTGTTGCGCGCATACCGCTCAACCTTACCCCGCTGGCGGGTCAGCAAACCGCTGGATACGTCGTCAATGCGTTTGGAAAGGCGAATATCGGCCATCTTCAAAGATTTGCCGGGGGGACAGCTGCTGGGACCGACATACGACTATACCCACCGTTTGTTGGATTTCAAACTGCTGGCCGAAAACCTTCCCCCGCAGCCTCCCGTCGCGCCGGAAACGGAGGAAGATCCGTCGACTAGCGAAATTGTGCAACACGCATTCGCTTTTCTGAAGCAGCAAGGACTCCTTCCGCCGGACGACGATATTGACGAGAAGCCCGACGATATCACCATGACGCCGCCGACCTACCCATGCTCGCGTTCGGCGCGCCTGCAACAGCTCGTCCGCGGCGATGAAGGATTTCTGCTGTCCCTGGGATACTCCACTCAGCGCGGCTATGGCCGCAACCACCCCTTCGTCGGCGAGATCCGCACCGGTTTCGTCAAGGTAGAAATGTACGCGGAGGAAATAAAGATGACGCTCGACATCGGCGAAATCTTGCTGACGGAGTGTGAAACCATCAACGGATTAATCAAACCCTCAGACAAAGCCCCTCACTTCACTCACGGTTATGGGCTGGCCTTCGGCCGAGCAGAACGTAAAGCGATCGCCGTAGCGCTGGCCGATCGCGCACTGCAGTCCGCTGAATACAAGGAAACAATACAGGGACCGGCCCAGGATGAAGAGTTTGTGCTGGCTCACGTCGACAACGTCGAAGCTTCAGGGTTTGTATCGCACCTGAAATTGCCCCATTACGTCGATTTTCAATCTGAACTGGAACTCCTCAAACAGCTGAGAGAAGAATATTCATCTAATCAGGAAAAAATTCATGACGACAAAAACTTCTGAAGATATAGAACACGATGCCTACAACTTCGCTTATCTGGACGAAAGCACCAAAAAGATGATCCGCCGCGCCATTCTGAAAGCCATCGCTATTCCCGGGCACCAGATTCCCTTTGGTAGCCGGGAGATGCCGATGCCCTATGGATGGGGAACCGGCGGCATTCAAATTACCGCCAGCATTATCGGGCCGGACGACGTACTGAAAGTCATCGACCAGGGGGACGACGACACCACCAACGCCATCTCTATCCGTAAGTTTTTCCGCACCGTGGCTAAGGTGAAAACGACGGACAAAACGGCCGATGCGACGATTATTCAGACTCGCCACAGAATCCCGGAGACGCCGCTAAAGGAAGATCAGATCATCGTCTACCAGGTCCCTATTCCGGAGCCGATGCGGTTTATCGAGCCGCGGGAAACGGAGACCCGCAAAATGCACGCGCTGGAAGAGTACGGCGTCATGCAGGTCAAGCTCTACGAGGACATCGCGCGCTACGGGCACATTGCCACCACTTACGCCTATCCGGTCAAAGTCAATCAGCGCTATGTGATGGACCCCTCGCCCATCCCCAAATACGACAATCCTAAAATGCACATGATGCCGGCGCTGCAGCTGTTCGGCGCAGGACGGGAAAAACGCATCTACGCGGTCCCCCCTTATACCCCGGTCGAAAGTCTGGATTTCGACGACCATCCGTTCGCCGTACAGCACTGGGACGAGCCATGCGCTATCTGCGGCTCACGCGACAGCTTCCTGGATGAAGTGGTAGTCGACGATGCGGGCCACCGCATGCTCGTCTGCTCGGATACGGACCACTGTCGGCAGCAATGGACAAATCAGGAGAAAGAAAATGAAGACAAATAATAACGACTACCTGGACGAAGGTCCGGTGCTGTCGGTCGATGCGCTCACCCATCTCTATGCGCCGGGAAAAGGGTTCGAGGACGTCTCGTTCCAACTGTGGCCGGGTGAAGTGCTGGGGATCGTCGGCGAGTCGGGATCGGGGAAAACCACGCTGCTGAACGCGATCTCCGCCCGGCTGGAGCCGCAAAGCGGCTCCGTCATCTACCGGGATAGCCAGGAGCAAGAGATGTCGATTTACGACATCAGCGAACGCGATCGCCGGGCGCTGATACGCACCGAATGGGGCATCGTCTGGCAGCACCCCATGCAGGGCCTTCGCCCGGAGGTGTCCGCGGGCGGCAACATCGGCGAGCGTCTGATGGCCATCGGCGACCGCCATTACGGCCACATCCGCGAGAAAGCGGCGCGTTGGATGAACAATGTTGAGCTACCGGCCGATCGCATGGACGATCTGCCGACCACGTTCTCCGGCGGCATGCAGCAGCGGCTGCAGATCGCACGCAATCTGGTGACCTCGCCGCGGTTGATCTTCATGGACGAGCCCACCGGGGGGCTGGATGTCTCAGTACAGGCCCGACTACTGGACCTGCTGCGCACGCTGGTGACGGACATGCGGCTGGCGGTCGTCATCGTCACTCATGACCTGGGCGTGGCGCGTCTACTGTCGCACCGGCTGCTGGTCATGAAGCAGGGGCGGGTCGTCGAACAGGGGTTAACAGACCGCGTGCTGGACGACCCGCATCATCCCTATACCCAACTACTGGTGTCATCCATCCTCTAGCAGGACCATCACACACAGGAAACGCGATTCATGGATATTAGCCTACGTATTGAAAACGTGAGTAAAACATTTGTACTGCACAACCAACAGGGCGCTCGCCTCCCGGTCTTCAAAGACATCAATCTCGAGGTGAAAAGTGGAGAGTGCGTCGCCCTTCACGGCCATTCCGGCTGCGGAAAATCCACGCTGCTGCGCTCGCTGTACGGCAACTATCTCCCGGATGGCGGCCATATCTACGCGCGCCATCGGGGCAAATGGGTGGATATGGTCTCGGCCGACGCCCGCTACATCCTCACCGTGCGGAAACACACGATCGGCTGGGTCAGCCAGTTCCTGCGGGTCATTCCCCGCATCAGCACGCTGAATATCGTTATCCAGCCCCTGCTGGAACGTGGCGTTTCGCGTAAGCAGAGCGAAATTCGCGCCGGTGAGCTGCTCACGCGGCTGAACGTGCCTGAGCGCCTTTGGTCGCTGGCGCCAGCCACCTTCTCCGGCGGCGAACAGCAGCGAGTCAACATCGCCCGCGGGCTCATCGGTGAAAGCCCCATCCTGCTGCTGGATGAGCCGACGGCCTCGCTGGACGCGGCTAATCGCCAAGCCGTCACCCAATCAATCCTTGAGGCCAAGGAGAGAGGTTCCGCCATCGTCGGCATCTTCCATAATGAGGACGTGCGCGACCGGGTATCGGACCGCATTTACACCATGCCCCTCTCCACGTCACCAGAAGGAGAAACCGATGATCATCAATAATGTACGCATGGTGCTGGCGGATGAGGTCGTCAAAGGCTCGTTGGACGTTCATCAGGGCATCATACGGCACATCAGCGCCACGCCGAGCGCGCTGCCCGGCGCGCTGGACGGTGAAAACGCCTGGCTGATCCCCGGACTGATTGAGCTGCATACCGACAATCTCGACAAATTTTTCACCCCGCGTCCCGGCGTCAGTTGGCCGCCGGAGTCCGCCATGCGCGCGCACGATGCCGCGATTATCGCCAGCGGGATCACGACGGTGCTGGACGCCGTCGCCATTGGGGATACCCGGGATGGCGGTCAACGTCTCGACAACCTGCGCAAGATGACCGACACGGTGATCGCAACGCAGAATGCCGGTCTCAACCGTGCGGATCATCTACTGCATTTGCGCTGCGAGCTGCCGTATAAGGACACACGGCCACTGTTCGAGCAGCTGTGCGATCTGCCGCCGGTCACGTTGGTGTCGCTGATGGATCACTCGCCGGGACAGCGGCAGTTCGTCTCTCGGAAGAAGTACCATGAATACTACCGGGGCAAATATCATTTGAATGACGAGCAGATGGCGCAGTTTGAGGCTGAGCAGCTGGATGGCTCCCAGCGCTGGTCCCAGTCCAACCGCGAGAACATCGTCAGCCTGTGCAGACAAAAAGGGATCACGATGGCCAGCCACGACGATGCCGCTGAAGAGCACGTGATGGACGCCTATCGCCACGGCGTGGCTATCGCTGAATTTCCGACGACGGAGATCGCCGCCCGCACCGCCCACCGGGTCGGCAGGCAGGTGTTGATGGGCGCGCCCAACGTCATTTGTGGCGGCTCGCACTCGGGTAACGTTGCCGCGCATCAGCTGGCGGAAGAAGGACTGCTGGATATCCTCTCTTCGGATTACTACCCCGCCAGCCTGCTGGAGGCCGCCTTTCTCATCGCGGAAGACGACCGCAACGGCTACGGCCTGCCGCAGGCCATCGCGCTCGTCAGCCGCAACCCGGCGCAGGTCCTGAAACTGAACGATCGCGGCGTTATCGCCGAGGGCAAACGCGCCGATCTGGCGCTGGTCCACCGCAACGGCCCACGGATGACGCTGCAACGCGTGTGGCGGGAAGGGAAACGGGTGTTCTGATATGAGCAGACTGATCTACTTGATAGGACCTTCCGGTGCCGGCAAGGACAGTCTGCTGGATGCGATACGCGCCAGCTCGCCGGAGCGCTTGCTGGTGGCTCATCGCTACATCACGCGTCCCGCCGGGTTGCCGGGCGAAAATCACGTCTCCCTCACGGTCGATGAATTTCAGCTGCGTCGGCGATCCGGTCTGTTCGCGTTTTACTGGCAGGCGCATCACTACCACTACGCCGTCGGCATCGAGATCGATCTCTGGCTGGAACGGGGAATAGATGTGGTGGTCAACGGCTCGCGGGCATACCTGGAGCAGGCGAAACAGTATTACGGTTCGCAGCTGTTTCCGCTCTGTTTGGCGGTGTCGCCCGCGACCCTGCGTCAACGGCTGCTGGCGCGCGGACGGGAGAATGCAGACCAGATCGAAGAGCGGCTGCGGCGGGCGCAAGAGCAGCAGCGCCGTCTGCCGTCGGACTGCGCCATGCTGCGCAACGAGGGTCCTCTGCCGCAAACGCTGACGCAGTTCTGGCACCTGCTATCTCAAAAGCATAGGAAAACCGATGTTTTATGATAAATGCCTGACGCCGACCTTCCATTTCCTGGGGACCGGCGGGGCCCAGCAGGTTCCGGCTTTCGGCTGCGAGTGCGAGGTGTGCCACAGCGCCCGATCGTCTCCGCAACGGCGGCGGCGCGCCTGCTGCGCCGCGCTGATTGACCACGGGGAAATGACGCTGATCGACCCGGGCTTGCCCGATTTACACAGCCGCTTCAGCGCCAGGGAAATTCATCGCTTTCTGATCACCCACTACCACATGGATCATGTTCAGGGGCTATTCCCGCTGCGATGGGGTTTCGGCCAAAAGATACCCGTGTTCGGCCCGCCCGATCCAAACGGATGCGACGATCTGTACCGGCATCCGGGCCTGCTGCGATTCGAACCGGCGCTGACGCCCTTCGACACCGTGCGGTTCGGTCGCATAGCGACCACGCCGCTGCCGCTGCGCCACTCCCGGATCACCTATGGCTATCTGTTCCAGACGCCGGACACCTCGCTGGCCTATCTCACGGATACCGTGGGCCTGCCGGAAGAGACCGAGCGTTTTCTGGCCGGACGGCCGGTGGACTATCTGGTGCTCGACTGCAGCGAACCGCCGCAACCCACGCCGCCCAGGAATCACAACGATCTGACGTTGGCGCTGGACATCTTCGAACGGTTGAAGCCGGGGAAAATGTACCTGACGCATATCGGTCATTCACTGGATCGCTGGATGCGCACACACCCGTTGCCGAAGCATGTGCATGCGGCCTACGACGGACTGAGGCTGAAACTGTAGCGGACAAGCGACGCAACAAGCGACACGGATTACGCTCCGGCGATTTTCATGGCCGGCAGCAGAACCGAACCACACTGGATGTTGCTGCGGGTTTCAATATCGTCGCCAACGGTGACGATATTCCGCAGCATGTCCTTCAGATTACCCGCGATGGTGATTTCGCTGACGGGGTACTGGATCTGACCATTCTCCACCCAGAAACCGGCCGCCCCGCGCGAATAGTCGCCCGTCACGCCGCTCACGCCCTGTCCCATCAGTTCCGTCACCAGCAGACCGGTTCCCATCTCGCGCAGCATGCCGTTAAAATCCAGACCGCGTCCGGCGATACGCCAGTTGTGGATGCCGCCCGCGTGACCGGTGCTCTGCATCCCCAATTTGCGCGCCGAGTAGGAGGTCATCAGCCAGGTTTGCAACACGCCGTCTTTCACGATGTCGCGCGACTGCGTGCGCACCCCTTCGCTGTCGAACGGCGTGGACGCCAGCCCTTTGCGCAAATGCGGCAACTCGCTGATCGTCAGCCACTCCGGCAAGATTTGCTGGCCCAGTTGATCCAGCAGGAACGTGGATTTGCGATAAACGCTGCTGCCGCTGATGGCGCCCACCAGATGGCCGAACAGGCCGGTCGCCACCTCTGCGCCGAACATCACCGGCGCCTGCATCGTTGACAGCTTACGCGGCGCCAGCCGGGACAGCGTGCGGCGTGCGCACTCCTGACCGACCCACTCCGGCGTTTCAAGATCGTCCAGCGCGCGTCCGACGGTATAAGCATAATCGCGCTGCATGTTGCCGCCTTCGCCGGCGATCACACAGCTGGACATGGAGTGACGGCTGGAGCAGTAGCTTTGCAACATGCCGTGGCTGTTGCCGAAGACCTTCACGCCGTAGTAGCTGTTGAAGCTGCCGCCTTCCGTATTGGTGATACGTTCATCCGCCTGCAACGCGCTCTGTTCCGCGCGGGCCGCCAGCTCAATGCCGCGCTCCGCATCCAGTTCGGCGGGATGAAACAGATCCAAATCCGGGGCATTAAACGCCAGCAGCGCTTCGTCCGCCGGACCGGCGAAGGGATCCACCGAGGTGTAACGGGCGATATCCAGCGCCGCCTGCACTGTACGCGCGATGGCCTGCGGACTGAGATCCGTCGAGGACGCGCTGCCTTTACGCTGCTGATGGTAGACGGTGATGCCTAACGCGCCGTCGCTGTTGAATTCAACGTTTTCCACCTCGCCATAGCGGGTGCTTACGCCGATCCCCGTGGTCTTGGTCACGGCGACTTCCGCCGCATCCGAACCGGCGCGGGCCAACTCCAGCGCCTGCGCCACTGCCTGTTCCAGCGTTTTTCGCTGCTCTGCAACCTGAGTGATAATTGTCATTGATTCGCCATCATGAGTAAGAAAACATCCTGATAATGTAGGCGGTCACGAAGCGCGTCTGCACGCGATTCGTGCCATACCTCTGCGTAATAAAGAGGTAGCGTGATATTCTTGAGTCTAACAGGATCTGCCGACAATTTCGCAGCAAGCCATAACCTGATAGGATCGGCCTCTTTTTGAGGAAACCACGCATGAATAAACACCCCGAAGACTGGCAGGACGACCTCCCGCCTACCAGCCAGGAAGAAGACGACGACGAAATTATTTGGGTCAGCAAAAGCGAAATCAAACGCGATGCCGAAGCCCTGAAAGATCTTGGGGCGGAACTGGTTTCCCTGGGGAAAAATGCCCTCGAACGTATCCCGCTGGATGAAGAACTGCTGGCCGCCGTCGAACTGGCTCAGCGCATCAAGAAAGAGGGTCGCCGGCGTCAGCTGCAACTGATCGGCAAGATGCTGCGCGCGCGCGATCCGCAACCCATTCAGCTGGCGCTGGATAAACTGAAGAACCGCCATAACCAACAGGTAGCGCTGTTCCATAAGCTGGAGCAACTGCGTGACCGTCTGCTGGCGGAAGGCGATGATGCCCTGAGCGACGTGCTGACGCTTTATCCGCAGGCCGATCGCCAACAGCTGCGCTCATTACTGCGTAACGCCAAGAAAGAGAAAGCCGCCAACAAGCCCCCGAAATCGTCCCGCCAGCTGTATCAATATCTACGCGAACTGGCCGAAGCCGAAGCGTGAAGCCATGACCGGCAGTTGACGTACTCTTTGCCGCCGGTCAGCCTTATCGCTACCTGGCTGATGCCGCCAGCGCGGTACCCGCAAAAATAAACAGCGAACCGGACGCGCGGTTGAACAACCGCAGGCGTTTCGGGTGCGCGAACAGGGAAGACACGCGTTTTCCCATGCAGGCGTAACAGAACATGATGCTGCAGTCCAACACCGTCCAGGTCAACGCCAGCAGCGCAAACTGACCGACGTGCGGCGCGCTGGTGTCGATGAAGTTGGGAAACAACGCAGCGAAGAACAGCAGATCTTTCGGATTGCTGATGCCCACCGTGAAACCACGCCTGAACAGCGTGAATACGCCGGGTTTATCGACCGGCAGCGCGATGCTTTCTGCTTCCGTCACCGGGCCGGTTTTGGCTCGCCACGCCGAAATACCCAGCCAGATCAGATACGCCGCGCCCACCCCCTTCAACAGCATAAACGCCGTCGTCGACGCCGCGAGAACCGCCCCCAGTCCAAGAGCAGAGCCGGTCATCAGCAACAGCGAGGCACAAGCCCCGCCCGCGATAGTGGAGAGCGCACGTCTTTGTCCATAGCGCAGACCATGAGTCATGCTGATGAGGGCCGACGGGCCGGGAATGGCGATCAGCGCCACAATCACGCCGGTGTAAACCAACCAGAGGTGCAAAGTCATCATGCGTCGTTACCTGTGCGTCGGCCGCGCGTGTCGCGGTGGAATAAGTCAAAAATAAGTTGAAGAGAGATGTTACACCGTCCGCTTACACAGAGATAGCCTGCCGGACGGGACGGTACGAAGGGGCTTTTGCGGCGTCGTTAGCCGGTAAACGCATGCTGGTTTCGCCGCAGGAGGGCGATAAGACGGCTGACCGAGGCAAGGGTTTTTTCCGCCACCCGGTGGTCCAGCAGAGCCTGCTGATATGCGTCCATTTCTTCCAGCAACTGCGTAAAATAGCGGCTGCGCGCCGTATCCTGCTTCGCTTTGATTACCCGGCCCGCCGTCGCCCGCAGATGCCGGTGGTGAGCCGCCAGCGTTTCGCTAATGGGGATATCCAACTGACGCAGCCCCTGATGCGCGATGATCAGCGACAGCGCCAGCCGATATTTGGCGATATCGCCCGGAAAGCGGCTTAGCAGCAGAAAGAGATATTGATAAAGCGCGGGCAAGTAGTTGTCCTGCCGTCGCTTCTGGCCCGTGTTCAACGCCGATACCGCACCGAAGACAAAGCGGTTCATCAGCGTCCGTCCCGTCCAGGCCAGGGAGTTGTCCCGAATCAGCAGAATAACGAGATAAGCCAGGAAGCAGCCGATAATTTGCCCGATAGCGCTGTCCAGAAACTGCGCGAGATCGAAGGTCATGGGATTATCAAGCACGATGATGTTGATGGTGCTCACTAAGGCCGCCAACGATCCCAATCGGCGTTTCTGCACCTCAATGCCGATGATAAACGCCATCAGACCCAGGCTCAGGCACAGCAGCAATTGACTCTGTTGCGTGGAAGGCAGCACCAGCATGAACATAAATGCTCCAAGCGGCAGCGCGAACAGCGTCCCGACCAGAAAATCCTTCGCCATCATAAGCGGATTGGGCAAGCGCATCGCCAGCGAGGTGACGACGGCGATCATCACCATACAAACGCTGCCGGAATTCCAGCCCGTCGTTAGCCAAAATAGACATCCCAGCGTAGTGGCCACCCAGGTGCGCAACCCGTTGATCATCGCGTGATGCGTCTCCGCGGACGTCGCCTTAACCGCCACATCCGTCGCCAGGGCATCCGCCTCAATGCGATTGATGCGGCCATTGGTCTGCACCCCCAGCATCAGGAGATGGTATCGCGTCGCCGTTGCCACCCAGCCGACCAGGGGAGCGGGGAGATCGGCGCTATTGACGGCGGCCAGGTAACGCAGCTGGCGTAAGCGCTGACGCCCTTCCTCCGGGGTGGTCACGGGCTGTTCCAGCAGCCTGGACAGACGGTCTTTGAGCGGCGCCTCGCGCTCCTGGAAGATCAGATAGGCTTCGCAGGCCTGAGTGATCATGAGCCATGACTGCGTCACCATGCTTTTCAGACGAAGATTGCTGTTCTGCCAGCGGGATGACTCGATGCGAAGCTGGCTGCGCATGCCGTTCAGCGCCTGGGTTTTACGCACCAGCGCGTGCCAGGTCGTATCCAACTCCGCCTTCGAGACTCCGGACACGCAGCGTTGCAGCAGTTGAAACTGATCCAGCAGCAGCGCTTTCGTCGTGCGGTCGATATCCTGCTTGATGGAGCGGGGAGAAAACAACAGGTCGGCCAGCACGGCGCACACGATGCCCAGCACGATCTCACTACAGCGTTCGACCGCGAGCTGCGGCGCCAACAGCGGCGAGCTCTCGATGGTGACGACGATAATCAGCGCGGTATAGCCCGCCAGCCCAAAGGCGTAGGAGTTTTCCACCCGGACCAACGATGAGATCCACACGCAGGCGCCCGCCCACAGACAGCTCAGCATCAGCATCACAACCGGCGCGCGCGCGGTGTGGACAATGATGATCAGCGCCCCGATACAGCCGATAAACGTTCCTAGAACACGCAGCAGCCCGCGATAGCGAATAGCACCCGAAAACGGCTCCCCGCCGGCGGCGAAGGCGGGCCCGGCGGCCACGAGCGCGGCGGTCAGCACCGCCCAGCGCGGGGTTTCCAGCTGCATATAGAATCCGAGCATAAGCGATAGCAGGATCGCAAAACTCAGCTTAAAGGCAAACCGCAGCCGGATGAATCCAGGGAAATTGAACATGGCGATGCCTTACCCGAACTCGCGCAGCCGGTGCATCAGTTTCAACATCGGCGACATTGATTTCGTATGCGCCGTATTTTCTCCTGTGACCACGACCGTCGCGGTGGTGCCCGCCGGGTAGAGATTATCCATTTGCCGGTCCAAACGAATCTTCACCGGCACCCGCTGCGCCAACCGGACCCACTCCAGATTGGAGTCGACCGTCGCCAAACCGGTGCTATCGGTGGTGATGTTGCTGTTGGTAACCGCCGCCGCCACGCTATCCACCGTTCCGTACAAAATTCGGTTACTGCCGAGCGGCGTGATCTCCACCCGCAAGCCGGGACGGACGCCACCCAGTTTGGTTTCCTCCATATACGCCCACAGGTAATAGGAATCTTTTTTCACCAGCGCGACCACAGTCGCGCCGCGGGTAATGAATTCACCAACCTGCAGATTGAGGTTGGTCACCCCCCCCTCCGACGGAGCGCGAACGACGGTACGATCCAGGTCGAGCCGGGCCAACTCCAGGGAGGCCTGCGCCTGCGCCAGCTGATGCTGCGTGGTTTCCAGCGTATTGCCGTACTGTTCGATTTCCTCACGCGACAGCGCCTGCGTCCCGAGTTTCAGACGGCGGCCAGCTTCCCGTTTTTTCTCGACGACCAGCGATCGATAGTATTCGACGTTCGCCTGCGCTTCGGCCAGCGCTTGCTGATAGCGAGGCCTGTCGACTTCAAACAGGATATCGCCCTTCTTCACCAGTTGGTTGTCATGGACGTTGACGGCGGTCAGCAGCCCGCTGACATCGGGCGCGATAGCGACGATATCGGCGGTGAATCGCGCGTCACGGGTCCAGGGCGACTCGGTGTAGAAAGCCCATACGCGCACGATCGCCACCAGAGCCAACAAGGCCAGCGCCAGCGTAATCGCGATACGTGCGAATTTTTTCAAATAAATTGCCAGAGCGGATGTATTCACAACGACCTCAAAGACCGAAACGGAACAGCAGATAAAACAGGCAGCAGAACAGCGCGGTGTTGAACAATGCGGGATGCCAAACGACATCGTAGATCCCGGTAGGCTGCAGCAGACGGAGACACAGATAAAATAGCGCCAGCGATACCAGCAGGACAAAAAATACCGGAGGGAACGACAGGCCGAACAGGACCATGACCGGAAGCGAATTCATCTTTTTCTTATCTCTCTCACTCTGATGCGCAGTACACCCTGTAAGCAGCATAGCGAATAACCAAAAAAAACCTCCGCTGGCCGTCATCGACGGACAGCGGAGGGGAAGACACAGCAAGACTGATATCAATAATGAAGAACACACGTAACGAATGGTCGGTATGATGAAACGCAGACTTTTTCATTCGTTGAGGTAACAAAGGCAGAAACGCAGCGAGGAGAACACCGTGTTTCCTATTTAGACACGCCTTATTATGGATGTTTATTATGACCTTATCTACCCAGCGTGATCTAAATCACTTTTAATCCAGGCTTAACAATGGAACGACTAAAAAGCATGACCGTGTTCGCCAAAGTGGTGGAGTTCGGATCATTTACCTCCGCCGCCCGGCAGTTGAAAATGAGCGTCTCCGCCGTCAGCCAAACGGTGACCAAGCTGGAAAATGCGTTGCAGGTGAAGCTGCTGAACCGCAGTACGCGCAGCATCGGACTGACCGAAGCCGGGAAAATCTATTACCACGGCTGCCGTCGCATGCTGATCGAAGCGCATGAAGTTCACGATCAGCTCTACGCGTTTACCAACACGCCGATCGGCACGCTGCGTATCGGCAGCACCTCCACCATGGCTCAGAACGTACTGGCAACGATGACGGCGGAAATGCTGAAGGAGTATCCGGGGCTGTCCGTCAATTTGGTCAGCGGCATCCCCGCGCCGGACCTGATCGCCGACGGGCTGGATATCGTTATTCGCGTGGGATCGTTGCAGGATTCAAGCCTGTTTTCCACCCGTCTGGGATCGATGCCGATGGTGGTATGCGCCGCTAAAAGCTACCTGACGCAGAACGGCGCGCCGGAGAAACTGTCCGACATCGACAATTTTTCCTGGTTGGAATACAGCGTGCGGCCCGACAGCGAATTCGAGCTGATCTCGCCCGAAGGATTAACGACGCGGCTGAAGCCGCAGGGGCGTTTTGTCACCAATGATTCCCAGACGCTGATCCGCTGGCTTAAGCACGGCGCGGGCATTTCACATGTGCCGCTTATGTGGGTTTTTGAGGAGATTAAACGCGGCGAGGTGGAAATTCTGTTCGCCCGCTACCATTCCGATCCGCGTCCGGTCTATGCCTTATACACGCGCAAGGACCATCTGCCGCTGAAAGTGCAGGTGTGCATCAATTATCTAACGGAGTACTTCAAAAAGGTGGCGCTGACCTATCAAGGGTATCGCCAGGAGAATCCGCCGCCGTCGGCGCCCTGATAGCACGCGACGGCGGCGGAGGCGAAGGACGATTAAGCCGTGCCGCCCACCGTCAGGCTGTCCAGTTTCAGCGTTGGCTGACCGACGCCAACCGGCAGACTCTGGCCTTCTTTACCGCAAACGCCGACGCCCATATCCAGCGACAGATCGTTGCCCACCATAGAAATCTGCTGCATGGCTTCGATGCCGGAGCCAATCAGCGTCGCGCCTTTGACAGGCTTGGTGATGCGGCCTTTTTCGATCAGATAGGCTTCCGACGTGGAGAACACGAACTTGCCGGAGGTAATATCCACCTGACCCCCGCCGAAGTTCGGCGCATACAGGCCGTAGTCGACGCTGGCGATAATCTCTTCCGGCGTCGACTTACCGTCCAGCATATAAGTGTTGGTCATGCGCGGCATAGGCAGGTGCGCATAGGACTCGCGGCGGCCGTTGCCGGTCGGCGCAACGCCCATCAGGCGGGCGTTGAGCTTATCCTGCATATAACCTTTCAACACGCCGTTCTCGATCAGCACGTTGTACTGTCCCGGTACGCCTTCATCGTCCATTGCCAGAGAGCCGCGGCGGCCTTCCATCGTTCCGTCGTCCACCACGGTACACAGTTCAGACGCCACCAGATTGCCCACCTGACCGCTGAACACGGATGTCCCGCGACGGTTGAAGTCGCCTTCCAGACCGTGACCAACCGCTTCGTGCAGCAGCACGCCCGGCCAACCGGCGCCCAGCACGACAGGCATTGAACCCGCAGGCGCCGCAACCGCAGAGAGATTGATCAGCGCCATACGAACGGCTTCTTTCGCCCAGGCTTCCGCCCGCGCTTCGCCGTCCACCCACTGCCAAAAGTAGTCGTAACCGGTACGCGCGCCGCCGCCGCTTGAGCCGCGCTCACGCTTACCGTCCTGTTCCACCAGCACGCTGACGGACAGACGCACCAGCGGGCGAATGTCCGCCGCCAGGGTTCCATCGGTTGCCGCCACCAGCACCAGCTCATACACGCCGGTCAGACTGGCGCTGACTTCCTGCACGCGGGCGTCTTCCGCACGGGCCGTCGCATCCACGCGCTGCAGCAGGGCGATTTTCTCTTCCCGAGTCAGGCTATCCAACGGGTTTTGGCTCGGATACAGCGCGCGATGCGCCGACTCGCCCAACGCATGTACACGTCCGTTGCCCTGCTCTCTCACGATGCTGCGGGCTGCCTGCGCACTCTGTTGCAGCGCATTTAACGTAATTTGGTCGGCGTAGGCGAAACCGGTTTTTTCGCCGCTGACGGCCCGGATCCCCACGCCCTGATCGATGTGGTAGGAACCGTCTTTGATGATGCGGTCTTCCAATATCCAGGACTCATGGTAGCTGGATTGGAAATAGAGATCGGCGTAGTCCAGACGACGCTCGTTCAGCGTCTCCAGAGTCGTGTTCAAATCGTTCAGGCTCAGCTTGTTGGCTGTGAGTAATTGCTCACTGACTAACGTCAGACTCATAGGATGTCACTCTTTATGTCAAGGTAATCAGATAAACATGCCGCCCTTACTGGCCGGATGTCGCCACGCGGGCTTTGTGCTTTTCGCGCAGAACTTCCTGAATCTCCGGTTGATCCACACTACCGGAAATATGGTAACGAATCAGGGAAAATTTATTCCACAGCGGCGCCAGCACTTTGCTGGCGGCGAATACCGCCGCGCCGACGACGGGATTGACCACAAAGGCCGCCGCCACCCCGACCGTACCGGAAAGCTCCGGCGCAACCGTGGCTTCCATGTTGATCTGCCGCTTCACCAGATCGATATCGCCGCTCATGGCGATGTCCGCCTCCAGCCCATCGACCAGCAGATTATCCGTATGCAGTACGCCGGACTTAATCCAGGCCGAGCTGCGGATGCTGTCGAAGTAGAAGCCTTTGTGAAAGGTATCGCTGAAATCGAACTGCAATTTGCGCAGCAACGCATCAAAGCTGATCAGACGCAGCAGTTGCCCGGCCGACCCGCTGCTCGCGCTGGTGATTTCCCCTTTGCCGAGACGGGTCTGCAAGATACCGCTCAGCGTGGGCAGGACCGGAGACCACGGTTCGCCGTGCCAGTAGAGATCATAATCGATGTTGAATGACTCACTACGCAGCGGCGTGGAAATCCCCAGCCACGCGGCGCTCTCCGTTAGGCTATCGCCCGACAGCCCGCCTTTCAACGAGGTGCGGCTTCCACCCTCCGCCTGCTGCCAGCTGCCGTTGAGGGTCAAACGCGTCTTGCCGTCATCCACCAGTCCGCCACGGATCGAAATCTTGTTTCTCTCCGGCACGAATAATGCCTGAATCCGGCCCAGGTTCTGTCCCATCGCCCAACATTCGTTGCAGTTCACCTGTAGCGTGGGCCATCCGGCAAAGGTCTCGTTGGTGAGGGTAAAGGGCGCCGAGGCTTTGCCCGACGTCGAAGGAGACGCGTTCCCGGACCATTGAGGATTGTAGTAAAGATAGCGAATGTCGCTTCGCCATACGCCGGTACGGGGGATTTCCAAGCGTCCGTCGATCTCGCGGCCGCGCGCCGTCACCGCGGCGCCGCCCGCAGTGGGATACGCGCTCAGCGCCAGATCGCGCCACTGCTGGCCCGCCAGCGTCAACTGCGGCGTCGTCAAGGTGACGCGTTCCGGCAGCGAGAATTCGCCGCCTCCCGAACCTAGGGAGGTCTTCGCGCCGGACAGCAGACCCAACCAGCGTTCGCCGTCAAGCGCGGGAAGGTGCAACGTGACGCCGTCCCCGCCTGTCAGCGCAGGGGCGTTTTTGCCGCCTTCCTGCCAGACCGCCTGAGCCAATGCCACCGAGTGCTTCTTCAGCAGCCAGCGGCTGTTAAACCGCTGACTCTTGGCCAGCACGCCCTGTACCGTAAAGCCGCGCAGGTTCCCTTTAGCGGTTAGCTGTACCGGCAGCGGTTTGCCCGCCGCCTTGTTGAGCGGCGAAGGTAAGTGACTGCTCACTTCCTTCAGGTCGGCCTGCGCATTAACGTCGTAGGTGGCGCCGCCCTTGTGCGGCAACGTCACGCCCACCTGTGTTTTCCAGGAGGCGCTACCGCCCAGCGCGCTCACGACATCGGCAGGCAATCCCGGCAACCGCGCCGGTTGTACATTCCCCTGTAAGTCCACGTTAACCTGAAACGCCTTTTCCTGCTCTTCCGTGGTGAAACCGGCGGTCAGCGGCTGGCCGAACACGGTGGCCTGCAACGGTTCGCTCTTCAAATTGCCGTTGTCGTAGCTGAAGCGGCCGGTGAGCTGGCGCAGCGTAACGCCCAACGGTTTGATGAACAGGCTATTGTCGTTCATCGTGACCTCGCCGCTCGCCCGTACCCGCTTGCCGTTCAGCGGGATGGACAGATGCAGCGTGCTGGCCACGTTGCCGCCGACCTGCAATTGCTGTAGCGCGGTTCCCAGCGTGGATTTCAGCGGCGTCTGCATGAAGTAATCACTCACTTCTTTACCACTGCCGTTCAGGTCGCCGTTGATCAGCAGGAGCTCCTGCTGATAGTTAGGGATCGCGGCATTGATGTCGCGCCCTTCAACGTTGCCGAGCCGCGCCTGCGGCGCATTCATCCACAGCCCGTTGTTCAGGAAGTTCAGGGTAATATTGTCACTGTTCAACGCAGGCCAGCCGGGCTGGAAGCTGAATTTGGCGTTTTTCAGCGGCACCCACACCTGAAATTGTCCGTCATGATGCGTAAAGGGAAAGTTCGAGGGATTGCCCGCAAAAATCAGGGTGCCGTTGTCTACCGCCCCCCCCTGCACCGCCTGACTGAGGTAATCGACCAGGCTTTTTCCCATAAAGTGTTCGGGATAGTAGCGCCACGCCTCAGCCCCATCGCTTAAACGCAGCCCGGCGAGAATATTGAGCTGCGGCTCGCCCTTCGCGGGATGATGGTAGTCAAAATCGCCGTTGACCCACAGCGATTTAGCCTGCACGTCTAATCCTTTCGACCACAGCGACCAGCCTTGGTCGTCGCTTCGCCAGTGCAGGTTCCCTTCCACTTTTTCCATTTCGAGCGGCGCGCGGAACATGCCTGGATAGGGCAATGTGCTCTGGTTCAGTTGAAGATGCACCTCACCGCTTCCCACGCTCCCGCTGACCGTACCGGAAAAGCGGTCCACGCCCGGCAGCATCCGCCCGGGCTGCCAGCTGACATCCTGCCAACCCACCTGAAAGCGGCTGTTCTGCGGCGTCGCCAGCGGAATATCCAGCGCCAGCGTCGTCAGTTGCCCTTTCGGCTGCAACGCCTGCCAGCGTGTTTTCAGATCCGGCATGGAGGAAGAGAGCAAGGGCAGCAACGGCGTAAATCGCTCCAGCGCCAGATTGCCGCTGCGAACACGCAGTTCGCCTTGTAGCGCCTCACCGCCGACCGGTTTATCGGCCGGCAGCCATAGCGCGGAAATCGCCGCCTGCGGCCACGCCTGCCCGTCCGTTGCGACCTTCAACGCCGGGATGGTTAGCTGCCAGCCGTTATCCTGCCGGCTGGCTTGCAGCATCATGTTGTCGACGCTGATGCGGTGCGTCTCGTTTCCATCACGCCAGCCTGCCGTCCCCTCATTCAGCAGAATATCGCCCCCGGCGATCTCTCCGTTACGCACATGCAGCCAGGTCGCCAGACTAAAGTCCGCGTTCTCCAGACCAGTGTTGCTGCGCAGCCAGCGGCTTAGCCAGGGCTTCATATCAATATCATCGGCTTGCAGATAAAGGGTGCCGTCATTCAGCCACCCCTGATCGTCTTGCAAGTCCATGCGCATCTGCACCACACCGTGCTGCCCGTTGAAACTCGACAGGCTGATCTGGCCTTCGGCGCGATGGCGGTTGTTGCCGTTCAGCCAGGTCAACTGGGGAATAAACAGTTCGGCGCGCGGGCCGGAGGGCGTCAGAAAGGTAATATGGCTGTCGCGCAGATCGAAATGGTCGAGCTGACGCAGAAACAGGTCGGCCACCTGGTTCGCCTGCCAGCCGCCATCGTTGTTTTTTTTCGAAAATTGCAGGGGATGTTTGATGTCCAGCTGCATCTGATAGAAAGTCAGATCGCGGAACTGCCAGCGCAGATGAAGCAATGATTGCCACACATCCAGCGCCAGCGTGACCCGTTCAGACCGCCAGTCGGCGTCCGGATGCTGGATGCGGATACGATCAATTTCCAGCGTGGGGCCGAACGGCTCCCAGCGGCCGTTTAGGGCCGCGACCTCTATCGTAATCCCGGAGACGGACTGCGCCCAGGCCACCAGCCGTGGTCTGAAGTCGTCCAAATGCGGCATGACGAGCCTCATCCCGCTGACCGCCAGCGCAACCAGTACAATAAGGGTGGCTCCCGTCGCAAGTACTATTCCGGGCAGTCGCCTCACGCATGTCTCCTTGTTTTCCGTCATCGGCGGCAAAGCTGGCGAAAGCGCCATACCCGCATCACATCGACTCTCCGTTTTCTGCCATCGCTCGCCGCCAGCATCTACCCGCCGTCTGTCTTACATCATCACCACGTCGAACTGCTCCTGACTGTACAGAGGTTCGATCTGGACCTTGACCTGTTTTGCGACAAAGACTTCCACCTCGGCCAGCGCATGGGACTCTTCGCCTTTCAGCGCTTCGCCGACGCGCGGCGAGGCATAAACCAGGAAGCGGTCTGAATCGTAAGCATGATGGACGCGCACGATTTCGCGCAGAATTTCGTAGCAGACGGTCTCGACCGTTTTCACCGTCCCGCGACCGTGACAGGTGGGACAGCCGCTGCACAATACGTGCTCGATACTCTCACGGGTGCGTTTACGGGTCATCTCCACTAATCCTAGTTGAGAGAAACCGCTAATACTGGTTTTTACCCGATCTTTACTGAGCGCCTGCTCCAGCGAATGCAGCACGCGGCGACGGTGGTCTTCGTTGCTCATATCGATGAAGTCGATGATGATGATGCCGCCCAGATTACGCAGTCGCAGCTGGCGGGCGATCGCCTGCGTCGCTTCGATGTTGGTATTGAAGATGGTTTCATCCAGATTGCGATGCCCGACGAAAGCGCCGGTGTTGATATCAATCGTGGTCATCGCCTCGGTCTGATCGATGATCAGATATCCGCCCGACTTCAGTTCCACCTTGCGATCCAGCGCGCGTTGAATTTCGTTCTCAACATCGTACAGATCGAAAATCGGCTGTTTACCCGCGTGAAGCTCCAGCTTGCTGGCCATTTCGGGGATGTATTCGGAGGTGAATTCTACCAACGAGTCGAAGGTCAGCTTGGAGTCGACGCGAATCCTGTCCAGCGCCGCGCCGGCGAAATCCCGCAGGATACGCTGCGCCAACGCCAGTTCGCCATACAGCTGGCAGCGGGTTTTATTGCGTTTTTTACGCTCCATCACCTTGGCCCACAGGCGCTTCAGAAACGCCGCATCTTCCGTCAGCTCCTGCTCGCCCACGCCTTCAGCGGCGGTGCGAATAATGAAACCGCCCTGTTCGTCGCAGTAGGCGGACACGATGTGCTTGAGGCGCTCGCGCTCGGTTTCGCTTTCGATACGCTGGGAGACACCGACGTGCGAGGCGCCCGGCATAAAGACCAGATAGCGCGAAGGCAGCGTAATATCCGTCGTCAGACGCGCGCCTTTGGTGCCCAGGGGATCCTTGACCACCTGTACCATGAGATCCTGCCCCTGGCGTACCAGCTCAGCGATGTCGCGGACGTGGAAGTTTTTCTGTTCATCGCCCGCCACACATTCGGTGTGCGGCATGATGTCGGAGGCGTGCAGGAAAGCCGCCTTATCCAGACCAATATCGACAAACGCCGCCTGCATGCCGGGCAGCACGCGGCTGACCCGCCCTTTATAGATGTTGCCGACGATGCCGCGCTTGGCTTCACGCTCGATGTGAATTTCCTGCATCGTGCCGTTATCAATGTAAGCGACGCGCGTTTCTGACGGTGTAATGTTTACCAGTAACTCAGCGGTCATGGGTTCCTCTTGCTGTACGCAGTTCGGCAAATCGGCTGAACAAGTCAAGGGTTTCCACCAGCGGCAGTCCCACGACGGCGTGGTAGCTCCCGGCAATGGATTTCACGAAGCACCCGCCTTTGCCCTGGATACCATAGGCGCCGGCTTTATCCTTGGGTTCACCGCTGGCAATGTAGCTAACGATATCCTGTTCTGAGAGCCGCCGAAAAACCACCTCGGTGACCACACGTTGACTTAATATTTTCTCTTTATCGGCCAGTGCGATGGCCGTCATTACCTGATGCCGACGGCCGGACAGCGCCCGCAGCATCTCGGCGGCATGCGCCTCATCGCACGGTTTTTCCAGCACGTCGCCTTCCAGCACGACGATGGTGTCCGCACCGAGCACTGGGAGATCCTGCGGTGCGACGGCCACGCCCGCCGCCGCTTTATCCTGCGCCAAACGGCTTACGTAATGCTCCGGCGTTTCGTCAGGCCGTCTCTGCTCTTCCACTTCAGCCGTCAGCGTCACGAACGGGATCTCAAGCATCTCCAGGAGGGTTTTACGCCGGGGAGATGATGACGCCAAATACAGTGCTGTCATGCACGACCTCTATTGTACGGTGAACTGACGGCGGATTTTCCTCATCAGTAAAAACAGCCACGGCCACAGCGCGCCATCGACCACGCAGTTCCACAGCACTTCCGGGCGGAACGCCACATCGTGAACCAGAAACTCGGCCCAGAAGATAAGCAGATCCAGCAACAGCGACAGCAACATCACGATTAACGCCTGCTGCCATAGCGCCATATTGCGGAAGAGCTGGAAGCGAAACGCCACCAGATAGGCCACGATGCTCAGCCCCAGAGCACGCACGCCCAGCGTCGCGCCGAGAATCAGATCGGTGATGATCCCCAGAATGAAGGCGGTTCCCACATTCACCCGGTGAGGCAGCGCCATCACCCAGTAAATCAGAAGCAGCATCAGCCAGGAGGGACGGAACCTATAGATATCATCCGGCCACGGCATAATCTGCAGCACCAGCGCTATCAGGAACGACAGCCAGATGATCCAGTTGCCGTTACGACGATAACGGTTCATTACTCGCCTCCCGGCGCACGACCGCCCTCAGGGGCGCTGTCCGTCGGGGAAACGGCATTTACCGGGGGCGCCGGCGGTCCCATCGCCTCAGGCGACGGCAGCACATGCGGCATCATCTGCATCAGGCGTTCGTTCGCCACGCGCTGCACTTCCTGCGGGGAAATAGCGGCGCGGGCGTCGTTATCCCCGCCCCACAATAGGAGAAGATAGCGTAAACGCTGCAGGCCCGCCGTGGGACGCGCCTGAATGACAGTATAGGCACGCTGAGTGTCGACTTTCACCGAAGAAATGACGCCCACAGGATAACCTTCGGGGAAGCGCCCCCCCAGACCGGACGTGACCAGCACATCCCCGACGCGGATATCGGTATTGTTCGGCAAGTGCTCCAGCTGCAAATCTTCCGTGCAACCGTTACCCGCGGCAATGACGCGGATGTCGTTACGCAGTACCTGGATCGGCAGCGCGTGAGAGGTATCGCAAATCAGCAGCACCCGGCTGGTCAGTTGTCCGACGGCGATCACCTGTCCAACGACGCCTTTATCGCTGATGACCGGCTGGCCTTCATACACGCCGTTGACGGCGCCTTTGTCGATCACAACCTGATCGCTGTAAGGGTCGATACCGGCGGAGAGGACCTGCGTCACCATTTTTTGTTCATCCTGCCGCAGCGGGGAGCCCAGCAGTTCACGCAGCCGCGCGTTCTCCTGCTTGAGCTGTCCTTGCAGCAGCAGGTCGCTGTTTTTCAACAACAGTTCCTGTCGCAGCGCCGTGTTCTCGCGCTCCAGCTGTTCCCGGGAGGTCAGCTTGGCCGAGACGTTGTCCAACGCCGCGCGCGGGCCGTTCGCCAGAAAATAGAACGGGCTGACGACCGTATCCATGTAGGTGCGGATTTTGACAAACGTACCGAGCCGGCTGTCAGCGATAATGATGACAATCGCGGTGATGACGGTAAGAAAAAGTCGCAGTTGCAGAGAGGGTCCCCTGCTAAAAATCGGCTTCATAAAATGGCGTAATCCTCGACAAAGAAAAAGGGGGCCACCTGACGGGATGAACTCAAAAAACCTTCATCCATACGGTTTCCCCCTTCTTTATTTCTGGCAGGCCGGGTTATTCTTCGCTGAACAAATCGCCGCCATGCATGTCGATCATTTCCAACGCTTTACCACCGCCACGCGCAACGCAGGTCAGCGGGTCTTCCGCGACGACCACGGGAATGCCGGTCTCTTCCATCAGCAGACGGTCCAGGTTGCGCAGCAGAGCGCCACCGCCGGTCAGCACCATGCCGCGTTCTGAAATGTCGGACGCCAGTTCTGGCGGGCACTGTTCCAGTGCGACCATGACCGCACTGACGATGCCGGTCAGCGGCTCCTGCAGGGCTTCCAGGATTTCGTTGGAGTTCAGCGTGAAACCACGCGGCACGCCTTCAGCCAGATTACGGCCACGCACTTCGATTTCACGGACCTCATCGCCCGGGTAGGCGGAGCCGATTTCGTGCTTGATGCGCTCTGCCGTCGCTTCGCCGATCAGCGAGCCATAGTTGCGGCGAACGTAATTAATAATCGCTTCATCGAAGCGGTCGCCGCCAATGCGGACCGAAGAGGAGTAGACCACGCCATTCAGAGAGATCACAGCCACTTCCGTTGTACCGCCGCCGATATCCACCACCATGGAGCCGGTCGCTTCGGACACAGGCAGTCCCGCGCCGATAGCCGCCGCCATAGGTTCTTCAATCAGGAACACTTCGCGCGCGCCCGCACCCTGTGCGGATTCACGGATCGCACGGCGCTCAACCTGGGTTGCGCCGACCGGAACACAGACCAACACGCGCGGGCTGGGGCGCATGAAGCTGTTGCTGTGCACCTGTTTGATAAAGTGCTGCAGCATTTTCTCAGTCACGAAGAAATCGGCAATCACCCCATCCTTCATCGGACGGATAGCCGCGATGTTGCCCGGCGTGCGGCCCAACATCTGTTTGGCGTCGTGGCCTACTGCGGCAACACTTTTCGGAGAACCGGCGCGGTCCTGGCGAATCGCCACCACGGAAGGTTCGTTCAGTACAATGCCCTGTCCTTTTACATAAATCAGGGTATTGGCGGTACCCAGGTCGATGGACAAGTCGTTGGAAAACATGCCACGAAATTTCTTAAACATAACTAAAGGATAATCCTGCAAGCTGGGGGCGGAAATACATAAAATCCGCCTACTTTACCAACCACACGCAGCAGCGACAAGGCGCGAACAGGCTCTGCAACGGTGGAAAAGGCGTATGCCGCACAAATTTGGGTTAGGCTCGAAACTCATGGAGGGAGATACCCTCAGGCGGCATCTAGACTGGCCGCGCACAATCCCGAAAATTTGCGCCGACAACGGACATAAAATCTAACATTTTCGCGGTGATATCAGCAGTAACGACACGCTCTCCACGGCGCGCTCATTCTACGCTAAATCGGGCCGGACATTCACATTAAACATGGAACTGCTGTGAATATTTTTTCAGCGTATTCCCGACGGGCGTCGAGTTGGCAAACAACGCGCCTTGCCCGCCACGAACGCCCTTATCCAATAACGTCAACCACTCTTCGCGGGTACGGACGCTGACGGCGCAAACGCGTGTCTTGGTGCCGACGCAGGCGGCGGTCAGACTGTGAATAAATAGCTGGTTCTCCGGATGCTGATCGACGCTACGCACCAGCCCAGGATGCAGTTTAATTACTTCAACCGGCAGCGACTTGATATAGGCGCTGCTCACCAGCGTCAGACCGGCCTGCGCCACCACCAGCCGGCACCCCAATCCGGTCAGCTCCGCAATCACCGGACGAAGACGCCCCAGGTACTGACACACGTCGGCCTCCGCCAGTTCCAGCAGCAGACGAGAGCGATGTTCCTGAGCACTCTGTTGCAGCGTTTCGCATAGCCATCTCAGGAATGAAGGCTGTAGCAGGGAATCCACGGTGATGGGGATCGCCAGCGCGACGTCGGCGTCACCCGCTATCAGCGCGAGTGTGCGGGTCACCAGCAACCGTTCGTAGCTGGCGGTCAGACCGAGCTGGCGCACCAGCGGCATATATTCCGCCTCCAGCAATTCCTGCGTGCCATCGTCAATGCGGCTGCTTAGCTCGTAATGATGCACCCAGCCTTCACGAGTGATTGCCGGTTTTTGGTAGAGACGCGGGCCGCCGCGGGACAGCGTGTCTTCCAGCAATGTACGCCACTTCACGCTCCCCCGCCCTTTTTCCGGCACACGACGGTCAAAAACGCACCAGCCGCTGCCGCCTTGCAATACGGCATGACGGGTGGCGTCTTCCACATTCTCAATGACCTGATCCACCCGCTGACCGCTGCGGTAGGCGCAGATGCCGATATGCAAAATATCGTCTTTATCGATGCAAGACGGCGCAGGCAGGCGCTCAGCGTCCCGCACCATCTGCGCCGCGACGCCGTCCGCATCCTTCAACGAACGATGCGGCAGCAGCACCGCGAGATCGCTGTGGTGATAGCGGGCCAACAGCGAGGCCGGATAGCGCCGAACGAACAAAGCGAGCTGATTAATCAGGGCAGTGCAATACTCCGCCAGCGAGCTGTCATAACCGTGAGTTCCCTGCAGGGTGTCGAAGTCCGGCAGCCGGACCATCATCACCACGCCGTGCGTGCCGACGGACTCCGGATCTTCCAGCTGTGTAGCCAGTTGGTTGTCAAAGAAAAACCGGTTATTCAAACCAGTTTCAGCGTCTTGTGCGACAAAGGCGCGGATCAGCGTATCCACTCGGCCTTTGGCTTCCCGGGCTTCCATCAGATCGCCCAACAGCTTGTCGAGCGCGCCGCTGGCGCTGACCGGCCATTCACGCCCGGAGCCGGGCGGCACGACCTCGCTGTCACCGTAGAGAATACGCTCTGCGCGCGCTTCAAGCCTCTCCTGCCCGGCCATCTGCCGCCGCAGCCAGCGCACGGCATAAAAGATGGCGACCGACATCACCAGCATCACCACCATGACGGACAGAAACGAAAACAAATAACGAGGGGACCCCATCAGCGGATCGACGTAGATCATTTTCAGCGAGATATGAGGATGCTGCATAAGCGACATCTGCGTCCGGCGATACATGATCGTCCGGTCATCGGGCTTGTCTTCCGGCAGGCTGACGATATCGCTGCTGTCCTGCCCCTGGAGGATTTCCAGTTCGACGATCCCCAGGCTCCTCATCACCGGCGGCAGCCACACTACGATCTCGCTGGGCGAGTTCGACAGCAGGGCCTGATCGACGCTGGTCGCCACCGCTTTAAGTTGATGCTCCATGCGTTTCTGGCTGTAGTAAACGAAGCTGGAAATACTGCTGACGAACATTAGCGCGATCGCCAATAGGATCAGCGTCGTCATCAGCATGGAAAGTTTGGTAGTTAATCTCATCCTTGGGTCTTTCACTCCTAAAGCGAGAACCGGATAAATACGGCACCGGCACAGTCGCCTGTTCCTTGCGGTTTATCAGTGCATGCCATGTCTATTACCAATATAGTCATTACCTGATTTCCCTCTACCTATTTGTTCGCTCCCCAAAAGGAGGTAATGCAATGCAGGCTCTGATTCTCGAACAGCACCAGGGTAAAACGGTGTCTGAAGTCCGCACCATCGACCCGACGCAACTGCCGGAAGGAAACGTGACCGTCGATGTATCCTGGTCGAGCATCAACTACAAAGATGCGCTGGCTATTACGGGCCAAGGCAAAATTGTCCGCCAGTTTCCCATGATACCCGGCATTGACTTCGCAGGAACCGTGCACAGCAGCGACGACGCCGCCTTTGCCGTCGGCCAGTCCGTGATTCTGACCGGCTGGGGAGTTGGAGAAAATCATTGGGGCGGACTGGCGCAGTCGGCTCGGGTAAAAAGCGACTGGCTGGTCGCATTGCCCAAAGGACTCTCGGCGCGTCAGTCCATGATCATAGGCACCGCAGGATTGACCGCCATGCTGTGCGTCATGGCATTGGAAGAGGGCGGCGTCACGCCGGCGGACGGCGAGATAATCGTCACCGGCGCCAGCGGCGGCGTGGGCAGCACCGCGATAGCCCTGCTTCATGCGCTGGGGTATCAGGTGACCGCGCTGAGCGGCCGGGCGGAAAACGCCGATTATCTGCGACAGTTGGGCGCAGGGCAGGTGCTCGACCGGCAGGAATTTACCGCCGCGCCGCGTCCACTGGAGCAACAGCGCTGGGCCGGCGCTATCGATACCGTGGGCGACAATGTGCTGGCGACGCTGCTGGCGCAGATGAACTATGGCGCCACGGTCGCCGCCTGCGGTCTGGCCGGGGGCATCGCGCTGCCGACTACCGTCATGCCGTTCATTCTGCGCAACGTGCGGCTGCAGGGTGTGGATTCGGTCATGGCGCTGCCGCCGCGCCGACAAAAAGCCTGGGAACGGCTGGCCGAACTGCTGCCCGCCTCGTTCTATGAACAGATTGCCACAGAGATCCCGTTGGCAAAGGTTCCCGCCGCCGCCGCCGATCTCATCGCTAACCGAATCACGGGCCGAACGCTGGTGAAACTGCGTTAAATCCGCCCGGCAGCCCTCTCTTCAGGCCATCCCTATTTGGATGGTCTTTTTTATGACGCTCAGGCACAGGAAAGAAATTTTCTCGTTAACACTGAATCTCTGCGCGGCAGAATCATCTATACATTAAGAACCACCCCATGAGGGTCATGCGACCAAGCCTTGGGACGCTGAGCCGTGTGCAAACGACTCAGGGGCACCGGATATGAACCCGTTGATTCGCTGTGTTCGGCCCTCCCTTGCTCACCGGCTACGCCCATCACGCTGGCGGGAATAGGCATAAACCCTATCGCGGTACATCACCTGAGCGCCGCTCGTCGAGTCACTATACTGGCATCAAGGCGGAATACCATGAAGAAAGATCGCACGCCCACCGAAGCAGATGTCACGCCGGAAGCCCTGTTCCACCAGCGCCGCCGGCTGCTGAAGTTTCTGGGCATCACCACCGCTAGCCTCTCGCTGCCGCTGTCCGCGCAGGCGGACCTGCTGTCCTGGCTGAAAGGCGACGAACGGCCCAAAGCGCCGCCGGGCAAACCGCTCACCTTCAATCAGCCGCCGGACTGGCGCTTGAACCTGCCGCTGACGCCGGAAGACAAAGTCACCGGATACAACAATTTTTACGAGTTCGGACTGGATAAGGCGGACCCGGCGGCCAACGCGGGCGGCCTGAAAACCGAAGGCTGGAAAATCGAGATCGACGGCAAAGTCGCCAAACCCATCACGCTGGATATGGACGATATTCTCAGGCGCTTTCCGCTGGAAGAGCGCATTTATCGGTTTCGCTGCGTTGAAGCCTGGTCGATGGTCGTCCCGTGGATTGGTTTTCCACTCTCCCAACTGATCGCCTTCGCCAATCCGACCGGCAACGCACGCTATGTCGCTTTTCAGACGCTCTACGATCCTGAACAGATGCCAGGACAGAAGGACCGCTTTATCGGCGGGGGCCTCAACTACCCCTACGTTGAAGGGCTGCGGATGGATGAGGCGATGAACCCGCTGACGCTGATGGCCGTCGGCGTCTACGGAAAAACGCTGCCGCCGCAGAACGGCGCGCCGCTGAGGCTGATGACGCCGTGGAAATACGGCTTCAAAAATATCAAATCCATCGTGAAAATTCGCTTCACTCACGATCGTCCTCCTTCGACCTGGAACTTGTCGGCGCCCAACGAATACGGTTTTTATGCCAACGTGAACCCGCACGTCGACCACCCGCGCTGGTCGCAGGCGACGGAGCGGGTGATCGGCGCGGGCGGTATTCTTGATGTGCAGCGTCAGCCGACACTGCTGTTCAACGGATATGCAGACGAGGTGGACTCGTTGTACCGAGGTCTGGATTTGCGTGCAAATTTCTGAATTATCCGCGCACTATCGCGCCCAACATGTGGAGTCAGCGTCGAATGCGTTTGAAACCTCGACATCTGTTTTGGATCAAGGTGCTTATTCATCTGGCGGGAATACTGCCGTTATTGTGGCTGTTTCTGACCGTGAGCCAGGGAGGGCTGAGCGCCGATCCAGCAAAGGATATCCAGCATTTTACCGGCAGAACCGCACTAAAATGGCTTTTGGCCACGTTGGCGATAGCGCCGCTGGCTCGCTACGGCAAACAGCCGCTGCTGATGCGCTGCCGACGGCCCGTCGGCCTGTGGTGCTTCGCCTGGGCGACGCTGCATCTGACGAGCTACGCGCTGCTGGAATTAGGACTCAGTCACCTTTCGCTGCTGGTCAGCGAGCTTTTCTCTCGGCCCTATCTCACGCTCGGCATCGGCAGTTGGATCATTCTGTTGGCGCTGACGTTGACGTCCACGCAGGCGATGATGCGTAAGTTGGGATCCCGCTGGCAAAAATTGCATAACGCGCTTTATCTGGTCGCCATTCTTGCCCCAATTCACTACATTTGGTCCCTTAAAACATTGTCTCCGCAACCTATTTTTTATACTCTTCTGGCCCTCATTTTGTTACTGATGCGTTATAAAAAATTTCTCCAGTGGTGGCGCTGAGGCCACACGGTGCACCGGCGTGATAAAAACACCGGTACAGGGCTTAACGGAAGCGGCGATGATCATCTCCGCAGATAAGGCCACTATTTGGCTGCTAATTGCAACGAAATGGTTATAATGCACGACTTTGTTTTTGGGCATCGGACAATTTGCATCTAGAAAGTGACAAACGAATAGCTTCGCGCTATTTTGTGCGACACGAAGCGAATCGCGGGAGATAGCGGCATAATGGTAGATAATTTCAACATTTTGCTTTTAAACGGTCCGAACCTGAATCTTCTGGGCACCCGCGAGCCTGAGAAGTATGGACATACTACGTTGACGGAAATCGTTAACAGATTGGAACAAGAAGCGCTGGCGCTGAACGTTCAGCTGTCGCATCTGCAGTCCAACGCAGAGCACACGCTGATTGACCGCATTCATCAGGCCAGAGGCAACACCGACTTCATTCTGATCAACCCAGCGGCATACACCCATACCAGCATTGCGCTGCGAGATGCGTTGCTGGCGGTCGCCATCCCCTTTATCGAAATTCATCTGTCTAACGTGCATGCTCGTGAACCCTTCCGCCACCACTCTTATCTGTCCGATGTGGCAGTTGGGGTCATTTGTGGTCTGGGTGCAGATGGTTATAGCTATGCTTTACAGACGGCGGTGAAACGCCTGTCAATCTCCAATTAACAAGAGTACGGAACCCCATTCATGGATATTCGTAAAATCAAGAAACTGATTGAACTGGTTGAAGAATCCGGCATCGCCGAACTGGAAATTTCCGAAGGTGAAGAGTCGGTACGCATCAGCCGCTCCCCGGCCGTGCCGGCTTACCCGATGATGCAACAAGCCTATGCGCCGATGCAGCCTCAGCCTGCACTGACCGCTACCGTGGCCGAAGCGCCGGTAGCCGAAGTCGCCGCAGCGCCGGCCGCGGTCAGCGGTCACATCGTTCGTTCGCCGATGGTAGGGACTTTCTACCGTACCCCAAGCCCGGAAGCGAAAGCGTTTGTGGAAGTCGGCCAGCAGGTGAATATCGGCGATACGCTGTGCATCGTCGAAGCCATGAAAATGATGAACCAAATCGAAGCGGATAAAGCAGGCGTGGTGAAAGCCATTCTGTTGGAAAGCGGTCAACCGGTTGAATTTGACGAGCCGCTGGTTGTCATCGAATAACGGGGCGTACCATGCTAGATAAAATTGTTATCGCTAACCGTGGTGAGATCGCGCTGCGTATTTTGCGTGCCTGCAAAGAGCTGGGCATCAAAACCGTCGCAGTGCATTCCACGGCGGATCGTGACCTGAAACACGTATTGTTGGCTGACGAAACGGTGTGCATCGGCCCTGCGCCGTCCACCAAAAGTTATCTGAACATTCCCGCGCTGATCTCCGCCGCTGAAATTACCGGCGCGGTGGCTATCCACCCCGGTTACGGTTTCTTGTCCGAAAACGCCGACTTCGCTGAACAGGTCGAGCGTTCCGGCTTTATCTTCATCGGCCCGCGCGCCGACACCATCCGCCTGATGGGCGACAAAGTGTCCGCGATCAGCGCGATGAAAAAAGCGGGTGTACCTTGCGTCCCGGGTTCCGACGGCCCTCTGGGCGACGATATGGAAAAGAACCGCGCCGTTGCTAAACGCATCGGTTACCCGGTCATTATCAAGGCTTCCGGCGGCGGCGGCGGACGCGGTATGCGCGTCGTGCGCAGCGATAAAGAGCTGGAACAGTCCATTTCCATGACCAAGGCGGAAGCCAAGGCCGCGTTTAACAACGATATGGTCTACATGGAAAAATACCTGGAAAACCCACGCCATGTGGAAATCCAAGTACTGGCGGACGGTCAGGGCCAGGCGATCTATCTGGCTGAACGCGACTGCTCCATGCAGCGCCGCCACCAGAAAGTGCTGGAGGAAGCGCCAGCGCCGGGCATCACCAGTGAACTGCGTCGTTACATCGGCGAACGTTGCGCGAAGGCCTGCGTGGACATCAACTACCGCGGCGCCGGTACCTTCGAATTTCTTTATGAAAACGGCGAGTTCTATTTCATCGAAATGAACACCCGTATTCAGGTAGAACATCCAGTGACCGAAATGATCACTGGCGTAGACCTGATCAAAGAGCAACTGCGCGTCGCCGCCGGTCTGCCGCTGTCGATCAAACAGGAAGAAGTTCATGTCCGCGGCCATGCGATCGAGTGTCGTATCAATGCCGAAGATCCCAACACCTTCCTGCCTAGTCCGGGTAAAATAACGCGTTTCCACGCGCCGGGCGGCTTTGGCGTTCGTTGGGAATCGCACATCTACGCGGGCTACACCGTGCCGCCGTACTACGATTCCATGATCGGCAAGCTGATCACCTACGGTGAAAACCGCGACGTCGCCATTGCCCGCATGCGCAATGCGCTGGCGGAACTGATCATCGACGGCATCAAGACCAATATCGAACTGCAGTTGAAGATCCTGAACGACGAAAACTTCCAGTATGGTGGCACTAACATCCACTATCTGGAGAAAAAACTCGGCCTGCAGTAATCCCCCCCGCAGACGAGATAAAAGGCCGGTCGACCGCTTTCAGGCTGTCGAACGGCCTGGTTTTCAATCGCCGCGCTAACAGATAAAAATAACCGTTATTCAGTTAATGACTGCTTTCTCTGCGCTATGTATGCATTCGGAAACGCGCCTGTTTATCCCTGACAATCCATCCGTGGCCGCGAATTCCTGCTAGGCAATGCGCTCACATACCGTAAAATCCCCTGTTTTGCACACGCCATACTGATGAATACCAATTGGGTTGTATAACAAGATGGATAAACGTTTTCTTCAGGCACACCGGGAAGCGCGCTGGGCGCTGGGCCTGACGCTGGGTTACCTGTTGCTGTGGATTGCCGCCGCATATCTGCCAAGTAGCGAATCCGGCATCACCGGACTGCCGCGCTGGTTCGAGATGTCGTGCCTGCTGCTGCCGCTGGCCTTTATCATTCTATGCTGGCTGATGGTCCGCCATCTGTTCCACGACATTGCGCTGGAGGATGAGGATGCATAGTCAGATCGTCATTCCGCTGATCGCCTACCTGCTGCTGGTCTTCGGGCTGTCCGTTTACGCCTATACCCGCCGCCAGCAGGGCAACTTCCTGCGCGAATATTTTCTCGGCAACCGATCGATGGGCGGCTTCGTTCTGGCCATGACCTTGATTGGCACCTACGTAAGCGCCAGCTCTTTCATCGGCGGTCCCGGCGCTGCTTATAAATACGGGCTGGGCTGGGTGTTGCTGGCGATGATCCAGGTGCCGACCATGCTGCTTTCACTCAGCATTCTGGGAAAAAAATTCGCAATTTTGGCGCGGCGCTATAACGCGATCACGCTCAACGATATGTTGTACGCCCGCTACGGCAACCGGTTGCTGGTTTGGTTCGCCAGCCTCAGCCTGCTGGTCGCGTTCATCGGCGCCATGGCCGTGCAGTTTATCGGTGGTGCTCGTCTGCTCGAAACGGCGGTCGGCATCCCCTACGACACCGGGCTGCTGATCTTCGGCATCACTATCGCGCTGTATACCGCCTTTGGCGGCTTTCGGGCCAGCGTGCTCAACGACGCCATGCAGGGTATCGTGATGCTGGTAGGGACGTTGCTGCTGGTGGTTGGCGTGATTTATGCTGCGGGCGGCCTGCCCGTCGCCGTGGAAAAACTGCGCCACATCGATCCGGCGCTGGTCTCTCCGCACGGTCCTGGCGATGCACTTTCCGGACCGTTCATGACCTCGTTCTGGCTGCTGGTGTGCTTCGGCGTCATCGGCCTGCCGAACACGGCGGTACGCTGTATCTCCTATCGGGACAGCAAAGCGCTGCACCGCGGTATCATCATCGGCACCATCGTCATTACCCTGCTGATGCTCGGCATGCATCTGGCCGGGGCGCTGGGGAGAGCGATTCTGCCTAACCTCACCATCCCCGACCAGGTTCTGCCTGAGCTGATGATCGCCGTTCTCCCGCCGCTGGCCGCCGGTATTTTCCTGGCGGCGCCGATGGCAGCGATAATGTCCAACATCAACGCGCACCTGCTGCAGGCGTCGGCAACCATCGTGAAAGATTTGTATCTCAGCGTCCGCCCCCAGCGGGCCGCCAACGAAAGGTATATCAAACACCTGTCCAGCCTGACCACGCTGGTGCTGGGACTGATGGTCGTACTGGCCTCCTGGCGCCCGCCTGAAATGATCATCTGGCTTAATCTACTGGCGTTCGGCGGACTGGAAGCCGTGTTCCTGTGGCCGTTGGTGCTGGGACTGTACTGGGAACGCGCCAATGCGACGGGCGCACTGAGCGCCATGATAGGGGGAGCAATCTGTTATACCCTGCTGGCCAGCTTCAAAATCCAATGGGGCGGATTTCACCCGATCGTCCCTGCTCTGGCGTCAAGCCTGCTGGCATTTATTATTGGTAACCGGTTCGGGCACGCTGCGCCCGCCGCCGTTACTTCATCCGACGTTTAGTAAGAGGCCGCTATGCCGTGGATTCAACTCAAAATTAATACTTCCGGCGCACATGCCGAACCCCTGGGCGACGCGCTGGTCGAAAGCGGCGCGGTGTCCGTCACGTTTCAGGATACCCACGACACGCCGGTGTTTGAGCCGCTGCCGGGCGAAACCCGCCTGTGGGGCGATACTGATGTGATAGGCCTGTACGATGCCGAGACCGACATGAAGGTCGTCATCGCGATCCTGGAACAGGAGCCGCTGCTGGGCGCGGGTTTCAAACACAAAATCGAGCAGTTGGAAGATAAAGACTGGGAACGTGAATGGATGGATAATTTCCATCCGATGCAGTTCGGCGAGCGGTTGTGGATTTGCCCCAGTTGGCGCGATATCCCCGATCCGGATGCGGTCAACGTGATGCTGGACCCCGGCCTGGCCTTCGGCACCGGCACCCACCCCACCACCGCGCTGTGCCTGCAGTGGCTGGACGGTCTCGACCTGCAAGGTAAAACCGTCATCGACTTCGGCTGTGGCTCGGGCATTCTGGCGATCGCCGCGCTGAAGCTGGGCGCCGCCCGCGCCATCGGCATCGACATCGACCCTCAGGCCATTCAGGCCAGCCGCGACAACGCCCAGCGCAACGGCGTGTCCGAGCGTCTGGCGCTGTATCTGCCGAAAGACCAGCCGGAAGCGCTTTCCGCCGACGTGGTCGTCGCCAACATTCTGGCTGGCCCTCTGCGGGAGTTGGCGCCCCTGATCGGCGACCTGCCCAAAGCGGGCGGTCATCTCGGTCTCTCCGGCGTGCTGGCGACCCAGGCCGCCAACGTATCAGAAGCCTATCAGGAGAAATTCGAGCTTGATCCGGTGGCGGAAAAAGAAGAGTGGTGCCGAATAACCGGTATCAGAAAGGCACAGTAAGCGCGCCTGCGCCAACGGCGGAAGGCCATCCTGTGCGTTCCGCCCCATTTATAATGACCCCGCCGCTATCTCACCTCACCGGTCTCACCACACCCAGCACAACGCCGCAGCAACCCTATGCTGCTGGGGACCGGGCTTTTCATCGCCGACTGAACGGTTTAAGACCATACATTATCCGCCGCCTTGAGCGATCTGGTTGCCTATACGACACCCGATCCCAACGATGGTAAACAGCATCCGGCCGTGGTGTGGCCTGCGGCGGCTATGGCAGCCTAGGAAACCTCTTTGGGAACCTCGGGATGCCGAAAACGATCAGAGCGATCGCGCTTTCCCTGAGGCCGGCATCATTACCATGATGCCAAGCTGGCACGAGGAAAATGACAATCCCGGCAAGTTCGAGATGTTTTACTGCGAGATAAACGATTTAGATGCCGACGGGGAGAATCTAGCCAAACTCACCTAGGTTGATACCAACCGCATAGACCTCGTCGGCCACAGCCGGGGAGACGCTAACGCTTTTCGGAAATGAGTAACAACCCGGTTTCCCTGCGGCGTTTTCACTCCGGGGCGTGCCCGATTTAAAACGGCAATTAAGCCTGAGCCAGGCTTTCGTCGGTCCGTCCTTTAACCCCCCAGAATCCGCGTGAGTTTTCCTGCGATCTCCTCGCACTTTTGTTACACACCACAAATCGCCGACCGACTATTTTGAAGGCAGCAGGAACTAACGAAGCAGGGAGTTGCTGCACGATATCGGAGCACGGCCGCACATCGGTTTTCCCCGCTGACATCGAACATATCAGCCAGGAAATTGACGCAGCGGGAGGCGAAACCGATCAAAAATAGGAACCTGCAGCAAGGGCGATGACCGAAAACAGGAGCAATCAAATGCCTTCATCAGACCGATAGATTGCTCCTCATTAGGCCGAATATGGTGCATTTTTCACTACCAATTGCCTTCATTGCCCCACGAATCGCTCCCTGACATCGCCTCAGCTCGTTCTTTTCACTTCTAATAGGCCGTTGCCGACTGCGTAGGCCGCCGGTGGCGAAATTATATAACGATATGATATATATAGATAAAATAAATTTTTCTTTTGCTCAAACATCATTTTATTGATCTGTTACGCGCAATTGCTCAAAGTTTGGCCTTTCCTATCGCGTGAAAAATGCGTAATATACGCGCCCTTGCAGACACAGTATGGTCACTCTTTGTCTATGCACATTGGACAATTTCAGCTTCCCAATCGTTTGATAGCCGCCCCGATGGCCGGTATTAGCGATCGCCCGTTCAGAGCACTCTGTCACATGATGGGCGCTGGAATGACGGTGTCCGAAATGCTCTCTTCCAATCCGGAAGTGTGGCGCTCGGACAAGTCCCGCTTGCGCATGGTGCATAGCGATGAACCCGGTATCAGAGCCGTGCAAATTGCCGGCAGCGATCCGGAGGAGATGGCCGCGGCCGCCGGCATCAATGCTGAGTTCGGCGCGCAGATCATCGACATCAATATGGGATGTCCGGCCAAGAAGGTGAACCGCAAGATGGCGGGGTCTGCGTTGTTGCAGCACCCCAATCTGGTGAAACAGATCCTGACGGCGGTGGTGAAAGCGGTAGACGTACCGGTAACACTGAAAATCCGGACCGGCTGGTCTCCAGAGCACCGCAACTGTGTACAAATTGCCAGATTGGCTGAAGACTGTGGTATTCAGGCTCTCACCATCCATGGACGCACGCGTTCGTGCTTGTTCAATGGCGAGGCCGAGTACGACAGCATTCGGACAGTTAAGCAGGCCGTCGGCATTCCCATCATTGCGAATGGCGACATTACTGACCCGCATAAAGCCAGAGCGGTTCTCGATTACACCGGGGCCGATGCCCTGATGATAGGACGGGCCGCTCAGGGAAGACCCTGGATCTTTCGGGAAATCCAGCATTATCTGGACACAGGGGAGCTGCTGCCACCGATGCCATTGGCAGAGGTTAAGCGCTTGCTGATCGGGCATATACGGGAATTGCATGACTTTTATGGTCCAGGCAAGGGATTCCGTATCGCTCGTAAGCACGTTTCCTGGTATCTCCAGGAACATGCCCCGGACGACCAGTTTAGGCGCACATTCAACGCCATTGAGGATGCCGGCGAACAGCTGGAGGCGTTGGAGGCATATTTTGAAAATCTTGCGTAAACAGAAAAAGAGCTGACAGAACTATGTTCGAACAACGCGTGAATTCTGACGTACTGACCGTTTCCACCGTAAACTCTCAGGCTCAGGTAACCCAAAAACCCCTGCGCGACTCGGTTAAACAGGCACTGAAGAACTATTTTGCTCAACTGAACGGTCAGGATGTGAATGACTTGTATGAGCTGGTACTGGCTGAAGTTGAGCAACCACTGTTGGACATGGTGATGCAATATACTCGCGGTAACCAGACCCGTGCAGCACTGATGATGGGTATCAACCGCGGCACTTTGCGTAAGAAACTGAAAAAATACGGCATGAACTGATACAATTCAGCTATGTCATTGAATAAAAAGGCGCTACTCAGCATGGGGGAGCGCCTTTTTTATTATTTATACAGATGGTTATACATCTTTGGCTGAACATACAAAAAAGCACCAGAACAATTCTGATGCTTTGTATTTTAGTTATCAAAGTGTCTAGTACTCAGGAAGGTTTTCCAAGTTATCCTTGGATGTGCCGTTAGGTCTGGTCGTAATGTAATCAGTGCCGTTAACACGGTCCTTGACCACTTTTTGCCCTTTCTTCCACTTACCGTCATCACCTTTGAAAATGGTGTAAAACGTATAACCGCTATCGATTTTATTCACTACCCACTGCCGTGTTTCTGACGTCCCTCCTCCCACGGTGTCTCCATTATCGACGTACGCATACACATGTGTAATGTGAGTGTGTTTATCGTTATATCGGACTTTTGAAATAAGGTAGTCAGCCCATTTATCAGTCATATTTCACCAGAGTTTGAACAGTAAAAGCCCTGCAATATTTTTATAGACAACAAAACGGACTCTTCCTATGACACCAGTTCGATACATTGATTAAGAGCAATTTATCATGCTGGACTGCCCCTGCTTACGGTAGATAATCCAAGAGCAATCCAGGCGCTCTAGACACCGTCAGCCTGTATATTAACGACGAGGTCAAACAGCAGACGCGCGATAAACTCGCCGATTGGGTCAATTGATCATCGGACCCAACTTGTTCGGATTCACGAAAAACCATGATGAAGGCGGTAAAGAAAAAGGAAAGGTAATGCGTGCCGGAGACCCGCTCCGGCACGCGCCAGCATCAATGTTGCAGAGCGCTGTTGAGAATAATAGAGGTGATGATGCCCGTTGCGGCTGCAATCAGCACGTAGTTGCCATCAATGTAAGCCCAATGCTGGCCTGATGGCGGCTGTCTCAAACCGCGAGCGCGCCAGTCGTTGACACGATAATCATTGCCGCGGTAACGGCTCGGAGCCGGTTTGCCCCTTCGGAAGTCGTGACCATTGGAAACGAAGTGGTCACGGTCGCCGCCACGCTGTATGTGAGCCTGCTGCCGACCTGGCTCGCCATGACCGCCTCGATTAGGCTGACCGCCAGAATTACCATCGCGTCCGCCATGCTGTTGGCTTCCCGGCCTCTGCTGCCATTGCTTCCCGTCCTGTTGATCCGGACCCGCTGCAAAAGAGACTGTTGAGAGCAGGCTACTTGCGGTAAACACCGTCATTACGATTGCCAATGTAATTTTTTTCATAACTGAATTCCTCAAATGGCCCTGCCTTATAGTAAGCAGATTGCACAGCACTATCGTCCACACTACGGCAGTCTTAAATAACGAAATGTCTTAATTCGTGCTTTCTTAACTAGTTTTACCCTGCTTATCGAATTCTTAACAGAACGGCACATCGACGCGTCATTCTCTCCTTTCCGCACCACTCAAAGTTCATATTGACAGTGTCGTCGGTGATTGTTTCGTGCGAGATCCGCACGCCTGCCAACGTGAAATTATCTCAATGATGGTGAGGGAATTTCATCTAATGGGAGGATTAGTTTCATGATAATCTCTGCGCACTAATATAATTAAGAATGGACTTATTTTGATGACAGCTATTAAGACACAACGACCCCCATTCCGTGCCGACGTCGTAGGGAGCTATCTTCGTCCTCAGTATCTGCATGATGCCAGGGCAAAATTTACCCAGGGTAACCTTTCTGCGGCAGAGCTGCAGGCCATTGAAGACAAGGCCATCACCGAGCTGGTTGAGAAACAGAAAGCGGCCGGTTTACAGGTGATTACCGACGGCGAATTCCGTCGTAGCTGGTGGCACCTCGATTTCATGTGGGGCCTGAACGGCGTGGAAAAAACCCTCATCGCCAAAGGCTACGCGTTTGCGGACAAGGAAACCCGTCCGGAAACTGCGCGCCTTTCCGGTAAGATTTCCGGTGAGAACCATCCGTTCATCGAACATTTCAAATTCCTACTTCAATTCGCAGAACCGGGCGTTACGCCGCGACTGACCGTCCCTTCTGCGGCGCAGTTCCTGGCCGAGCTACAGCGCCCCGATAACAAAGCTAAGACGCTGGAGTTTTACCCAACTGAAGAGGCGCTGGTGCAGGATATCGCCAACGCCTATCGTACCTTCATCAAAGCGCTGTATGCTGCGGGTTGCCGCAACCTACAGTTGGATGACTGCACTTGGGGCATGCTGGTCGATCCGAAATTTGCCGGCGGCGGCGGCGCCGATACGCCGAACTCGACGAGCTGTGGCTGTGGTCATCACGCAGAACCGGCTGAAGGCGGCAAAGTACACACGCTGGCCGAGCTGTATCTGAAGGTCAATAACGCAAGCGTAGAAGGCGCGCCGGAAGATCTGGTGCTGACGACGCACGTATGCCGCGGCAACTATGCCTCTTCCTGGGCCGCCAGCGGCGGTTACCAACCGGTCGCAAGCGTGCTGTTCGCCCGTGAAAATGTCTCTGCTTACTATCTGGAATTCGATACTGAACGCGCCGGCGACTTCTCTCCGTTGGCTCAGGTATCAGGCGATAAGCAGGTTGTTTTGGGGCTGATCTCTTCCAAGTTCGGCGAACTGGAAGACAAACAGGCGGTGATTGATCGCATCAAGGAAGCTACCCAATTCGTACCGCTGGAACGCCTGTGCCTCAGTACTCAGTGCGGCTTCGCCTCAACGGAAGAAGGCAATGAGATAACCGAAGCGCAGCAGTGGGCTAAAATTGCATTGGTCAAAGCGATCGCTGACGCCGTCTGGGGTTAATGAGCAGCACATCGCCATGACACCAAGATCGAAGGGACGGGGCTATCCGTCCCTTTTTCTCTATTTCTCCGCCCACACGCTCCGACGTCAATTCCGCCCAGTGTGGAAAAAACCGCCACGGACCACTATATTATTTATGCTTTGTCGCTATAAACCATCACCTTATGTGATTAGCAATGCGTGGTGATATCACGTAGATTTTCGCCGCTCGGCCTCATAAGCATATAGGTTGTTATCTCCCCGTCTTTGTAGGAACCACGATGAAGAAAATCAGCGTTGCATTACTGACTGGCGCGTTACTTGTCACCAGTGCTCTGGTACAGGCACAGGACGATCTCAGCATCATCAAGGCTGCGGGCGTCATCAAATTCGGCACGGAAGGGACCTACGCTCCCTACACGTATCACGATAAATCGGGAAAACTGGTCGGTTTTGATGTGGAAATAGGCCGTGCGGTGGCTGAGAAAATCGGCGTTAAGGCCGAGTTCATCGAAGGACGTTGGGATGGATTGATCGCCGGGCTAAGCGCAGGCCGCTATGACGCCGTTGTTAACCAGGTCGGCATTACGCCCGAACGTCAGGTGAAGTTCGATTTCTCCAAACCCTATATTGATGCGAAGTCGGTGCTGGTTGTTCGCAACGACAACACCACCATCAAGACATTTGAAGATCTTGAAGGTCACAAATCTGCACAGAGCCTGACCAGCAATTATTCGAAGCTGGCGACGCGATATGGCGCCGACATCGTGCCTACCGACGGGTTTAACCAGTCGCTGGATCTGGTGCTGAGCGGCCGTGCCGATGCGACGCTGAACGACAATCTGTCATTCCTCGACTTCAAAAAACAAAAGCCGGATGCGAAAGTCAAAGTTGCCGCCACGGCGGAAAGCGGCGATCCTTCCGCCATTCTGGTGCGCAAGGGACAAGCCCCGCTGATCGGGGCAATCAACCACGCGCTGGACCAGATCAAAGCGGATGGCACGTATAAAACGATTTCTATGCGATACTTCGGGGAAGATGTTTCCCAGTAACCGCAAAGATACCGGAGTTTTTTAGATGCCACCCTGGCTACAACTCATGGCAGACTCCTTCTGGAGTCTGCTTTCTGCTGGACTGAAGTTCACCGTTCCTCTGGCTATTATTTCCTTCGTGCTTGGGCTTGCCGTCGGGATCGTCGTCGCCTTGATCCGGCTTTATGGACCCCGCACGCTGAAATGGATTGCCGATTTTTATGTCTGGGTGATTCGCGGCACGCCACTGCTGGTGCAGCTGTTTCTGATATTTTACGGACTCCCCAGCGCCGGCATCACCCTGGATGCGTTTCCTGCCGCGCTGATTGGTTTTACCCTGAATGTAGGGGCCTATAGCTCTGAGATCGTCCGCGGAGCCATATTGTCTGTCCCCCAGGGACAGTGGAACGCCGCCTATTCGCTGGGAATGAAAGGGGCTCAGGCCATTCGGTGGGTCATTTTTCCTCAATCGGTATTCGTGTCCTTGCCCCCGCTATCGAACACCTTTATCTCTCTGATCAAAGATACGTCGTTGGCGGCCGTCATCACCGTGCCGGAAATGTTTCTTGCGGCTCAGCGCATCGTCTCCGTCACCTATGAACCGCTTATTCTTTATGTCGAAGCCGCCGTTATCTATCTTCTGTTCTGTACCATTTTGAGCAAAGCTCAGGCACGGTTGGAAAGCTTCTATCAACGGCATAATGTTCGTTAGTTCAATATCTGGCCTTCCGCAGAGCGGGAGGCAAAGTAACTCATTCATTTTGTTAATCTTAATATCTTCTTCCGGCCCCATATAGGCCTGCCTCGCTGCCCTAATCCTGCCAAATTATCTAGCAACTTGATAACAGGTTGCACTAAAAAAGACAACATACGCCATCCTTATGCACTGGTTAAGATCGCAATGTTCTGCCAAATTCGCCAATCAGGTCTCCCAGCACCAAAACAAGGCAATTTTTTGAGTTACGTGACTATATTGGTGCAATACATATCAAACTTTGTGTGTTCCCTCACAAAACTCTCCGCCATTAGGCGCGAAAGGGACCGTCACGGATTGGCATTAGTTTTGCTTAATCACGCCACGGCACAATGTCCAACGACGGCGCCGGCAGACAGGGCGTAGGCAATGCTACGTCCATTACCACAGCACATAACTCATTAGGCACATAAGATGATGAAAAAACTGATCATGTCTACGCTGGTCGCGGGCGCGTCTCTCTTTACGGCGACGCAACAGGCCCATGCTGGCACCACGCTAGATGCTATCCAGAAAAAAGGTTTTGTCCAATGCGGTATCAGTGATGGTTTGCCGGGTTTTTCCTATGCCGATGCCAGCGGCAAATATGCCGGTATTGACGTGGATGTTTGCAAGGGCGTCGCGGCTGCCGTCTTCGGAGATGCCAATAAGGTAAAATTTACTCCGCTGACCGCCAAAGAACGCTTTACGGCGCTGCAGTCAGGCGAAGTGGACCTGCTGTCCCGTAATACAACATGGACCTCTTCGCGTGACGCGGGCATGGGCATGCTGTTCACCGGCGTCACCTACTACGATGGCATTGGTTTCCTGACCCACAACAAGGCCGGGCTGAAAAGCGCGAAGGAGCTGGACGGCGCTACCGTCTGTATTCAGGCGGGAACCGATACCGAACTGAATGTCGCAGACTATTTCAAAACTCACGGCATGAAGTACACGCCGGTCACTTTCGACCGCTCCGATGAGAGCGCCAAAGCGCTGGAGTCCGGCCGCTGCGACACGCTGTCTTCCGACCAGTCTCAGCTGTATGCACTGCGCATTAAATTGGCCAATCCCAACGAATACATCGTGCTGCCTGAAGTCATCTCCAAGGAACCCCTGGGACCAGTCGTTCGCCGTGGCGACGAAGAGTGGTTCTCCATCGTGCGCTGGAGCTTGTTCGCCATGCTGAACGCGGAAGAAATGGGTATCACCTCTCAGAATGTCGACCAGATGCAGGCCAAACCTGCAACGCCGGATATGGCTCACCTGCTCGGCAAAGAAGGTAATTACGGCAAAGACCTCAAATTACCCGCCGATTGGGCCTACAAGATTATTAAACAGGTCGGTAACTACGGCGAAGTCTTTGAGCGTAACGTGGGTATGGGCAGCGAGTTGAAAATCAAACGCGGGCTGAATGAATTGTGGACCAAAGGCGGTATCCAATACGCGCCTGCCGTTCGCTAATCTCTCAAGTAAACCGGGCACGGCTTTATCGCCGTGCTCTCGTTTGACGCTATCGAGGCTTCATCATGCTGCAACGCCCAACCGTAAAAGGTGATTTATCACTGACTAATCCTGCGGTGCGCGCCTGGCTGTACCAAATCGTCGCTGTCATCGTCGTACTGGCTTTAGCTACATATCTGTTGCACAACACCATCAGCAATCTGGCACAGCGCGGAATTACTTCCGGCTTTGCTTTTCTGGATAACTCCGCCGGGTTTGGTATTGTCCAGCATCTCATTGACTATCAGCAGGGAGATACCTACGCCCGCGTCTTCATCGTCGGCTTGCTGAATACGCTTTTGGTATCGGCCATCTGTATTATCTGTGCCTCCTTATTGGGGTTTATGGTCGGCCTTGCCCGGCTGTCTGACAACTGGCTGCTCCGTAAGCTATCCACCTTCTATATCGAAACGTTCCGCAATATTCCGCCTCTGCTGCAGATCTTCTTCTGGTACTTTGCCGTACTTCGCAATCTACCGGGGCCTCGCCAGGCGGTCAGCGCGCTGGATGCCGTGTTTTTGAGTAACCGCGGATTGTATATCCCGGCAGCAGATTTCGGCCCCGGCGCCCTTCCGGCCCTACTCGCCGTGGTGATTACAGTAGTCGTGACCGTTCTTATCGTCCGTAGAAATCAGCGCTATCACCGTGAAACCGGCATCTATCGTCGAAACTGGCCGTGGCCGTTACTGGTCCTTTCGTTACTGCTGGGTCTGACGCACATCACCTTTGGCCGTGCATTGAACTGGGAGCTCCCGGTATTAAGAGGGTTTAACTTTACCGGCGGTATGGTGATGATCCCTGAACTCGCCGCGCTGGCGCTGGCGCTTTCGGTCTATACCTCATCTTTCATCGCCGAGATCATCCGTTCCGGTATTCAATCAGTTTCTCACGGACAGCATGAAGCGGCGCTCTCACTTGGCCTACCAAAAGCGATCACGCTGCGCAAAGTCATCTTGCCGCAGGCGTTGCGCGTCATCATTCCTCCGCTAACCAGCCAGTACCTGAATATTGTGAAGAACTCTTCTCTCGCCGCTGCGATTGGATATCCGGATATGGTGTCGTTGTTTGCCGGTACGGTCCTCAATCAGACCGGTCAGGCGATTGAAACGATTGCTATGACGATGTCGGTTTACCTGATTATCAGCCTGCTGATCTCGCTACTGATGAATATCTATAACCGTAAAATCGCCTTAATTGAGCGCTAAAGGAGCTGGGTGAACATGATTTCACATACACCAAATCGCCCGACGCCTGTTAGCGGCGCCATCGCATGGGCTCGACGTAACCTGTTTTCCAGCATCCCCAACAGCCTGCTGACCCTGCTCTGTCTGTGGCTGCTGTGGAAAGGACTTCCCCCGCTTCTGAGCTGGGCGGTCTTTGACGCCAACTGGCTAGGCGCAACGCGCAATGACTGTACGCGCGAAGGGGCCTGCTGGGTGTTTATTCACGCTCGCTTCGGCCACTTTATGTACGGGCTATACCCTACAGAAGAGATCTGGCGCATCAATTTCGCGCTCGTGCTGGCGCTATTGAGCATTTTCCCCATGTTCTGGAAAGCGATGCCGCATCGCGGTCGTTATATCGCAGGATGGTGCATCGTTTATCCACTTATCGCCTGGGGGCTGCTGTCCGGGGGATTCGGCGGAATGCCCTACGTAGAAACACGCCAATGGGGCGGGCTCACGCTTACCCTCATTATCGCCGCCGTGGGGATTGCGGGCGCTTTGCCGCTCGGGATCCTGCTGGCGCTGGGCCGACGCTCGGAAATGCCTATCGTCCGTATGCTATGCATAGGATTTATTGAATTCTGGCGTGGCGTGCCGCTGATCACCGTTCTATTTATGTCTTCCGTAATGCTTCCGCTGTTCCTGACGGAGGGGACCAGCATAGACAAACTGTTACGCGCCTTGGTGGGCGTCATTCTGTTCCAATCCGCCTATGTGGCGGAAGTGGTACGCGGTGGACTGCAGGCTTTGCCGAAAGGGCAGTACGAAGCTGCACAGTCGCTGGCATTAGGCTATTGGCGGATGCAGTGTCTGGTCATTTTGCCCCAGGCGCTAAAAATGGTTATCCCCGGTCTGGTCAACACCATCATTTCACTGTTTAAAGATACCAGTCTGGTGATTATCATCGGGTTGTTCGATCTTTTCAGCAGTATCCAGCAGGCCACGGTAGACCCCGCCTGGCTGGGAATGTCTACCGAAGGCTACGTCTTCGCCGCGCTGATCTATTGGATCTTCTGTTTCAGCATGTCGCGTTATAGCCAACATTTAGAAAAACGGTTTGATACCGGACATAAGTCTCATTGAGGTCATCCATGAATCAGAATGCGTCAATAAAACCAGATAACCATATGATAACGTTGGAAAATGTGAATAAGTGGTACGGTCAATTTCACGTATTGAAAGACATTAACCTCCAGGTGAAACAAGGTGAGCGTATTGTCCTGTGTGGCCCATCAGGCTCGGGAAAATCAACGACGATCCGCTGTATCAACCATCTGGAGGAACATCAAAAGGGACGCATTGTTGTCGATGGCATTGAGCTGAACAGCGACAGCCGCAACGTTGAGAAAATCAGAACTGAAGTCGGTATGGTGTTTCAACATTTCAATCTTTTCCCGCATCTCACGGTTTTACAAAACTGTACGCTGGCGCCTAGCTGGGTACATCGTATGCCAAAAAAAGAGGCCGACGCGCTGGCGATGCATTATCTGGAGCGCGTTCGCATTGCGGCCCATGCGCATAAATATCCCGGGCAGCTTTCTGGAGGTCAGCAGCAGCGTGTCGCCATCGCGCGTTCGCTGTGTATGAGGCCTAAGATCATGCTGTTTGATGAGCCTACCTCGGCGTTAGATCCTGAAATGGTCAAAGAGGTACTGGATACCATGCTGGGTTTGGCCGAAGACGGTATGACTATGCTGTGCGTAACCCATGAAATGGGATTTGCGCGCACGGTCGCCAACCGGGTGATCTTTATGGATCAGGGCGAGATCGTCGAACAGGCACCGCCAGATATCTTCTTCTCCAGCCCGCGTTCAGAACGTACCCAATCTTTCCTAGCGCAGATTCTGCATTAGTCCCTTTTACCGAGGCTTATTCAGCGAATAAGCCTCGCTTTATCGAGATTCCAGCCAACGGGTAGCTTAAACTTCCTCTCAATCGACCACACTTATCCCCTGCCCTCACGCGCGATGTGATCCGATTTTTTGGCATATACACGGTGAGCCAAGGCATATTTATTCACCCTAGTGAGCACCAGGGGCTTCAATATTGATGCGGCTAAAAATTTTAGCTCAACCCTGTTGATACTACACCGCTGTGGGGACGATTCAGTCAAGGCTCATACAGAGGTCCATTGGAGGCGTAGCATTCAGGTAAGGGGCAGCGTGGTTAGGTTGTTCCGGTGTGGATGATACCGGCAGGATGAATACAGGGGCAAACTCAGGAGAACGCGAGGGCGGGGCTTGGATAAGTTACACGGTGGCCGTTTTCACCGCCCCAACGCAAAAACCCCCAGCTCTCGCTGAGGGTCTCTACTTTAATTAATGCCTGGCAGTTCCCTACTCTCGCATGGGGAGACCCCACACTACCATCGGCGCTACGGCGTTTCACTGCTGAGTTCGGCATGGGGTCAGGTGGGACCACCGCGCTATCGCCGCCAGGCAAATTCTGTTTCATTCCAATCGTTACACACGCTCTCCGTGCAACCACCAGAACCAATCTGCAAACAAGCTGAACTTCTTCTCGTCTCTCTAAAACACCTTCGGTGTTGTAAGGTTAAGCCTCTCGGGTCATTAGTACTGGTTAGCTCAACGTATCGCTACGCTTACACACCCAGCCTATCTACGTCGTCGTCTTCAACGGCCCTTCAGGGGACTCGAAGTCCCAGGGAAGACTCATCTCGGGGCAAGTTTCCCGCTTAGATGCTTTCAGCGGTTATCTCTTCCGCACTTAGCTACCGGGCAATGCAATTGGCATCACAACCCGAACACCAGTGGTGCGTTCACTCCGGTCCTCTCGTACTAGGAGCAACCCCCCTCAATCTTCCAACGCCCACGGCAGATAGGGACCGAACTGTCTCACGACGTTCTAAACCCAGCTCGCGTACCACTTTAAACGGCGAACAGCCGTACCCTTGGGACCTACTTCAGCCCCAGGATGTGATGAGCCGACATCGAGGTGCCAAACACCGCCGTCGATATGAACTCTTGGGCGGTATCAGCCTGTTATCCCCGGAGTACCTTTTATCCGTTGAGCGATGGCCCTTCCATTCAGAACCACCGGATCACTAAGACCTGCTTTCGCACCTGCTCGAGCCGTCACTCTCGCAGTCAAGCTAGCTTATGCCTTTGCACTAACCTCCTGATGTCCGACCAGGATTAGCTAACCTTCGTGCTCCTCCGTTACTCTTTGGGAGGAGACCGCCCCAGTCAAACTACCCACCAGACACTGTCCGCAACCCCGTTCAGGGGCCCACGTTAGAACATCAAACATTAAAGGGTGGTATTTCAAGGTCGGCTCCATGCAGACTGGCGTCCACACTTCAAAGCCTCCCACCTATCCTACACATCAAGGCTCAAGGTTCAGTGTCAAGCTATAGTAAAGGTTCACGGGGTCTTTCCGTCTTGCCGCGGGTACACTGCATCTTCACAGCGAGTTCAATTTCACTGAGTCTCGGGTGGAGACAGCCTGGCCATCATTACGCCATTCGTGCAGGTCGGAACTTACCCGACAAGGAATTTCGCTACCTTAGGACCGTTATAGTTACGGCCGCCGTTTACCGGGGCTTCGATCAAGAGCTTCGCCTTGCGGCTGACCCCATCAATTAACCTTCCGGCACCGGGCAGGCGTCACACCGTATACGTCCACTTTCGTGTTTGCACAGTGCTGTGTTTTTATTAAACAGTTGCAGCCAGCTGGTATCTGCGACTGGTATCAGCTCCGGGAGCCAGTCCCTTCACCAACGCCAGCGTGCCTTCTCCCGAAGTTACGGCACCATTTTGCCTAGTTCCTTCACCCGAGTTCTCTCAAGCGCCTGGGTATTCTCTACCTGACCACCTGTGTCGGTTTGGGGTACGATTTCGTGTTACCTGGAGCTTAGAGGCTTTTCCTGGAAGCTTGGCATCGGTTACTTCATCACCGTAGTGACTCGTCGTCACGCCTCAGTGTTAACGGTGTTCCGGATTTACCAAAAACACCCACCTACACGCTTAAACCGGGACAACCGTCGCCCGGATAACCCAGCCTTCTCCGTCCCCCCTTCGCAGTAACACCAAGTACAGGAATATTAACCTGTTTCCCATCGACTACGCCTTTCGGCCTCGCCTTAGGGGTCGACTCACCCTGCCCCGATTAACGTTGGACAGGAACCCTTGGTCTTCCGGCGTGCGGGTTTTTCACCCGCATTATCGTTACTTATGTCAGCATTCGCACTTCTGATACCTCCAGCAGCCCTCACAGGCCACCTTCGCAGGCTTACAGAACGCTCCCCTACCCAACAACGCCTAAGCGTCGCTGCCGCAGCTTCGGTGCATGGTTTAGCCCCGTTACATCTTCCGCGCAGGCCGACTCGACCAGTGAGCTATTACGCTTTCTTTAAATGATGGCTGCTTCTAAGCCAACATCCTGGCTGTCTGGGCCTTCCCACATCGTTTCCCACTTAACCATGACTTTGGGACCTTAGCTGGCGGTCTGGGTTGTTTCCCTCTTCACGACGGACGTTAGCACCCGCCGTGTGTCTCCCGTGATAACATTCTTCGGTATTCGCAGTTTGCATCGAGTTGGTAAGCCGGGATGGCCCCCTAGTCGAAACAGTGCTCTACCCCCGAAGATGACTTCACGAGGCGCTACCTAAATAGCTTTCGGGGAGAACCAGCTATCTCCCGGTTTGATTGGCCTTTCACCCCCAGCCACAAGTCATCCGCTAATTTTTCAACATTAGTCGGTTCGGTCCTCCAGTTAGTGTTACCCAACCTTCAACCTGCCCATGGCTAGATCACCGGGTTTCGGGTCTATACCCTGCAACTTAACGCCCAGTTAAGACTCGGTTTCCCTGCGGCTCCCCTATGCGGTTAACCTTGCTACAGAATATAAGTCGCTGACCCATTATACAAAAGGTACGCAGTCACACCCCGAAGGATGCTCCCACTGCTTGTACGTACACGGTTTCAGGTTCTATTTCACTCCCCTCGCCGGGGTTCTTTTCGCCTTTCCCTCACGGTACTGGTTCACTATCGGTCAGTCAGGAGTATTTAGCCTTGGAGGATGGTCCCCCCATATTCAGACAGGATAACACGTGTCCCGCCCTACTCGTCGAACTCACAGCTCATGCCTCTTCGTGTACGGGACTATCACCCTCTGTCGTGCGACTTTCCAGACGCTTCCACTAAGACTCAAACTGATTCAGGTTCTGGGCTCCTCCCCGTTCGCTCGCCGCTACTGGGGGAATCTCGGTTGATTTCTTTTCCTCGGGGTACTGAGATGTTTCAGTTCCCCCGGTTCGCCTCATGCCACTATGTATTCATGACATGATAGTGCAACGGATTGCACTGGGTTTCCCCATTCGGGTATCGTCGGGTATAACGGTTCATATCACCTTGCCGACGCTTTTCGCAGATTAGCACGCCCTTCATCGCCTCTGACTGCCTAGGCATCCACCGTGTACGCTTAGTCACTTAACCTCACAACCCGAAGGTGTCTCGTAAGACACCCTTCACGCTGCGATTATTTGAGAGACTCTGACGCAACCAAATCACCGCTCAATACTGCACGCAGAGAGATGTTCAGCCGCATCGTTTCAAATTTCAGCTTGTTCCAGATTGTTAAAGAGCAATATCTTAAACACGACTCGTTAAAGTCATCTTTAAGATATTCAGGTGATAATGCCTTTCACTCATTATCGGTATGGCGTCCCCAAGGGGATTCGAACCCCTGTTACCGCCGTGAAAGGGCGGTGTCCTAGGCCTCTAGACGATGGGGACACGAAATCCGACTCAACCCTCAGGCTCAATCGTTCCGCATCAGCATGAGTCAGAGACTCATCATCAACAGGTGCGCTTTTGCTCTTGCTTCTTCATCAGACAATCTGTGTGAGCACTTCACTAGCACTTCACTTCGGTAAGGAGGTGATCCAACCGCAGGTTCCCCTACGGTTACCTTGTTACGACTTCACCCCAGTCATGAATCACAAAGTGGTAAGCGCCCTCCCGAAGGTTAAGCTACCTACTTCTTTTGCAACCCACTCCCATGGTGTGACGGGCGGTGTGTACAAGGCCCGGGAACGTATTCACCGTAGCATTCTGATCTACGATTACTAGCGATTCCGACTTCATGGAGTCGAGTTGCAGACTCCAATCCGGACTACGACGCACTTTATGAGGTCCGCTTACTCTCGCAAGTTCGCTTCTCTTTGTATGCGCCATTGTAGCACGTGTGTAGCCCTACTCGTAAGGGCCATGATGACTTGACGTCATCCCCACCTTCCTCCGGTTTATCACCGGCAGTCTCCTTTGAGTTCCCACCATTACGTGCTGGCAACAAAGGATAAGGGTTGCGCTCGTTGCGGGACTTAACCCAACATTTCACAACACGAGCTGACGACAGCCATGCAGCACCTGTCTCAGAGCTCCCGAAGGCACCAAGGCATCTCTGCCAAGTTCTCTGGATGTCAAGAGTAGGTAAGGTTCTTCGCGTTGCATCGAATTAAACCACATGCTCCACCGCTTGTGCGGGCCCCCGTCAATTCATTTGAGTTTTAACCTTGCGGCCGTACTCCCCAGGCGGTCGACTTAACGCGTTAGCTCCGGAAGCCACAGTTCAAGACCGCAACCTCCAAGTCGACATCGTTTACAGCGTGGACTACCAGGGTATCTAATCCTGTTTGCTCCCCACGCTTTCGCACCTGAGCGTCAGTCTTTGTCCAGGGGGCCGCCTTCGCCACCGGTATTCCTCCAGATCTCTACGCATTTCACCGCTACACCTGGAATTCTACCCCCCTCTACAAGACTCTAGCCTGCCAGTTTCAAATGCAGTTCCCAAGTTAAGCTCGGGGATTTCACATCTGACTTAACAAACCGCCTGCGTGCGCTTTACGCCCAGTCATTCCGATTAACGCTTGCACCCTCCGTATTACCGCGGCTGCTGGCACGGAGTTAGCCGGTGCTTCTTCTGCGGGTAACGTCAATCAGCGAACGTATTAAGTTCACTGCCTTCCTCCCCGCTGAAAGTACTTTACAACCCGAAGGCCTTCTTCATACACGCGGCATGGCTGCATCAGGGTTTCCCCCATTGTGCAATATTCCCCACTGCTGCCTCCCGTAGGAGTCTGGACCGTGTCTCAGTTCCAGTGTGGCTGGTCATCCTCTCAGACCAGCTAGAGATCGTCGCCTAGGTGGGCTCTTACCCCGCCTACTAGCTAATCCCATCTGGGTTCATCCGATGGTGTGAGGCCCTGAGGTCCCCCACTTTGGTCTTGCGACGTTATGCGGTATTAGCTACCGTTTCCAGTAGTTATCCCCCTCCATCGGGCAGATCCCCAGACATTACTCACCCGTCCGCCGCTCGCCGGCAAGGGAGCAAGCTCCCTTCCGCTGCCGCTCGACTTGCATGTGTTAGGCCTGCCGCCAGCGTTCAATCTGAGCCATGATCAAACTCTTCAATTAAAAGCTTGATTTGCTAACTTAATAGCGATGCTCAAAGAATTTTACTGTTGATTCGTAATGAATTAACTGTTGTTCACTCTTCAAGACTTTTTCGTATCTTTTGCGATAGTGTCTTGTGAGTGCCCACACAGATTGTCTGATTATATTGTTAAAGAGCGTTTCGTTTCCGCCTAAGCGGCTAACGTGAGGCCGCGTATATTACGCTTACCTCGTTCAGAGTCAACGACTTTCTTCGTCTTTCTCCGACTGTCACCGCGCCGCGTTGTCCGCTTCGCCGTGTCAGTGGGAGCGCATTATAGGGATTTCCTTTCAGCCTGCAACCGATATTTATCACAAATTTTATCGTTTGCTGCATTCCACAGCAAAAGGTCGACTTATACCCTTTTTTGCACAGAATTATCCACAGATATGTCAAACCCTGAAATTTGACAAGCATCACGCAAACGTTTTCGCTACAATTTCCCCCTTGAAAACCGGACCCCGGTTGCGGGGGCATTAGCTGAATATTCATCTCAAGGCCCTGACTTAAGCTTTTAATCAGCCATATTCACACAACGCTCTCTGAATACGAACCTAGCCAAGGGATCACATCACCATGCAACAACATCGTCCTCTCCGCCGTGCTTTGCTCAGCGTGTCTGACAAATCCGGTATTGTTGAATTCGCTCAAGCGCTGTCCGAACGCGGCGTGGAGCTACTCTCTACGGGCGGCACCGCGCGGCTGCTGGCCGACGCCGGACTGCCCGTGACGGAAGTGTCGGATTACACTGAATTTCCGGAGATGATGGACGGACGAGTCAAAACGCTTCACCCCAAAGTTCACGGTGGGATTCTTGGCCGCCGGGGTCAAGACGACGCCGTCATGGCGCAACACAATATCCAGCCTATTGATATGGTTGTTGTTAACCTTTACCCGTTCGCCCAAACGGTCGCAAAAGAGAACTGCACGCTGGCCGACGCCGTTGAAAACATCGATATCGGCGGACCCACCATGGTGCGCTCCGCCGCTAAGAACCATAACGATGTCGCCATTGTGGTAAAAAGCAGCGACTATGCCTCTATTATTAACGAGCTGGATTCGCACGAAGGCTCGCTGACCTACGAAACCCGTTTCGATCTCGCCATCAAAGCGTTTGAACATACGGCCGCGTACGACAGCATGATCGCCAACTACTTCGGCACCCAGGTTCCTGCCTACCACGGGGACACTTCTCGCCCCGCTGGCCACTTCCCCCGCACGCTTAACCTAAACTTTATTAAAAAGCAGGATATGCGCTATGGCGAGAACGGCCACCAGCAGGCCGCTTTCTATATAGAAGAAGAGGTGAGGGAAGCTTCAGTCGCTACCGCAACCCAATTGCAAGGCAAAGCGCTGTCATACAACAACATCGCCGATACCGACGCAGCGCTGGAGTGCGTGAAAGAGTTCGCCGAACCTGCCTGCGTCATTTTGAAACATGCTAATCCCTGCGGCGTGGCTATCGGCGACTCGATTCTCGACGCCTATGAACGCGCCTACAAAACCGACCCGACATCAGCCTTCGGCGGCATCATCGCATTTAACCGCGAGTTAGACGAAGCCACGGCGCAGGCCATCGTTAGCCGTCAGTTCGTCGAAGTGATTATCGCACCGTCGGTCAGCGACTCTGCGCTGCGGGTTACCGCCGCCAAACAGAACGTCCGGGTGCTCACCTGCGGACAATGGCAGCAACATATTCCCAGCCTTGACTTCAAGCGCGTCAACGGCGGTTTGCTGGTACAGGATCGCGACCTCGGTATGGTCGAAGCTTCACAGCTGCGGGTGGTCACGGAACGTCAGCCCACCGAAGCGGAGCTACGCGATGCGCTGTTCTGCTGGAAGGTGGCGAAATTCGTCAAATCCAACGCCATCGTCTATGCCCGCGACAATATGACCATCGGTATCGGCGCAGGACAGATGAGCCGCGTTTATTCCGCCAAGATCGCCGGCATCAAAGCCGAGGATGAAGGATTGGTGGTCGAAGGCTCCGTCATGGCGTCCGATGCCTTCTTCCCGTTCCGTGACGGCATTGATGCCGCTGCTGCCGTAGGCATTACCTGTGTCATTCAGCCGGGCGGCTCCATTCGCGACGACGAAGTGATCGCCGCCGCCAATGAACACAGCATTGCTATGCTATTTACCGACATGCGTCATTTCCGCCATTAATCCGGAGCGAGACTCACCATGAATATTTTAATTATCGGCAACGGCGGGCGCGAACATGCGCTGGCCTGGAAAGCAGCGCAATCTCCCCTGGCGGATAAAGTGTTCGTCGCGCCCGGCAATGCGGGCACCGCGTTGGAACCGCCGCTGGAGAATGTCGACATCGCCGCAACAGATATTCCGGCGCTGCTCGACTTTGCGAAGAAAAACGACATTGGTCTGACTATCGTCGGGCCGGAAGCACCGTTGGTCATCGGCATCGTCGATGCTTTCCGTGCAGCGCAACTCCCCATCTTCGGCCCAACTCAGGCCGCAGCGCAGCTTGAAGGCTCTAAAGCGTTCACTAAAGACTTCCTGGCGCGTCATCATATTCCCACAGCGGAATACCAGAACTTTACCGACATCGAACCGGCTATCGCCTATATCCGCGAGAAAGGCGCTCCTATCGTCATTAAGGCCGATGGGCTGGCCGCAGGAAAAGGCGTCATCGTCGCCATGACGTTGGAAGAAGCCGAAAATGCCGTGACGGATATGTTGGCAGGCAACGCATTTGGTGATGCCGGTCACCGCGTCGTCGTCGAAGAGTTTTTGGATGGCGAAGAAGCCAGCTTTATCGTCATGGTCGACGGCAAGCACGTGCTGCCGATGGCCACCAGCCAGGATCATAAGCGCGTGGGTGACGGCGACTCCGGCCCCAATACCGGCGGCATGGGCGCTTATTCTCCGGCCCCAGTGGTGACCGACGAGATTCACCAGCGCGTGATGGACCAGATTATTTGGCCAACCGTGCGCGGCATGGCGGCGGAAGGGAACGTCTACACCGGCTTTCTTTATGCGGGACTGATGATCTCCGCCGACGGTCAACCCAAGGTCATCGAATTCAACTGCCGCTTCGGCGATCCGGAAACGCAGCCGATTATGCTGCGTATGCGCTCCGATTTGGTCGCGCTTTGCCTAGCGGCCTGTGATGGCAAGCTGGATGAACAGCGTTCCGAATGGGATGAACGTCCTTCTCTGGGTGTGGTTCTCGCCGCCGGCGGTTATCCGGCTGACTATCGCAAAGGCGATACCATTTCCGGCCTGAGAACGTCCGAAACGGCAGATGGCAAAGTCTTCCATGCCGGCACCGCCCTGAAGGGCAATGACGTGGTGACCGACGGTGGACGAGTCCTGTGCGTAACGGCACTGGGCGCAAGCGTGAAAGACGCTCAGCGTAATGCCTATGCGCTGGCGAAAGGGATTCGTTGGGAAGGGGCTTTCTGCCGTACCGACATTGGTTACCGCGCTATCGACCGGGAACAGCCGCACTCCTGATGTCTTAGCATAATGAGTGAGCCTTCTTGCGGGGGCTCACTTTAACTCGCACCGCGTTGAGTCGCTCTACAGTGAATCCTCCGTGGGCTCCCAACGACAAAAATCTTCATTGGCGACCAGCAGAAGCTGCGTCCCTTCAGGAGACTCCAGCCAGGCGATGCTTAGCGGAATGGAAGATCGCTGCTGACGCTGCGCTATACGTTGCGAGGCGCTGCGGTCCAGACTCGGACGAAGGCGTTGACCGTCGCAAGTCACCACCCCCCCGTCCTGCCACTGTCCCTGCTTCAATTGAACGTTCCCCGTGCGCATGACGTCGCTCATTTCCAGAAGCCTTCCCGCATCAAACTGATACAGCGCGATATCATCATCAGATAAGGGCTCGCGGCGGTCGGGTAGCTGACGCTGCATGTAGCTGACGGCGCCTTTGGCGTCAAAACGCAGATGCACGTCCTCTTTGTCAGGCGCGCTCCTGCTTTGCGTGATTTCACGCACGGCGTTTTGCTGGAAGTGGTATCGAGTGATGTGGGTGCTGTGGCCATTAAACGGGCTGAAGACCGTCACCAGTGCCGTTTGCTGCTGAGCCGGGTCGTCTTTGCGCCACACGCGCACTACGCCGCGGTCAGAGAGATATCCCCCGGCATACAATGCGGAGGGCGGCGAGTGGGAGCTGCAGGAAACCACCAGGGCGGCTACGCTCCCAACCGCAGTGCGCTTAAGAAAAAGCAAAAGGGGCGAAATCGCCCCTCTGTTCAAACTTTTTCTTAGCATGCGCTTATTTTACAGCGTCTTTCAGTGCTTTACCGGAAACAAATGCAGGCACGTTGGCAGCTGCGATTTTGATTTCTTTACCCGTCTGCGGGTTGCGGCCAGTGCGCTCATTACGATGATTGACTTTGAAAGTACCAAAACCAACTAATTGTACTGCATCACCTTCTTTCAGAGACTCAGTAATTGCCGCCAGAGTAGCTTCCAATGCAGCTTTAGCCTGGGTCTTGGAAAGGTCAGCCTTGTCAGCAATTACATCAATCAGTTGAGTCTTATTCATAAGTTATCCTTACAGTGTGTTTATCGCTTGCTAAGCATCGAGTGCGACGGAAATGCCATTAAAGCACTCTCCTGCATACACGCACCGACAGCCACTTTTTTTACGCCCCCCAAATGTAGACCAGACAGGGTGCGGTGTGAAGCCCTTGGAGCGGCCATTTAAGACCTTAAATCACGTTTTACCGGTTATTGATATAAATTTATCCCAATATTGCTGCTTCCCGCCTCGCGCAGATCCGCACGAAGACCTTTGATCAGCTCGATATCACGTTCTTCACAGGCCGCCAACAGGCGGAAGATCTCCCACTGGAGATCCCATTCCTCTTCAATGGCAGGAATAACATTGAGTTCTTCATCCGTCATTTCTCTGCCAGCCTGAGTCATCTCCAGCATCGCTACCGTCCTAATGGAGGTTTCACTAATCGCGATAGCATGCGATAGCGTTTCACCGCTCAGGCGAGAGTGAACTAACTCGCCCAAAGCGATACAGGCATCGATCGCTGGATAGACCCCGTAAAGATCATAGTCGTCAGCGGATGGAACCGCATCTTCAAGCTTTTCCAACTGAAGATCAAAGTTAACCTTAGCATCTTTGACCACCAGTGTTTCCCAAATCAGATCGAGAATGCGGCGGTATACCTGCGCATCGCCAAATTCCGTCTGGCGGCAGAACTCATGATAGTTGGGATACATACGTTCACAGAGGCTCGCCATGAAAGTGACGTGCTGCCAGCTTTCCAGTTTCTCCAGACGCAAATGAATGGGATTACGTAACATGTTTTATCTCTAACGTGACAGACTGCAGTGTAGCCAAAAACGCCCCGCGGCCCTATTCCTGAATTCCTAAAAAAACGCTGGCGCGATTATCTACAGTGTTTGCCGATGTTGCCAGCGCTGAAATGCAATTCGGTTTGACGCCGCCGCGTCGGCCCAGCGCGTGGGCTCCGGCAACCGGTAGCCGCGCGTGCAGCGTTTTACCCACAACAACGCCGTTTCCAAACCGACCCGGTGCCCGGTTGAAACAAACAGCGGATTGCAGCGTAATTTACTTCGCCATACCCAGCCAATCTGTTCGCCCTTGTCCACTAGCGGCTGCTGACTGCCGATGTCGGCATCCAGCGCAGCATAGTGGCCACATAGGCGGCTTTTGGCCACGCCGATGGTAGGCACATCGACCATCAGCCCAAAATGGCTGGCGACGCCCAGGCGGCGAGGATGGGAAATACCATGACCGTCCACAAACAGCAGATCCGGCGGGTGACGCAGTGATCCCCACGCGGCCATCAGCGCGGGAGCCTCGCGAAAAGAGAGCAGTCCCGGAATATAAGGCATCGTCGTCGGGATACGCGCTATCTGATACTCCACCAGCGCCAGCGACGGATACGCCAATACGGCAATCGCCGCCCGGGTCACCGTGCCCTCCTGCTCAAACCCGACGTCCGCGCCGGCAATCAACGCCGGCTGTTTGAACGGGAGCGCATCATGACGGATGACCTGAGCCGCCTTGATTAACTGTTCCGCCCGTAGAGACTGAGTGTCGATCATGCCTTCTCCTGGTGATAAGGCCGGGACAGGCGATGCACCGCGTCCACGAACGCCCCGGCGTGTTCCGGCGGCACATCCTGATGGATGCCGTGACCAAGGTTGAACACGTGGCCGTTGCCCGGACCAAAACCGTCCAGAATGGCGGCGACTTCCTGTTCGATACGCGCAGGGGGAGCATAAAGCATGGACGGATCCATATTGCCCTGCAGAGCAACCTTATCGCCCACGCGACGACGGGCGTCGGCGATATCCGTTGTCCAGTCCAGACCCAACGCGTCGCAGCCTGTTTCCACCATCGCCTCCAGCCACTGCCCGCCGCCTTTGGTGAACAGCGTCACCGGTACACGGCGGCCCTCATGCTCACGCAGCAGGCCATCGACGATCTTATGCATGTAATGCAGCGAAAATTCGCGATAATCGCGACCGCTGAGCGCGCCGCCCCAGGTATCGAAAATCATGACCGCCTGAGCGCCCGCTTTGATTTGTGCGTTCAGGTAAAGGATGACGCTGCCCGCCAGTTTGTCCAACAACAGATGCAGCGTGCGGGGTTCGGCGAACAGCATTTTTTTGATAATGGTAAACGCCTTGCTGCTACCACCTTCGACCATATAGGTGGCCAACGTCCACGGGCTGCCCGAGAAGCCGATCAGCGGTACTTCGCCCGCCAGATTGCGACGGATGGTTCGTACGGCGTTCATCACGTAGCCCAGTTCCTGTTCCGGATCGGGGATCGGCAACGCCGCGACGTCGGCATGGCTTCTGAGCGGATGACGAAAACGCGGACCTTCGCCCGCTTCAAAATAAAGTCCCAATCCCATCGCATCCGGGATCGTCAGAATATCGGAGAACAGAATGGCCGCGTCCAGCGCATAGCGGCGCAGCGGCTGCAGCGTTACTTCGCAGGCCAGCTCGGCATTCTTGCACAACGACATAAAATCTCCGGCCTGAGCGCGCGTCGCTTTATATTCCGGCAGATAACGACCAGCCTGACGCATCATCCAAACAGGCGTGACATCAACAGGCTGACGTAACAGAGCGCGTAAATAGCGATCGTTTTTAAGGTCGGTCATGATCTTTTCCTTTTGGCGCCTGAACGGCAGGCGCGCAGGTCGCTGTGGTCTGGGTATTTCAGGCGGCAGTGTAGCGGGTTGATTCCCCTCAGGCTACACGCATGACGCAGACGGATTAGCCGTCGGCTTCACGGCACATCACCACCGTATCTTCTATCAGGCGGCGCGCCACGGTTCCCGGCGGCGGCAGGATTGGCAGTTTGTCGTAACGGAACCAGGCGGCATCGCGGAGCTCGGAGGGATCGTGACGCAGTTCGCCGTCGGCATACTCCGCAATATAGGCCATCATCAGAGAATGGGGGAACGGCCAGGGCTGAGAACTCACATATTGGAGATTTTTAATGCGAATATTGCTCTCTTCCATGACTTCTCGGGCTACGGCCTGTTCAAGCGTTTCACCCAGCTCGACGAACCCGGCCAGCGCGGTGTACATATTGCCCCGGTGGCGGACATGCTGCGCCAGTAAAATTTCGCTGCCGCGGCGGATCGCGACGATGACGCAGGGCGCAATCTGCGGATAGTAGCGCTCCCGGCAGTGGCCGCACAGGCAGGCCAGCTCGGTTTTGCTGTGGTGCATCTCATGACCGCAGTAGCCGCAGAAACGGTGGGCGCGATAAAACTCGGCCAGCTGAACTCCCCGGCCGGCCAACTGAAACAGCCCGCCCTCCACGTCCAGCAGTTGGCGCAGCGATCCCATCTCTTCAGGCATCGTCTGGCGCACCAGCCAGACAGGCTCGCCCTGCCATTCACCGATTCGGCGTGCGGGACACGTTTTCAGTCCCCATTGGGTGGAACAACCTTGCGGTAATCTCCCCTGAGGCAGCCAAATCTGATGGTTCTCGCTGACAACCCACCAGCCGTGCTCTTCACCTGTTAACGTTACTTCCATCTTTTCTTTCGCCCTCTGTCACCGAGTCTATGGCTATGATGTGTAGATATAGACAACATTAATGCATATAAATCAGACGCTCTACGCTTTAGCACAATACCACGCCATGGAAACTCGTTCCGTCGTTCTCTCTCCTCGCCGCTTTCAATCCGCAATCATGTATTTCGGTGACATTGCCCGCAAGAAGGATGATTTATCGCATATTTTGCGAAAAATAAGGCCACTGTCAGCAACAGGCATTTTCTATCGTTCTGACGCTGGCTGTCCTGCCGAAGACCTGCCCGTTGACCTCGCCCGTCGCCGATCCCGCCTTTGACAGCGACGTGTTGCCAGCATAAAGTGTAGGCGATTGACTTCGCCCAACTCACCGGGCGTCATCTTGTCGGAGTGCCCAGCGTTGCGGTAACGTGTGCGGGCTGAGACCGTTAATTCGGGATCCGCGGAACCTGATCAGGTTAAAACCTGCGAAGGGAACAAGAGTAATTTTTATCCTTTTCCCCAGACAAAATCGTCAGCCCCGGGGAAAAAGAAACGTCTCCATTACTCCATCCGAACTCCAGACAAGCAATGTTTCCTTTTAGCCAAACAGGAATTTGCTATGTCTACAGAAAAGAAATCGTCAGGACGCCGCGAGCAACGCGCCTCCGCACAACGTTTTATCGACGAGGTGCGGGGCACCGCCTTTCCGCAATCACGGCGCATTTATCTGACCGGCTCACGGCCGGATATTCGCGTCCCTCTGCGCGAAATTCAACTCAGTCCTACGCTGCTCGGGGGAAACAGGGAAGCGCCTCGCTACGAACCGAATGAACCCATACCGGTCTACGACACCGCCGGACCTTATGGCGATCCCGAAGCCGTCCCCGATGTTCGCCGCGGACTGGCTCGTATGAGAACCTCCTGGATCGAAGAGCGCGGCGACACCGAACAATTAGCCCAGCTCAGTTCCGGATTTACCCAACAACGTCTGGCCGATGCCGGTCTGGACCACCTGCGCTTCGAACATCTTCCCCAGCCCCGCCGTGCCCAACCCGGTCAACGGGTGTCCCAGTTGCACTACGCCCGCCGGGGGATCATCACGCCGGAAATGGAGTTCGTCGCCCTACGGGAAAACATGGGCCGCGAGCGGGTGTCGAGTCAAACGCTGCGTCGCCAGCATCCCGGCCAGAGTTTCGGCGCCCATCTGCCGCAGGTCATCACGCCCGAGTTTGTTCGTCAGGAAGTGGCCGCCGGGCGCGCAATCATCCCCGCCAATATTAACCATCCAGAATCCGAGCCCATGATTATCGGCCGCAATTTTCTGGTGAAGGTGAACGCCAATATCGGCAATTCGGCGGTCACCTCCTCGATTGAGGAGGAGGTCGAAAAGCTGGTGTGGTCCACCCGCTGGGGAGCCGATACCGTAATGGACCTTTCTACCGGCCGCTATATCCATGAAACGCGCGAGTGGATCTTGCGCAATAGTCCGGTGCCTATTGGGACAGTGCCGATTTATCAGGCGCTGGAGAAGGTCAACGGCGTCGCGGAAAACCTGACCTGGGAGATGTTCCGCGACACTCTGCTGGAGCAGGCCGAACAGGGCGTCGATTACTTCACCATCCACGCCGGCGTGCTGCTGCGCTATGTGCCGATGACCGCGAAACGCCTGACCGGCATCGTCTCACGCGGCGGCTCCATCATGGCGAAATGGTGTCTGTCGCATCACAAAGAGAGCTTCCTGTACGAGCACTTCCGCGAGATATGTGAAATATGCAGCGCTTACGATATCGCGCTTTCGCTGGGCGACGGCCTGCGCCCCGGCTCGATTCAGGACGCCAACGACGAGGCGCAGTTCGCCGAACTGCATACCCTGGGCGAACTGACCCACATCGCCTGGGAGTACGACGTTCAGGTGATGATTGAAGGTCCCGGTCATGTGCCGATGCAGATGATCCGCCGCAATATGACCGAAGAGCTGGAGCACTGCCACGAAGCGCCTTTTTATACTCTCGGCCCGCTCACCACGGATATCGCGCCGGGCTATGACCACTTCACCTCCGGCATCGGCGCCGCCATGATCGGCTGGTTCGGTTGCGCGATGTTGTGTTACGTGACGCCGAAAGAGCATCTTGGGCTGCCGAACAAAGAGGATGTCAAACAGGGGCTGATTACCTACAAGATCGCCGCGCACGCCGCAGATCTGGCGAAAGGCCATCCAGGAGCGCAGATCCGCGACAACGCGATGTCGAAAGCCCGCTTCGAATTTCGCTGGGAGGACCAATTCAATCTGGCCTTGGATCCGGAAACGGCGCGGGCCTATCACGACGAAACGCTGCCGCAGGAATCCGGCAAGGTGGCCCACTTCTGCTCCATGTGCGGCCCGAAGTTCTGCTCCATGAAAATTTCTCAGGAGGTACGGGACTACGCCGCGAGACAACAGGTGGACGCCCAGCCGATTGAGGTCGGCATGGCGCAGATGTCGGCCGAATTCCGCGCTCACGGCGGCGAACTGTATGTCCCGCAGGAGGAGGCCTGATGAGCGCCCCCCTGCTTTCGTTTCCCAGCGAGGAATCACGGCTGGGGCTCTACCCTGTCGTCGACAGCGTGCAGTGGATCGAGCGATTGCTCAGTGTGGGCGTGAAGACCCTGCAACTGAGGATCAAAGACCAGCCTGAATCTCAAATGGAGCCAGAGGTGATCAAGGCGATCGCCCTCGCCCGCCGCTATCAGGCGCGTCTGTTTATCAACGATGACTGGCAACTGGCCATCAAGCACCAGGCCTACGGCGTCCATCTCGGTCAGGAGGATCTGGATAACGCCGATCTGAGCGCCATCCGGCGCGCCGGACTGCGGCTGGGTGTCTCAACCCATGATGATAACGAGCTGGCGCGCGCCGTCGCTATCGCGCCTTCCTACATCGCGCTGGGGCATATTTTCCCGACGCAGACCAAAGCGATGCCGTCGGCGCCGCAGGGACTGGCCGAACTGGCGCGTCATATCAGTGAACTGGCGGGACGCTTCCCCACGGTCGCTATCGGCGGCATCAGCATCGAACGGGTGCCTTCCGTGCTGGCGACAGGCGTCGGCAGCATCGCCGTCGTGAGCGCCATCACTCAGGCGGCGGACTGGCGACAGGCGACCGCGACCTTGCTGCGCCTGATCGAAAAGCGGGAGGCGTAACATGCTGAACGATCAGGCCTTTATGCGTTACAGCCGCCAGCTGTTGCTGGAAGATATCGGTCCCGTTGGTCAGCAGCGGCTGGCTGACGCCACCGTGTTGCAAGTCGGTCTCGGCGGTCTGGGCGCGCCTTGTGCGCTCTATCTGGCGGCCGCAGGCGTCGGCAGGCTGCTGCTGGCGGATCATGACACGCTGCATATCTCCAACCTGCAACGCCAGGTGCTCTATCGCACTGAGGATATCGCGCAACCTAAAGCGATTCTGGCTCAGAGTCAGCTGTTGGCGCTGAACCCGGACATCGCGATCGAAGCGTTACAGTCGCGATTGGAAGGCGAAGCGCTGGCTGAAGCGGTCAGCCGCGTCGACCTGGTGCTGGACTGTAGCGACAACATGGCGACGCGCCATGCCGTCAACGCCGCCTGCGTCCGGGCTGAAAAACCGTTAGTCAGCGCCAGCGCCGTCGGCTTCGGCGGCCAATTGCTCGTGCTGACGCCCCCCTATCTTCACGGCTGCTACGCCTGCCTTTATCCGGATGCGACCGAGCCTGTGCGCAACTGCCGCACCGCCGGCGTATTGGGGCCGGTTGCCGGGGTCATGGGGACTTTACAGGCCTTGGAGGCCATCAAACTGCTGTGCGGACTGCCCTCCATGCTGGACGGCAAGCTGAGGCTGTTCGACGCCCGCCAGCAGCAGTGGAATACGCTCCAGCTCTCCCCCGCTGCGGGCTGCCCGGTCTGCCGGAGCGCCGTATGAAAATTTTTATCAATGAGGAAGCCATCACGCTGGAGGAGCCGATCAGCGTGGAGCAGCTGTTGCAACGGTTGGATCGTCTGCAACCGGGCACCGCGCTGGCGATCAATCAGATCGTCATCCCCCGCCCCGACTGGAGCGCCTGTCGGGTGCAGGACGGGGACGACATTTTGCTTTTTCAGGCGATAGCAGGAGGATAAATGCTCACCATCGCAGAAACCACATTTACATCCCGGCTGCTGGCAGGCACCGGCAAGTTCGCCAGCGCAGAGATCATGAGCGCGGCGCTGCAGGCGGCAGGCTCCCAACTGGTCACGCTGGCGATGAAACGCGTTAGCCTTTCCGGCGGCAGCGACGCGCTTCTGGCGCCGCTACAGCGTCTGGGGGTACAGCTGTTACCGAATACCTCGGGGGCCAAAACGGCGGAGGAAGCGGTCTTCGCCGCCCATCTGGCTCGGGAAGCGTTGGGGACTCGCTGGATTAAGCTCGAGATTCATCCCGATATGAAATACCTGCTGCCCGACCCGGTGGAAACGCTGAAGGCAGCGGCCCAGCTGGTGAAAGAAGGATTTATCGTGCTGCCCTACTGCGGCGCCGATCCGGTGCTGTGCAAACGGCTGGAGGCCGTCGGCTGTGCTGCGGTCATGCCGCTGGGAGCGCCGATCGGCTCTAATCAGGGCCTGCAAACGCGCGATTTTCTGCGCATCATCATCGAACAGGCGCAGGTTCCGGTCGTGGTCGACGCCGGGATCGGCGCGCCCAGCCAGGCCGCCGAGGCTATCGAGATGGGGGCCGATGCCGTACTGGTCAACACGGCGATGGCCGTCGCCCGTGACCCGGTCGGTATGGCCCGCGCCTTTCGGCTAGCGGTTGAGGCGGGCGCGCTGGCGACGGAGTCGGGCTTGGGTACGCGTCAATCCCACGCCACCGCCACCAGCCCTCTGACCGATTTTCTACATCAAAATCCAACGGGAGCAAACTCATGAGCGAAGGATTTTATCGCCGCTGGGAGACGCTCGACTGGGACGATCTCCGTTTTCGCATCAACGGTAAAACGTCTGCCGACGTCCTGCGGGCGCTCGATGCGCCCCGACTCGACCTCGACGACTTCATGGCGTTGATTTCGCCCGCCGCGGCAGGCTACCTCGAACCGCTGGCCCAGCGCGCGCAGCGTCTTACCCGCCAGCGCTTCGGCAATACGGTGGGATTTTATGTTCCGCTGTATTTGTCCAACCTCTGCGCCAACGACTGCACCTACTGCGGGTTTTCGATGAGCAATCGGATTAAGCGCAAGATCCTGAATGACGATGAGATCCAGCGGGAGTGCCGTGCAATCCGCCAGCTAGGGTTCGACCAACTGTTGCTGGTCGCCGGCGAGCATCAGGGCAAGGTGGGGATGGACTACTTTCGACGGGTGCTGCCGCTGATCAGACCGCACTTCAGCTCGCTGATGATGGAAGTGCAGCCGCTGGCGACGGAGGAGTATGCCGAGCTAAAGGCGCTGGGACTAGATGGCGTCATGGTCTACCAGGAAACCTATCACGCGCCGACCTACGCGCGGCACCACCTGCGCGGCCGCAAACAGGATTTCCCCTGGCGGCTGGCCACGCCGGATCGTCTCGGCGCGGCGGGGATCGACAAGATCGGCCTCGGCGCGTTGATCGGCCTGTCGGACAGCTGGCGCATGGACTGCTACATGGTGGCGGAACACCTGCTGGACCTGCAGCGACGTTACTGGCAAAGCCGCTTTTCTCTCTCGTTTCCACGCCTGCGCCCGTGTGCGGGTGGTATTGAACCGGCTTCGCTGATGGATGAAGCACAGCTGATGCAGACGATTTGCGCATTTCGGCTGCTGGCGCCGGACGTGGAGCTGTCGTTGTCGACGCGCGAGTCGCCTTTCTTTCGCGATCATATGGTGTCCATCGCCATCAACAGCGTGAGCGCCTTCTCCAAAACGCAGCCGGGTGGCTACGCCGACAACCACCCGGAGCTGGAACAGTTCGCTCCCCATGATGCCCGGCGGCCGGAGGCGGTGGCAGACGCGATAATCCGTGCCGGCCTACAGCCCGTGTGGAAAGACTGGGACGGCTATCTGGGAAGATCGCGCATTTCATCGCACCACGACTGAACGTACCGCGATGTCTTGAACGCCGGACATCGCGGTCCTTCGTCCTCGCGCCTGAGGGGCTCAGGCCTTGCACGCGAGCGTCATCTCCCGCTCGATTTCTTCCCCAATCATCTTCAACGCCCTTTCCGTTTTCTCTGTGCAGGGTAACGCATAGTTGAGACGCAGACAGTTGCGGTATTTGCCCGATGCCGAAAACAGAGAACCTACGGCGACCTGCGTATCGCGTTCAGCCAGACGGCGATTCAACCGGATGCCGTCGAAGGCTTCCGGCAGTTCTATCCACATCAAAAAGCCGCCCTGCGGTCGGCTAACGCAGATCCCCTCGGGGAAATAATGGCGGACGAAGCTGGTGAAGCGACACTGATTACGCTGGTATTGCGCACGCATTCGCCTCAGGTGCGGCAGGTAATGGCCCTGACGGATAAACTCGGCGACCGCCGATTGCGTCAGGATGACGCCGCCTCCGCTGTTCACGTATTTCATATGCAGCACGCGATCGAGATACCGTCCCGGCGCGACCCAACCCACTCTCAGGCCCGGCCCCATAACTTTGGAAAAGGAGCTGCACAACAGCACGCGCCCATCGTCATCCAACGACTTCAAGGTCATCGGCCGCGGGTATTCATAGGCCAGCTCGCCATAGACGTCGTCCTCGATTACGGCGATATCGAAACGCTGCGCGAGCGTCATCAATCCCCGCTTACGCGCCTCCGGCATGATAAAACCCAGCGGGTTATTGCAGTTCGGCACCACAAACACGGCCTTAATAGGCCACTGGTCCAGCGCTAACTCTAGCGCCTCCAAACTGAGTCCGTTGACAAAATCCGTCGGAATTTCAATGACCTTTACCCTGTAACTCCGCAGCGTCTGCATCATCCCATAAAACGTCGGGGATTCGACAGCGATGATATCGCCCGGCTGACAGACAGCCCGAAGGCAAAGAAACAGCGCTTCCTGACACCCCGTCGTGGTGACGATCTCATCAGCGGTCAGCCTGCACCCGCTGTCGACCGCCAGGCGTGCAATTTGCTCCCGCAGTGTCGTTACGCCGCGCAAGCCGCCGTATTGCAAAAGCGAGGCGTCCGACTTCATACCCTGTCGACTGATGATTTTCCACAACGGTTTGATGGTGGCCGACGTCACATCCGGCATGCCGTTGCCCAGATGCATGACCTCGCTTTCCCTACGCATGTCTAACAACCCACGCACCGCATCCCAATGGGTAATTTCAACCGGCCGCTGCGCCGGGCGCGTAATCGCAGGAATAGGCGGCGCGGCATAACGTGCAGAGACAAAGTAGCCCGAGCGCGGCTGCGGAGAAATCAGCATCTGCTCTTCCAGCAGATGGTAAGCCTGCTGGACCGTACTGATGCTCACGCCATGCTCCTGCGAGAGGATTCTGACCGAGGGCAGCCGTTCTCCCGGCTGATAAAGCCCTTGTTGAATGCGCTGCGCCAACAAGGTGGCCAGATGCTGATAGCGAGTCATGAAAGTATCCTTCATTGGAACATTATCGTCAGAAACCAGTACAGATTGACACGAAAAGTCCCATTCAGAGTCATACAATTCTCTTCTGTATGGTAAATAAAGCGCATTTGTGAATCTGTATTGTTTTCTCACTCTCTTTCATGATGGTGCCACACTACACGGGGAGGGACTGAAAATGGCACGACACGGTCAACATTCGCAAACATTCTCGCTGCGCGCGCTATTTATCGAAGTCTGCGGGCATTGGCAGCGACGACGTCTGCGCACCAGAACGCGCAAACTACTGCATATGATGAGCGACGAACGCCTCAAGGATATCGGCCTGTCGCGTGCGGACATTGACCAGTGCTACCGGGCCGATGCCTTCGGCAAAGACGGTTGGCTTCAGTGCCGGAATGATGCTCACAGGAAAAATGAGAGGTAAGCGATGTCGCTAATTTTTTTTCGCGACGGTTTCCATATCAGTGCGGCTGCGGTCGCGGGGAAAACCGGGCAACGTTAAAGTGCGCATGCCGGTACACTTGCCGGCCGCAGGCTGACTGTGAATCCTCGAGCCTGCGCCTCTTATGTCGCCGTCGGTCTGGTTCTGGCCGACTGCGGCCCTTCCTACGCTTAGCGCTATTTGCCTTCGTTATACCCCGGCGTTTCCCACAGCGAAGGCCATTCGCCAGGCCAACCGCCGTTACATCCCCTCTGGCTGTGATAAGTCACTAGCCGGAACTGTTGACCGTCGTAACGCCACTGGGCGCTTTCACCGCAGTCGGCAAAGCCGCGGCCTTTCACCAGATGGAACAGATCGCCAGTCTGGGGATCATAGTCAGCGTTGGTAAACCAATCTACCTGCTGAGGACGTCCGTTTTCATCCGGCAGCGGCAACGGCAGCACCAGTTGACGCGCGGCCGACGGATTATCGCGCGGCGTGATAAACACCAGGCTCGATGATTGATAAGCGCCCATGCCGCAGTTGATCATGACCAGCGCATTGCGTTGGTCCAGCGGCTGAACCTGATTAATCGCTTTATCCTGCTCGTTGATATCGCAAGTCTCTCTCACCAGCAGCACATGCTGCGCCTTGATGACGGCCTCGACCAACGTTTGCGGATTGCTGACCGCAGGCACGTTTGTCAGCGCGGGCGGCAGTCCGGGTTGACTCAACCTCGCCGGGACGTCGGAAGCCGGTTTACTACCGCGCTGCCGCAGCGCCCCTTGTGTGCCAATTCGTCCCTGACGTTCATCCACCAGCAGGAGCGCCGCGTTCAATCCACGTAAGGAGCTGCCCTGTTGCGGATCGTCACCGACGGAAAGCGTCAGCGCATCTTTAGCCTGCTGTAAAAAATGTTGTATCACGGGCAAATTTTCCGTGGCGACAATCGCGTCGTCGTCGTTAAGCGCAGGCGTTAAATTCAACCCTTCCGCCGGGTCTTCATCCAGCCACAATGTGGGATGGGCTTCCTGAGAAAAAGGCACGATCGTCAATGACGTTACGCCGGTCGCGCCGGACTGCCGCGTGAGCGTGATACGCAGATTTTCATCAATATTACGCACGTCGCAGTCGTTCAGGTTGTTGCACGTCACCTGCCAGTTAGAGAAAATTTTTTGCACCGGCGGCGCAAACGGCATTCCGGCAGCAAAAGCCGGCACGGCGGACAATACCGCCAGACTGGCTGCAACCACGCTTGCTTTCAGCATAATGTGTCTCTCATTGCTCTGTTTTCTGTCTCATCACTCGCTTTTTATGCATAAAAAAACCGCTCCGGGGAGCGGTTTTTTATCATGCAGCGTCGACGTTACTTGTCGTCACTGTTGCCGAAACCGGCGTTCAGCAGCTCAGCCAGGTTAGCGGAAGCTTCATCCGCGCTGACCTGAGGTGCAACGACGGGTTCACTCGCCTGACGGCGACGCATACGATCCTGATGGTATGCATAACCGGTACCGGCCGGGATCAGACGACCCACGATCACGTTCTCTTTCAGGCCGCGCAGTTCATCACGCTTGCCAGCCACTGCCGCTTCGGTCAGTACGCGGGTCGTTTCCTGGAACGAGGCCGCAGAGATGAAGGACTCGGTCGCCAGAGACGCTTTAGTGATACCCAGCAAATCGCGGCTGTAGGTTGCCGGCAGCTTGCCGTCGGCTTCCAACTGACGGTTAGCAATCTTGACGCGGGATACTTCAGCCTGTTCGCCTTCCAGGAACTCAGTGCCACCCGCGCTTTCGATGGTGCCTTTACGCAACATCTGACGAACGATAACTTCGATGTGCTTATCGTTAATCTTAACGCCCTGCAGGCGGTAAACTTCCTGCACTTCGTTGGTGATGTAACGCGTAACCGCATGCACGCCACGCAGACGCAGAATGTCGTGCGGAGACTCAGGACCATCGGAGATCACGTCACCACGTTCAACACGCTCACCTTCGAACACGTTGAGCTGACGCCATTTCGGGATCATCTCTTCGTAAGGATCGCTACCGTCAACCGGCGTGATCACCAGACGGCGCTTCCCTTTGGTTTCTTTACCGAAGGAAATAATACCGCTGATTTCAGCCAGGATTGCCGGCTCTTTCGGGCGACGGGCTTCGAACAGGTCAGCAACGCGCGGCAGACCACCGGTGATATCCTTGGTACCGCCGGATTCCTGCGGAATACGGGCCAGGGTGTCACCAGAACCGATTTTCACGCCGTCTTCCAGCTGGACAATCGCTTTACCCGGCAGGAAGTACTGAGCCGGCATATCGGTGCCAGGGATCAGAACGTCTTCGCCGTTGTCATCAACGATTTTCAGCGCCGGACGCAGTTCTTTACCACCACCGGTACGTTCTGCACTGTCCAGAACCACGATGGAGGACAAACCGGTCAGTTCATCAGTCTGACGCGTAATGGTCTGGCCGTCGATCATGTCGGTGAAGCGAATGTTACCGCTCACTTCCGTGATGACCGGCATGGTGTGCGGATCCCAGTTTGCTACAGTTTCACCACCCGCTACGGCTTCGCCGTCGCCTTTCGCCATCACAGCACCGTAAGGCACTTTATAGCTTTCTTTAGTACGACCAAATTCGTCGATCAGCGTCAGCTCGGTGTTACGTGAAGTAATCACCAGTTTGTCAGCGCTGTTCGTTACGTACTTGGCGTTACTCAGTTTCAGCGTACCCTTGTTTTTCACCTGGATACTGGATTCCGCTGCCGCACGAGATGCCGCGCCACCGATGTGGAAGGTACGCATGGTCAGCTGGGTGCCCGGTTCACCGATGGACTGCGCCGCGATAACCCCGATGGCTTCACCCTTGTTGATGATATGACCACGGGCCAGGTCGCGACCGTAACATTTGGCGCACACGCCAAAGTCGGTTTCACAGCTTACGACAGAGCGTACTTTCAGCGAATCGACGGAGTTTTCTTCCAGCAGGTCACACCACTGTTCGTTCAACAGCGTGTTACGCGGAACCAGAATATCAGCCGTACCCGGTTTGATGACGTCTTCAGCCGTGACACGGCCCAGAACACGCTCACGCAGCGGTTCTTTAACATCACCACCTTCGATAACCGGCGTCATCATGATGCCTTCGTGCGTGCCGCAATCGTCTTCCGTCACCACCAGATCCTGCGCCACGTCGACTAGACGACGTGTCAGGTAACCGGAGTTCGCGGTTTTCAATGCGGTATCCGCCAGACCTTTACGAGCACCGTGGGTTGAGATGAAGTACTGGAGTACGTTCAGACCTTCACGGAAGTTCGCGGTGATCGGCGTTTCGATGATGGAGCCATCCGGCTTCGCCATCAGACCACGCATACCCGCCAACTGACGAATCTGCGCCGCTGAACCACGCGCACCGGAGTCGGCCATCATAAAGATGCTGTTGAAGGAAACCTGCTGCTCGACAACGCCATCGCGGTTAACCACGTCTTCTACAGACAGGTTTTCCATCATCGCCTTGGCAACACGTTCGTTCGCCGCCGCCCAGATATCGATAACTTTGTTGTAGCGCTCGCCCGCGGTGACCAGACCAGATTGGAACTGCTCCTGGATCTCGGCGACTTCGGTTTCGGCTTCTTCGATGATCTCGGCTTTCTTCGCTGGGATAACCATGTCGTCGATACCTACGGACGCACCAGAGCGCGCAGCGTAAGCAAAACCGGTGTACATGATTTGGTCAGCAAAGATAACGGTCGGCTTCAGACCCAGAATGCGGTAACAGGTGTTCAGCATTTTGGAGATCGCTTTCTTGCCCAGAGGCTGGTTAACGATCGAGTACGGCAGACCTTTCGGCACGATCATCCACAGAATCGCACGACCAACGGTCGTATCGATGATGCTGGTCTGATGCGTGGTTTCGCCTTCAATATTCTTGATCTCTTCCGTAATACGCACTTTGACGCGCGCATGAAGAGAAGCCAGACCGGCACGATAGACGCGTTCAGCTTCTTTCGGCCCGGTCAGAACCATGCCTTCGCCCTTGGCGTTAACACAGTCGCGGGTCATGTAATACAGACCCAATACCACGTCCTGAGACGGAACGATAATAGGTTCGCCGTTCGCCGGTGACAGAATGTTGTTGGTAGACATCATCAGCGCACGCGCTTCCAGCTGGGCTTCCAGCGTCAGCGGTACGTGAACGGCCATCTGGTCACCATCGAAGTCGGCGTTATACGCAGCACATACCAGCGGGTGCAGCTGAATGGCTTTACCTTCGATCAGAACCGGTTCAAATGCCTGAATACCCAGACGGTGCAGGGTGGGCGCACGGTTCAGCAGCACCGGGTGTTCGCGGATCACTTCATCCAGGATATCCCATACGACCGCTTCTTCGCGTTCAACCATTTTCTTGGCGGCTTTGATCGTCGTGGCCAGGCCACGCAGCTCCAGCTTGCCGTAGATGAACGGTTTGAACAGTTCCAGCGCCATTTTCTTCGGCAGACCGCACTGATGCAGACGCAGGTACGGACCTACGGTGATAACGGAACGACCGGAGTAGTCGACGCGTTTACCCAGCAGGTTCTGACGGAAACGACCCTGTTTACCTTTGATCATATCGGCCAAAGATTTCAGCGGACGCTTGTTGGAACCGGTGATGGCACGACCGCGACGGCCGTTATCCAGCAGCGCATCCACCGCTTCCTGCAGCATACGTTTTTCGTTGCGCACGATAATGTCCGGCGCAGCCAGATCCAGCAGACGTTTCAGACGGTTGTTACGGTTGATCACGCGACGGTACAGATCGTTCAGATCCGACGTAGCGAAACGACCGCCGTCCAGCGGAACCAGCGGACGCAGGTCCGGCGGCAGCACAGGCAACACGGTCAGGATCATCCACTCCGGCTTGTTGCCGGACTGCACGAACGCTTCCAGCAGCTTGATGCGCTTGGTCAGCTTTTTACGTTTGGTTTCGGAGTTGGTTTCGTTCAGCTCTTCACGCAGCTGTTCGCACTCCTGCTCCAGATCCATGTTTTTCAACAGGGCCTGGACAGCTTCAGCGCCCATCTTGGCGTCGAATTCGTCGCCAAACTCTTCCAGCGCATCCAGATACTGCTCTTCAGTCAGGATCTGACGCTTTTCAAGGTTGGTCATCCCGCCCTCGATAACCACATAGGATTCGAAGTACAGGACGCGTTCGATATCACGCAGCGGCATATCCAGCAGCAAACCGATGCGGGAAGGCAGCGATTTCAGGAACCAGATGTGCGCGGTCGGAGAAGCCAGCTCGATGTGGCCCATACGCTCACGGCGCACTTTGGTCTGGGTGACTTCAACACCACACTTCTCACAGATAACACCACGGTGCTTCAGGCGTTTGTACTTACCGCACAGGCACTCGTAATCTTTTACCGGCCCGAAGATGCGGGCGCAGAACAGACCGTCACGTTCTGGTTTGAACGTACGGTAATTAATGGTTTCCGGCTTTTTAACTTCACCAAAAGACCACGAACGGATCATGTCTGGCGATGCCAGAGCAATTTTGATCGCATCAAACTCTTCGGTCTTAGTTTGCGCTTTCAGAAACTTTAATAAGTCTTTCACGGATTGGCTCCTGTCGGAGTTAGACCTGTAAGGCACCTGAGTCAAACTCAGGTGCCCCTGTAACGAATGTCAGCAACGCAATCGGGCTGGTATTACTTTTCTTCCAGCTCGATGTTGATACCCAGCGAGCGGATTTCTTTCAACAGTACGTTGAAGGATTCCGGCATGCCTGGTTCCATCCGGTGATCGCCATCCACGATGTTTTTATACATCTTGGTACGGCCGTTCACGTCATCGGATTTCACCGTCAGCATTTCCTGCAGGGTATAAGCTGCACCGTAAGCTTCCAGCGCCCAGACTTCCATCTCACCGAAACGCTGACCACCGAACTGCGCCTTGCCACCCAGCGGCTGCTGAGTCACCAGGCTGTAGGAACCGGTAGAACGTGCATGCATCTTGTCATCAACCAAGTGGTTCAGTTTCAGCATGTACATATAGCCCACAGTGACCGGACGTTCGAACTGCTCGCCGGTACGGCCGTCAAACAGCGTAATCTGACCGGAAGTCGGCAGATCGCCCAGCTGTAGCAGCGCTTTGATTTCGCTCTCTTTGGCACCGTCGAAGACCGGCGTCGCGATGGGCATACCCTTCTTCAGGTTTTCTGCCAGGCGCAACACTTCTTCATCGGAGAACGTGTTCAAATCCACTTTCTGACGAACGTCGTTACCCAGGTCGTATGCTTTCTGGATGAACTCACGCAGTTTGTCCGCTTCTTCGCGCTGTTTCAGCATGGTGTTGATCTTGTCACCAATACCTTTAGCAGCCATACCCAGATGGGTTTCCAGAATCTGACCGATGTTCATACGTGATGGTACGCCCAGCGGGTTCAGTACGATGTCTACCGGCGTACCGTTTTCATCGTAAGGCATATCTTCGATCGGGTTGATCTTGGAGATAACACCCTTGTTACCGTGACGACCCGCCATCTTATCACCAGGCTGGATCTGACGTTTCACGGCCAGGTACACCTTGACGATTTTCAGCACGCCCGGCGCCAGATCATCACCCTGGGTGATTTTGCGGCGTTTAGCTTCGAGTTTCTTCTCAAACTCGTGCTTCAGCTCGTCGTACTGCTCGGCCAGCTGTTCCAACTGATTCTGTTTTTCTTCATCAGTCAGGCCCAGTTCCAACCAGCGCTCACGCGGCAGCTGATCCAGCTTCGCGGCTTCAAGGCCACCGCTAACCAGCACGTCGTGAATACGGGCAAACAGACCGGCTTCGAGGATCTGCAGTTCTTCAGTCAGGTCTTTTTTGGCCTGCTTCAGCTGCATCTCTTCAATTTCCAGAGCACGTTTGTCTTTTTCAACGCCGTCACGGGTGAAGACCTGAACATCGATAACCGTACCGGAAACGCTGTTAGGCACGCGCAGAGACGAGTCTTTCACGTCAGAGGCTTTTTCACCAAAGATGGCGCGCAGCAGTTTCTCTTCCGGAGTCAACTGAGTTTCGCCTTTCGGCGTCACTTTACCGACCAGGATGTCGCCGCCGGTCACTTCCGCACCGATATAGACGATACCGGACTCATCCAGTTTTGAGAGCGCGGCTTCACCCACGTTCGGGATATCGGCGGTGATCTCTTCAGGCCCCAGTTTGGTATCACGAGATACGCAAGCCAGTTCCTGGATATGGATAGTCGTAAAGCGATCTTCCTGCACCACGCGTTCGGAGACCAAGATGGAGTCTTCGAAGTTGTAGCCATTCCACGGCATGAACGCTACACGCATGTTCTGACCCAGCGCCAGTTCACCCAAATCGGTGGACGGCCCATCGGCCAGCACGTCGCCGCGCTCAATCGGCTCGCCCAGAGACACACATGGCATCTGACTGATGCAGGTGTTCTGGTTGGAACGGGTATATTTGGTCAGGTTGTAGATGTCAATGCCGGCTTCCCCAGGATACATTTCATCCGGGTTAACGTTGATGACAATACGTGATGCATCGACGTACTGAACCGTACCGCCGCGTTTCGCCACTGCGGTCACACCGGAGTCGACCGCTACCGCGCGTTCCATACCGGTGCCTACCAGCGGCTTGTCGGCGCGCAGAGTAGGAACGGCCTGGCGTTGCATGTTCGCACCCATCAAGGCACGGTTGGCATCATCGTGTTCCAGGAACGGGATAAGGGATGCACCGACGGAAACCACCTGCTGGGTGGAAACGTCCATGTATTCAACCTGATCGCGGCTGAACAAGCTGGACTCGCCTTTGTTACGGCAGGTCACCAGCTCATCAATGAAGTGGCCTTCCTCGTCCAAATTGGTGTTCGCCTGAGCGATGACGAAGTTGCCTTCTTCAATCGCAGACAGGTAATGAATCTCATCGGTCACAACGCCGTCGCGAACCAAACGATAAGGGGTTTCCAGGAAACCATATTCGTTGGTCTGCGCATAAACGGACAAGAAGTTGATCAGACCGATGTTCGGACCTTCCGGCGTTTCGATAGGACATACGCGACCATAGTGAGTCGGATGTACGTCTCGAACTTCAAAGCCGGCGCGTTCACGGGTCAAACCGCCTGGGCCCAATGCGGAAATACGACGTTTATGCGTAATTTCAGACAGCGGGTTGTTCTGGTCCATAAACTGGGACAGCTGGCTGGAACCGAAGAACTCTTTCACCGCAGCCGAAATCGGCTTGGCGTTGATCATGTCCTGCGGCATCAGCGTGTCGAGGTCGCCCAGAGAAAGGCGTTCTTTAACAGCACGTTCGACACGGACCAGACCTACGCGGAACTGGTTTTCAGCCATTTCACCGACGGAACGAATACGACGGTTGCCCAGGTGGTCGATGTCATCCACTTCGCCTTTACCATTACGGATATCGATGAGTTTCTTCATCACATCAATAATGTCTTCTTTGCTCAGGATACCGGAACCTTCGATTTCCTCACGCAGCAAAGAGCGGTTGAACTTCATTCGACCAACTGCGGACAAATCATAACGATCTTCGGAGAAGAACAGATTTTCAAAAAGGCTTTCAGCCGCTTCGCGTGTCGGTGGCTCACCCGGACGCATCATGCGGTAGATCTCAACCAACGCGCTCAAGCGATCGTGAGTTGGATCGACGCGTACGGTCTCGGAGATGTAAGGACCGTGGTCCAGATCGTTGGTGAACAGCGTTTCGATTTGCTTGTGACCGGACTGGCTAAGTTTGGCCAGCAGATCCAGTGACAGCTCCATGTTCGCATTCGCGAGCACTTCACCCGTGCTTTCATCAACGTAATCTTTCGCCAGCACTTTTCCGGCAATGTATTCCACCGGAACTTCAATGCTTTCAATGCCGTCTTTTTCCAACTGACGGATGTGACGAGCCGTAATACGACGACCTTTCTCGACGTATACCTTGCCATTGGCTTCGATATCGAAGGAAGCCGTGTCACCACGCAGACGTTCTGGAACCAACTCCATCAATAGCTTGTTACCATTGATTTCATAGACAATTTTGTCAAAGAACAGGCCCAAAATGTCTTCGGTAGAGAAGTTTAGTGCACGTAGGATAATCGTCGCAGGCAATTTACGACGACGGTCGATACGGACAAACAGGTTATCTTTCGGATCGAATTCGAAATCCAGCCAAGAACCGCGATAGGGAATAATACGCGCGTTATACAGCACCTTACCTGATGAGTGGGTTTTGCCCTTGTCGCTGTCAAAGAATACGCCCGGGCTACGATGCAGCTGAGAAACGATAACGCGCTCAGTACCGTTTATCACGAAGGTACCGTTGTCGGTCATGAGCGGAATTTCGCCCATGTACACTTCTTGTTCTTTAATATCTTTAACGGTGCCTTCTGGCGCTTCACGCTCGTAGATCACCAGACGCAGCTTAACGCGTAACGGCGCAGAGAATGTGACGCCGCGGATCTGGCATTCTTTGACGTCAAATACCGGCTCGCCAAGGCGATAGCTCACATACTGCAGCTCGGAATTACCGCTATAGCTTTTGATAGGAAATACAGAACGGAATGCGGCTTCCAGACCGTACTGACCTTCCGGATCTTGCTCGATGAATTTCTGGAACGAGTCAAGCTGGATAGAAAGGAGATAAGGCACGTCCAGAACTTGCGGACGCTTACCAAAGTCCTTACGAATACGTTTTTTCTCGGTATAGGAGTAAACCATAGGGTTCCTCAGCTCGCTGAAAAGTAGAACCTCTCTGTCCGTCCTAAAATAAAGGACAGTTCATGCAACACCATTTATATCGATCGAAAAGTGGAACACTTTTCGCAATACTTGTTTCTATCACTCTTAAATCATTTCGCTGCATTTGCTTCGACGGCCAAAGCGGCTGGCGATGCAGTATATTAAGTCGTCGATAGAAAAAAATATTGTGGGTTAATCAATGGTCAAATAGTGTGAAACACCAATGATTCCCTACAGCGCAAAAAGGCTGGTGACTAAAAAGCCACCAGCCATCAGCCTGATTAATCAGGCTGCAACCTGTAAGTTAAATTTATTTAACTTCAACAGAAGCACCAGCTTCTTCCAGGGCTTTCTTCAGAGCTTCAGCGTCGTCTTTGCTGATGGCTTCTTTCAGAACTGCCGGAGCAGATTCTACCAGGTCTTTAGCTTCTTTCAGACCCAGGCCAGTCGCGCTACGAACTGCTTTGATAACTGCAACTTTGTTGCCGCCAACTGCAGACAGAACAACGTCGAACTCAGTTTTCTCTTCAGCGGCTTCAGCCGGGCCAGCAGCAGCAACAGCTACGGCGGCAGCAGCAGAAACACCGAATTTTTCTTCCATTGCGGAAACCAGTTCAACAACGTCCATTACAGACATAGCTGCTACTGCTTCCAGAATTTGATCTTTAGTGATAGACATAACAATTGTTCCTAAGAATCAGAAATAGTTTATACGTTAGCAAACACGATGCCAGTAAAAAGGGACGATTAAGCCGCTTCTTTCTGATCGCGTACGGCAGCCAGTGTGCGAACCAGTTTGCCGGCAGCGGCTTCTTTCATGGTCGACATCAGACGTGCCAGTGCTTCTTCGTAAGTCGGCAAGGTTGCCAGACGGTCAATTTGAGCCGCCGGAATCAACTCGCCGTTAAAGGCTGCAGCTTTGACCTCGAATTTTGCATTCGCTTTCGCAAACTCTTTGAACAGACGAGCGGCAGCGCCCGGGTGTTCCATTGAGTATGCAATCAGGGTCGGACCGACAAACGTGTCTTTCAGGCACTCAAATTCAGTACCTTCAACTGAGCGACGCAGCAGCGTGTTACGAACAACACGCATGTATACGCCAGCTTCACGACCTGCTTTACGCAGTTCAGTCATTTTATCTACGGTAACGCCACGAGAATCCGCAACAACCGCAGACTGCGCGCCTTTGGCTACTTCGCTGACTTCAGCAACAATCGCTTGTTTGTCTTGAAGATTTAATGCCATTAGCTTTTGCTCCTGGATTTAGCCGGAGAAATCTCCGGAACTCACTTCACCTGTAGCCAAAACGACCAACAGGCGTAACACACGGTGAGCAGAATCCAGCAAAGACAAGTCAAACTTTTCTTCAGGCTCTGTCACCGTCTACGCAGGAAAATTAAGTCTCTCTCGAAACACCTGCGGTCTTGGACGGAGGCCTGGATCAGGCCAGGCTCCAACCGAAAATTCTTCTTTCGTCCCACAAGTGGAACAATGCGGCGTGGGATTATAAAGAAATCCAGCACCGCAGTAAAGAGGAACAAAAGCTATCAGTTAGCTACAGCGTTCAAACCGCTCTGATCGACAGCCAAGCCAGCACCCATGGTGGTGGACAGGCTAACTTTTTTGATGTACACGCCTTTAGCCTGAGACGGTTTGGCTTTTTTCAGCGCAACCAGCAGAGACTCCAGGTTTTCTTTCAGTTTGTCAGCGTCGAAATCAACCTTACCGATAGTGGTATGGATGATGCCGTTTTTGTCGTTACGGTAACGAATCTGACCTGCTTTAGCATTTTTAACTGCTTCAGCAACGTTAGGCGTTACAGTACCCACTTTCGGGTTCGGCATCAGGCCACGCGGCCCCAGGATCTGGCCGAGTTGACCAACTACGCGCATTGCATCCGGAGAAGCAATAACAACGTCGAAGTTCATTTCGCCTTTTTTGATCTGGTCAGCCAGGTCGTCCATACCTACCAGGTCAGCGCCAGCAGCTTTAGCCGCTTCAGCGTTTGCACCCTGAGTAAACACAGCAACGCGTACGCTGCGGCCAGTACCGTGCGGCAACACAGTCGCGCCACGTACGTTCTGGTCAGATTTACGTGCGTCGATGCCCAGATTTACGGCAACGTCAACGCTTTCTACGAATTTCGCAGTGGCCAGCTCTTTGAGCAGAGCAACGGCTTCGTTGATGTCGTACTGTTTAGTTGCATCAACTTTGTCACGGATCACGCGCATGCGCTTGGTCAGCTTAGCCATTTCTTAGTCCTCCACTACCAGGCCCATGGAACGAGCGGTACCTTCAATGGAGCGAGTCATCGCTTCCACATCAGAACCAGTCATGTCCGCAGCTTTGGTTTCTGCGATTTCACGTACCTGAGCACGGGTTACTTTACCTACTTTGTCTTTGTTCGGCTTGCCAGAACCAGACTTGATACCAGCCGCTTTCTTCAGCAGAACTGCTGCCGGCGGAGTTTTGGTAACGAAGGTGAAAGAACGGTCAGAGTAAACGGTAATAACAACCGGAATCGGCAGACCTTTTTCAATGCTGTCAGTCTTAGCATTGAACGCCTTACAGAATTCCATGATGTTAACGCCCTGCTGACCCAGAGCCGGTCCAACCGGAGGGCTCGGGTTAGCCATACCGGCTGCAACCTGCAGCTTGACGTAGGCTTGTACTTTCTTGGCCATTTAACTTTCCTCGAATGGGTGATAGCGCTTCGGTTAGCGAAGCTCCCCGCAGTGATAAAAACGTTTTACACGTCAACAGACGCATAAAATAAAGGCGCGAAATAGTAGTCTATTTTTGCGCCATATACAAGCAGAAATTCTTAGCGGTAAACGCTCAAATCAGCCTTTTTCTACCTGTGCGAAATCCAGTTCAACTGGAGTCGCGCGGCCGAAGATAGAGACGGACACTTTCAGGCGGCTTTTCTCGTAATCCACTTCTTCAACAACGCCGTTGAAGTCTGCGAATGGACCATCGTTGACGCGGACCATTTCACCCGGCTCAAACAGGGTTTTCGGACGCGGTTTGTCACCCACCTGCTGCAGGCGGTTCATGATGGCATCAGCTTCTTTATCGCTAATCGGCGCCGGACGGTCAGAAGTACCGCCGATGAAGCCCATTACGCGTGGGACGCTACGGACCAAATGCCAGCTGGCATCTTCCATTACCATCTGCACTAGCACATAGCCCGGAAAGAATTTGCGTTCGCTTTTGCGACGCTGTCCGCCACGGATCTCCACTACTTCTTCAGTAGGGACCATCACTTCACCAAACAGATCTTCCATGTTGTGAAGTTTAATGTGTTCACGCAGCGACTGAGCGACGCGACCTTCAAAGCCAGAAAACGCCTGAACGACGTACCAACGTTTCTTTGGAGCTTCAGACATCTTAAAACCTCAGGCCAGTAATAAACGATACTAAACGGACCAGAATACCATCCAGTCCCCACAAAATCAGTGACATGACGGCAGTTACCGCAGCAACGATCAGCGTGGTATGTAGCGTTTCCTGACGAGTCGGCCATATGACTTTTCGAACCTCAGTACGAGCTTCACGCGCAAACAGAACGGTCGCTTTACCTTTCGTCGTCAATAACGCTATGCCACCCGCAACAGCGATCAGGATAACAACAGCCAATGCTCGCAGAGGCAGGCTCAACTCACGGTAATAATAATTACCGACAACCGCCGCAACCAGTAAAACAGCGACGATCAGCCATTTCAGCATCTCAAGGCCACGTCCACTACCCTGAGCTTCGGTATTCGCACTCATAAACCAACCTGTCACAATGATTCAGACAAATAATTTTGCCCAGCATGAAGGGCAAACCAAACCGAATGCTACCTATAAAGGGAAAATTCGGGATTACGCCGTTTATACAGAGCCTATCTCACCAATGATTATACTTCACAATCGCTGATGAGATAGGTTCTACCCTGACAGCGTAGAAAAAGGGCATCAAATGATGCCCTTTTATCGCGTGTTGCGTCAAATCTTATCAGCAATTAAGCGATAACTTTAGCAACCACGCCTGCGCCTACTGTACGGCCACCTTCACGGATGGCGAAACGCAGACCGTCGTCCATTGCAATCGGAGCAATCAGGTTAACAACCATTTTGATGTTGTCGCCCGGCATGACCATTTCTACGCCTTCCGGCAGTTCGATGGTGCCCGTTACGTCAGTTGTACGGAAGTAGAACTGCGGACGGTAGCCTTTGAAGAACGGAGTATGACGGCCGCCTTCGTCTTTGCTCAGAATATAAACTTCTGATTCGAACTGGGTGTGCGGCTTGATTGAACCCGGTTTAGCCAGTACCTGACCACGTTCAACTTCGTCACGCTTAGTACCACGCAGCAGAACACCAACGTTCTCACCTGCACGGCCTTCGTCCAGCAGTTTGCGGAACATTTCAACACCGGTGCACGTCGTTTTAGTCGTGTCTTTGATACCCACGATTTCAACTTCTTCACCCACTTTGATGATGCCGCGCTCTACACGACCGGTAACTACAGTACCACGGCCAGAGATAGAGAATACGTCTTCGATCGGCAGCAGGAACGGCTTGTCGATAGCACGTTCTGGTTCCGGGATGTAGCTGTCCAGTGCTTCGGCCAGTTCTACAATCTTCGCTTCCCACTCAGCTTCGCCTTCCAGCGCTTTCAGAGCAGAACCACGGATTACCGGAGTATCGTCGCCCGGGAAGTCGTACTGAGACAGCAGCTCACGAACTTCCATTTCAACCAGTTCCAGCAGCTCTTCGTCATCAACCATGTCGCATTTGTTCAGGAACACGATGATGAACGGAACGCCTACCTGACGACCCAGCAGGATGTGCTCACGAGTCTGCGGCATCGGGCCGTCAGTCGCTGCAACGACCAGGATCGCGCCGTCCATCTGGGCAGCACCGGTGATCATGTTTTTCACGTAGTCGGCATGCCCTGGGCAGTCAACGTGCGCGTAGTGGCGAGTCGGGGTATCGTATTCAACGTGAGACGTGTTGATGGTGATACCACGTGCTTTTTCTTCCGGTGCGTTATCGATCTGGTCGAATGCGCGAGCAGAACCGCCGTAGGTTTTAGCCAGTACGGTAGTGATAGCAGCGGTCAGCGTTGTTTTACCATGGTCAACGTGGCCGATAGTACCGACGTTAACGTGCGGTTTAGTACGTTCAAATTTTTCTTTAGACATCGATTGTCCCTCTAAGACACGGATAAATCGGTGATATCACCACATCAACCAAGCAATTACTTGCTGAGCTTAACAAAAGGAAATCAGGAGGAATATAAAAGGAGTGGTGCTGATAGGCAGATTCGAACTGCCGACCTCACCCTTACCAAGGGTGCGCTCTACCAACTGAGCTATATCAGCACATCTAATATGGAGCGGGCAGTGGGAATCGAACCCACATCATCAGCTTGGAAGGCTGAGGTAATAGCCATTATACGATGCCCGCATCCTGGAACTCGGCTACCTGATTTCTTTATAGGGTCAAAAACCCCAGCATATATTACATCCATGCCGTGATTTTTCCGATCCGATTTTTGATACACAGATCGTTTTGATCCTGTTTACAGGATTGAATTAATGGTGGGAGATGGAAGATTTGCCACGCAACTCCTCACCTTCACCAACATGATACTTGCTGCTTTATCACGTTGATTCAACCATTTCTCATGGCTTGAATTGGTGGTGGGGGAAGGATTCGAACCTTCGAAGTCTGTGACGGCAGATTTACAGTCTGCTCCCTTTGGCCGCTCGGGAACCCCACCAGGTTGTGTACTTGATGGTGCCGGCTGCCGGAGTCGAACTGGCGACCTACTGATTACAAGTCAGTTGCTCTACCAACTGAGCTAAGCCGGCATCAAGTGCTGCGCATTCTAGGTAGAGTGGCCGGTCTATGCAACAAAAAAATTGCTTAAAATGCACTACCGCTTAGATTTTGCACATTTTTGGACATTCTTTTGCATAAGCGTTAGCAATTCGTGCAAATATGCATCACGCTACCGGCGTCAGCCGTATTTTCCTCAAGGCTAAATCAGACCTTCTCCCATCACTTCGTCTTCATTAGACCAGCAAGCCACGGTCATCCAAGGCACTTTCGTTATATCACTTACTCAAAACCCAATAGATTATGACGACAGTGGTATGTTTTTTGCTCATTAATGGTTAATAGGCTATCCGCCGCCGCTTGCTTTCGCAGGAGATGCTTCGTGAAAACCGTTTTACTTACCACAGCGACCCTTCCTTTATATCGATATGCATTGGCAGGATTACTCATTAATGCTGTCAAGCACGGCAGCTCCGTCGGACATCGGCCCCCTTTGTCCTATGAAGACGCCGAAGGTTACTTCAACGGACTGAGGCATGCCATTGCGAAAGGAGAGCGTCTCCTTTGGATCGCGCTCTATGAAAGTGAGGTTGTAGGAACCGTGCAACTGGAGCTTTGCCAGAAATCGCCATTTATTACAAACGCCTCTTTATAATGAAATGAGGCTAGCTGGTAGCGGCTTACTGAAATAAAGCTAGTGCCTTCATAAGGCATCCGCGCTGTAATGGATTTCTTCTTCTTTTCTTTACCCGCATGGTGGTAATCTGCCCGTCGTCATTTAATTCCCCCCCATAAAAGGTGAGTGGTCTTTTATCCAACGGTTCAAGACTGGCATGACGCCTTTTAACGCTGTACTGACATAAAGAAACGTATTTATGAGAGATAGAGAGCAATCCTTGGTCACACCATATCTGCAATTTGATCGTCAGCAGTGGGCGACGTTGCGGGATTCGATCCCGTTAACGCTGACCGAGAATGAAATATTAAAACTCAAAGGTATCAATGAGGATCTATCCCTGGACGAAGTTGCAGAAATTTATCTGCCACTCTCGCGTTTATTGAACTTTTATATCAGCTCTAATGTGCGACGCCAGGCAGTTCTGGAGCAGTTTTTAGGCACTGGCGGACAAAAAATCCCCTACATTATCGGGGTCGCCGGTAGCGTGGCGGTTGGGAAAAGTACGACTGCGCGCGTATTGCAAGCCTTGCTCAGCCGATGGCCAGAACATCGTACCGTTGAGTTGATTACCACAGACGGCTTCTTACATCCCAATAAGGTTTTAAAAGAAAGAAACCTGATGAAGAAAAAAGGATTTCCCCAGTCATACGATATGCACAGTCTGGTGAAATTCGTTTCTGAGGTGAAGTCAGGGGCTCCCAGAGTCGTCGCGCCAACCTACTCCCATTTGACATACGACATCGTCCCTGACCAACAGCAGGTCATCGAACAGCCCGATATTCTTATATTGGAAGGATTGAATGTTTTACAAAGCGGCATGGACTATCCTCATGATCCACATCGGGTCTTCGTATCCGACTTTGTGGATTTCTCCATCTATGTCGATGCGCCGGAAGAGTTGCTGAAAAGCTGGTACATCAACCGCTTTCTGAAATTCAGACAGGGCGCATTTGCCAACCCGGACTCCTATTTCCACAACTATGCAAAAATTACGGAAGAAGAAGCCGTGGAATTTGCGTCTCAGGTATGGTGTGAAATCAACGGATTAAACCTGAAAAAAAATATTCTGCCTACCCGTGAAAGAGCCAGTTTGATTATGACGAAAAGCGCCAATCATGCTGTCGAGCGCGTAACTCTGCGTAAATAATAATTCCAGGGGATGTTCATCCCCTGATTATTTTGATGCTCCGCGCAACGAAATTTCTCCGCCGATGTAGGGTATCAACACGCCGTTTTGCTCCAGTAACAATGCCCCTTGATTGTCGATGCCTTTATCGACCCCGACAATCTCTTTATCACCCATCAAAAGTTTTACCGGCCGATTATAAAAGTTATCCAGAGATTTCCAGCGAGGAATTAACGGAGCCAAACCATGCTGTTCGAAAGAGACCAGCGCCGCACGTAATTCTGTAATCAAGCGGGCCGCCAACGTGTTGCGATCGATAGCCACACCCGCTTCCTGCAAGTTGATCCAGCCTTGGTTGATCATTTCGGCTCCCGGCTCCCGCATTTGCAGATTAATACCAACGCCAATGACGAGGTGAGCCGCATCACCGGTTCTGCCGTTCAGCTCAACCAGGATTCCAGCCAGCTTGCGATCGTTCAAATAAAGATCGTTAGGCCACTTAACCCGTACTCCATCCGCTCCCAGACTGTGCAGCACTTCTGCCATGATGATACCAATGACCAGGCTCACTCCAATCGCGGCCGCAGGCCCTTGCTCTAAACGCCAATAGAGTGATAAGTAGAGATTCGCACCGAAAGGAGAGAACCATCGCCGCCCTCTGCGACCACGTCCCGCCTGCTGATATTCGGAGATGCAGACATCTCCAGATGAAATTTTATCGAGACGATTTAGTAGATACTGATTGGTAGAATCGATGACGGGCAACACATAGATATTTCCGCCGCTAGTTGGTGCTCGGATTTTTTCAGCATCCAGTAGCTCTATCGGAGCAGGTAATGCGTAACCTTTACCTGTAACGGTAAAAACATCAAGACCCCATTCACGAATGGTATTAATGTGCTTATTGATCGCAGAGCGGCTCATTCCCAGACGCTCGCCGAGCGCTTCTCCTGAATAAAATTCGCCGTCGGACAGAAAGGAAATCAACTTCAGAGGAACGGTATTGTCTCTCATGCCAGCACCTCGACTGCATTGACTTCCCCCTGACGGGTAATGAATCTCACCTCGGGCTCTAACCACACACCAAACTTTTCAGCTACCTGGTGACGAACGTAACGCGCCAGACTGACGACCTCCGCGCTTGTCGCGTGTCCGACGTTAACGAGAACCAAAGCCTGATTGGCGTGTACCGCAGCATCACCGATACGGTGGCCTTTAAGCTCACACTGGTCGATTAACCATCCGGCGGCAAATTTAACTTCGCCGTTAGCCTGAGGATAATGCGGTACCAGAGGGAATCGCCGTAATAGCTCATTCGCGAGGGCTGCAGGAAGTACCGGATTCTTAAAAAAGCTGCCTGCATTCCCATTCACGGCAGGATCGGGCAGCTTGCTCTTGCGCATAGCACACACTGAATTGAAAACGTCCTGGGGCGTCACAGTCTGAGGATCGCATCGCGTCAGATCGCCATAATCAAGCACAGGCTGCCAGAGTTTGGGCAACGTGAGTCCAACCGCCGTAATCGCATAGCCATCACGGTATTGATGCTTGAAAACGCTTTCACGGTAGCCAAACTGGCAACTCTCGTGCACCAACCGCGTTTGTTCGCCGGTGTTGAGGTTCAAAACATCTACATAGACACACACGTCTTTCAGCTCAACACCATATGCACCTATATTCTGGATGGGGGCCGAACCGACACAGCCAGGGATCAACGCCAGATTCTCTAATCCGGGAATATTACGATTCAAGGTGAATTCGACCAGGTCATGCCAGACTTCGCCAGCGCCCACATGAAGATGCCAACTCGCGTCCGTCTCTTTGATCTCAATCCCTCTCAGACGATTTAATACGACACACCCATTAAAATCTTCAAGGAAAAGGACATTACTTCCACCGCCTAGAATTAATACTGGCTGTTTTGATATGGTCGCGTTTTTCCAGGCGCTAAGAAGATCTTCAGCTGATTTAGCTGTAATCACTTCTTTCGCTAAAACAGTTAGGGAAAATGAGTTGTAGGGTTGTAATGATGCGGCGGCACTCGTCATAGTCGTTTTCATGCTCGATGTATTTATATCGCTGTAGTTTACTCGATCCAGAAACATTATTGAGCGACGTTTTCTGAGGGAAGCTTTCGCTGCATACACCAGACGGGCCTGCCGGCCGTTTTCACCGCCCCAACGCAAAAACCCCCAGCTCTCGCTGAGGGTCTCTACTTAAATTAATGCCTGGCAGTTCCCTACTCTCGCATGGGGAGACCCCACACTACCATCGGCGCTACGGCGTTTCACTGCTGAGTTCGGCATGGGGTCAGGTGGGACCACCGCGCTATCGCCGCCAGGCAAATTCTGTTTCATTCCAATCGTTACACACGCTCTCCGTGCAACCACCAGAACCAATCTGCAAACAAGCTGAACTTCTTCTCGTCTCTCTAAAACACCTTCGGTGTTGTAAGGTTAAGCCTCTCGGGTCATTAGTACTGGTTAGCTCAACGTATCGCTACGCTTACACACCCAGCCTATCTACGTCGTCGTCTTCAACGGCCCTTCAGGGGACTCGAAGTCCCAGGGAAGACTCATCTCGGGGCAAGTTTCCCGCTTAGATGCTTTCAGCGGTTATCTCTTCCGCACTTAGCTACCGGGCAATGCAATTGGCATCACAACCCGAACACCAGTGGTGCGTTCACTCCGGTCCTCTCGTACTAGGAGCAACCCCCCTCAATCTTCCAACGCCCACGGCAGATAGGGACCGAACTGTCTCACGACGTTCTAAACCCAGCTCGCGTACCACTTTAAACGGCGAACAGCCGTACCCTTGGGACCTACTTCAGCCCCAGGATGTGATGAGCCGACATCGAGGTGCCAAACACCGCCGTCGATATGAACTCTTGGGCGGTATCAGCCTGTTATCCCCGGAGTACCTTTTATCCGTTGAGCGATGGCCCTTCCATTCAGAACCACCGGATCACTAAGACCTGCTTTCGCACCTGCTCGAGCCGTCACTCTCGCAGTCAAGCTAGCTTATGCCTTTGCACTAACCTCCTGATGTCCGACCAGGATTAGCTAACCTTCGTGCTCCTCCGTTACTCTTTGGGAGGAGACCGCCCCAGTCAAACTACCCACCAGACACTGTCCGCAACCCCGTTCAGGGGCCCACGTTAGAACATCAAACATTAAAGGGTGGTATTTCAAGGTCGGCTCCATGCAGACTGGCGTCCACACTTCAAAGCCTCCCACCTATCCTACACATCAAGGCTCAAGGTTCAGTGTCAAGCTATAGTAAAGGTTCACGGGGTCTTTCCGTCTTGCCGCGGGTACACTGCATCTTCACAGCGAGTTCAATTTCACTGAGTCTCGGGTGGAGACAGCCTGGCCATCATTACGCCATTCGTGCAGGTCGGAACTTACCCGACAAGGAATTTCGCTACCTTAGGACCGTTATAGTTACGGCCGCCGTTTACCGGGGCTTCGATCAAGAGCTTCGCCTTGCGGCTGACCCCATCAATTAACCTTCCGGCACCGGGCAGGCGTCACACCGTATACGTCCACTTTCGTGTTTGCACAGTGCTGTGTTTTTATTAAACAGTTGCAGCCAGCTGGTATCTGCGACTGGTATCAGCTCCGGGAGCCAGTCCCTTCACCAACGCCAGCGTGCCTTCTCCCGAAGTTACGGCACCATTTTGCCTAGTTCCTTCACCCGAGTTCTCTCAAGCGCCTGGGTATTCTCTACCTGACCACCTGTGTCGGTTTGGGGTACGATTTCGTGTTACCTGGAGCTTAGAGGCTTTTCCTGGAAGCTTGGCATCGGTTACTTCATCACCGTAGTGACTCGTCGTCACGCCTCAGTGTTAACGGTGTTCCGGATTTACCAAAAACACCCACCTACACGCTTAAACCGGGACAACCGTCGCCCGGATAACCCAGCCTTCTCCGTCCCCCCTTCGCAGTAACACCAAGTACAGGAATATTAACCTGTTTCCCATCGACTACGCCTTTCGGCCTCGCCTTAGGGGTCGACTCACCCTGCCCCGATTAACGTTGGACAGGAACCCTTGGTCTTCCGGCGTGCGGGTTTTTCACCCGCATTATCGTTACTTATGTCAGCATTCGCACTTCTGATACCTCCAGCAGCCCTCACAGGCCACCTTCGCAGGCTTACAGAACGCTCCCCTACCCAACAACGCCTAAGCGTCGCTGCCGCAGCTTCGGTGCATGGTTTAGCCCCGTTACATCTTCCGCGCAGGCCGACTCGACCAGTGAGCTATTACGCTTTCTTTAAATGATGGCTGCTTCTAAGCCAACATCCTGGCTGTCTGGGCCTTCCCACATCGTTTCCCACTTAACCATGACTTTGGGACCTTAGCTGGCGGTCTGGGTTGTTTCCCTCTTCACGACGGACGTTAGCACCCGCCGTGTGTCTCCCGTGATAACATTCTTCGGTATTCGCAGTTTGCATCGAGTTGGTAAGCCGGGATGGCCCCCTAGTCGAAACAGTGCTCTACCCCCGAAGATGACTTCACGAGGCGCTACCTAAATAGCTTTCGGGGAGAACCAGCTATCTCCCGGTTTGATTGGCCTTTCACCCCCAGCCACAAGTCATCCGCTAATTTTTCAACATTAGTCGGTTCGGTCCTCCAGTTAGTGTTACCCAACCTTCAACCTGCCCATGGCTAGATCACCGGGTTTCGGGTCTATACCCTGCAACTTAACGCCCAGTTAAGACTCGGTTTCCCTGCGGCTCCCCTATGCGGTTAACCTTGCTACAGAATATAAGTCGCTGACCCATTATACAAAAGGTACGCAGTCACACCCCGAAGGATGCTCCCACTGCTTGTACGTACACGGTTTCAGGTTCTATTTCACTCCCCTCGCCGGGGTTCTTTTCGCCTTTCCCTCACGGTACTGGTTCACTATCGGTCAGTCAGGAGTATTTAGCCTTGGAGGATGGTCCCCCCATATTCAGACAGGATAACACGTGTCCCGCCCTACTCGTCGAACTCACAGCTCATGCCTCTTCGTGTACGGGACTATCACCCTCTGTCGTGCGACTTTCCAGACGCTTCCACTAAGACTCAAACTGATTCAGGTTCTGGGCTCCTCCCCGTTCGCTCGCCGCTACTGGGGGAATCTCGGTTGATTTCTTTTCCTCGGGGTACTGAGATGTTTCAGTTCCCCCGGTTCGCCTCATGCCACTATGTATTCATGACATGATAGTGCAACGGATTGCACTGGGTTTCCCCATTCGGGTATCGTCGGGTATAACGGTTCATATCACCTTGCCGACGCTTTTCGCAGATTAGCACGCCCTTCATCGCCTCTGACTGCCTAGGCATCCACCGTGTACGCTTAGTCACTTAACCTCACAACCCGAAGGTGTCTCGTAAGACACCCTTCACGCTGCGATTATTTGAGAGACTCTGACGCAACCAAATCACCGCTCAATACTGCACGCAGAGAGATGTTCAGCCGCATCGTTTCAAATTTCAGCTTGTTCCAGATTGTTAAAGAGCAAAATACTTCACAGCATACTGTCGCCAATACGCTCTGAAGTCTTTGTATGGTGGAGCTATGCGGGATCGAACCGCAGACCTCCTGCGTGCAAAGCAGGCGCTCTCCCAGCTGAGCTATAGCCCCAAACGTCACTTACAGTTACCTTTAGATACCACTCATGGAAGAGTTAATTTTTTCTTAGGCAAGGCGTGCGAGGGCGGCGTTTACTCTTGTAAACAAGCCTGAGCATAACGCAGCATAAGAGAAAATTTGGTAGGCCTGAGTGGACTTGAACCACCGACCTCACCCTTATCAGGGGTGCGCTCTAACCACCTGAGCTACAAGCCTATAAAGGTATTTCTGCTCGTTCTTCTTCATCAGACAATCTGTGTGAGCACTTCACTAGCACTTCACTTCGGTAAGGAGGTGATCCAACCGCAGGTTCCCCTACGGTTACCTTGTTACGACTTCACCCCAGTCATGAATCACAAAGTGGTAAGCGCCCTCCCGAAGGTTAAGCTACCTACTTCTTTTGCAACCCACTCCCATGGTGTGACGGGCGGTGTGTACAAGGCCCGGGAACGTATTCACCGTAGCATTCTGATCTACGATTACTAGCGATTCCGACTTCATGGAGTCGAGTTGCAGACTCCAATCCGGACTACGACGCACTTTATGAGGTCCGCTTACTCTCGCAAGTTCGCTTCTCTTTGTATGCGCCATTGTAGCACGTGTGTAGCCCTACTCGTAAGGGCCATGATGACTTGACGTCATCCCCACCTTCCTCCGGTTTATCACCGGCAGTCTCCTTTGAGTTCCCACCATTACGTGCTGGCAACAAAGGATAAGGGTTGCGCTCGTTGCGGGACTTAACCCAACATTTCACAACACGAGCTGACGACAGCCATGCAGCACCTGTCTCAGAGCTCCCGAAGGCACCAAGGCATCTCTGCCAAGTTCTCTGGATGTCAAGAGTAGGTAAGGTTCTTCGCGTTGCATCGAATTAAACCACATGCTCCACCGCTTGTGCGGGCCCCCGTCAATTCATTTGAGTTTTAACCTTGCGGCCGTACTCCCCAGGCGGTCGACTTAACGCGTTAGCTCCGGAAGCCACAGTTCAAGACCGCAACCTCCAAGTCGACATCGTTTACAGCGTGGACTACCAGGGTATCTAATCCTGTTTGCTCCCCACGCTTTCGCACCTGAGCGTCAGTCTTTGTCCAGGGGGCCGCCTTCGCCACCGGTATTCCTCCAGATCTCTACGCATTTCACCGCTACACCTGGAATTCTACCCCCCTCTACAAGACTCTAGCCTGCCAGTTTCAAATGCAGTTCCCAAGTTAAGCTCGGGGATTTCACATCTGACTTAACAAACCGCCTGCGTGCGCTTTACGCCCAGTCATTCCGATTAACGCTTGCACCCTCCGTATTACCGCGGCTGCTGGCACGGAGTTAGCCGGTGCTTCTTCTGCGGGTAACGTCAATCAGCGAACGTATTAAGTTCACTGCCTTCCTCCCCGCTGAAAGTACTTTACAACCCGAAGGCCTTCTTCATACACGCGGCATGGCTGCATCAGGGTTTCCCCCATTGTGCAATATTCCCCACTGCTGCCTCCCGTAGGAGTCTGGACCGTGTCTCAGTTCCAGTGTGGCTGGTCATCCTCTCAGACCAGCTAGAGATCGTCGCCTAGGTGGGCTCTTACCCCGCCTACTAGCTAATCCCATCTGGGTTCATCCGATGGTGTGAGGCCCTGAGGTCCCCCACTTTGGTCTTGCGACGTTATGCGGTATTAGCTACCGTTTCCAGTAGTTATCCCCCTCCATCGGGCAGATCCCCAGACATTACTCACCCGTCCGCCGCTCGCCGGCAAGGGAGCAAGCTCCCTTCCGCTGCCGCTCGACTTGCATGTGTTAGGCCTGCCGCCAGCGTTCAATCTGAGCCATGATCAAACTCTTCAATTAAAAGCTTGATTTGCTAACTTAATAGCGATGCTCAAAGAATTTTACTGTTGATTCGTAATGAATTAACTGTTGTTCACTCTTCAAGACTTTTTCGTATCTTTTGCGATAGTGTCTTGTGAGTGCCCACACAGATTGTCTGATTATATTGTTAAAGAGCGTTTCGTTTCCGCCTAAGCGGCTAACGTGAGGCCGCGTATATTACGCTTACCTCGTTCAGAGTCAACGACTTTCTTCGTCTTTCTCCGACTGTCACCGCGCCGCGTTGTCCGCTTCGCCGTGTCAGTGGGAGCGCATTATAGGGCGTTATTTCGGGCTGACAAGCGTTAAATACAAAAACATTTCCGACCGCTCATAATTCACTCAAAAACTGGGTAGAGCAGTAATTTTTCCAGCGAATCGAAGCCATAGCGAGTTAATATCGGCTGTAGCATAACAACCTGCGGCGTCATGTTAAGACAAAAGGCCACGTTTTTCTTAATAGACAGCACCGGTGTTTCCATATGTTCAATCAGCCATAATGCTCTTCGCGCAATCGCTGCCCCGGAATCCACCAGCCGAGTCCCATCCGGCAGGACCTGCTGCAGTTCCTCCGCCAGTAAAGGAAAGTGAGTGCACCCCAGAACGACGGTGTCTGGCGGTTCAGATAGTTTGAGCCAGGGTTTTAATATATGCAGCAACGCTTCGGTTGAAACACGCTCTCCTCGCAGCTTAGCTTCACCCAGTTCCACCAGTTCCGACGATCCCAGCAGCAAAATCTTGCAATCATTAGCAAAGCGCGCAATAAGTTCACGCGTATAAGTGCGTTGCACTGTACCGCGAGTGGCAAGCAACCCGACCACGCCGTTGCGTGTGAGCCTTGCCGCCGGCTTGACGGCAGGCACGACACCCACAACAGGAAAGGAGAATCGTGCACGTAGGGCAGGAAGGGAAATCGTGCTCGCAGTGTTACAGGCTACTATAACCATCGAAAGCGAATATCGTTGCTGGACCGCTTCAACGATGGCGAGTACCCGCTGGATAATAAACTGCTCGGGTTTCTCGCCGTAGGGGAACGCTTCGTTATCGAACGCGTAGATATAGTGCAATTCCGGAAGCAACTTGCGAACTTCATCATAAACCGACAAACCGCCCACGCCGGAATCAAGGATCAGTACGGTAGGACGCCCGGAAACAGAAGGAACAGCTTCCGGCGAGACCGGATTCTCGCTCTGCCAATCGGTAGCCATATATTACTCTTCACCCAAATAAACAGATCGCGATTTTACCATGAACCGGGTTGTTCGAGAGGAGGTAATCTGTCGCCAGCGCACATCGCAACAAACAGGACGGCTCGCTATGACAAGGATGGACATCCCTTACAAATCCCCTACAATCGCCGCCTGTAAAGTCATCCTTGCCGCTTTTAAATGAGAACCTTATGACGCCAGAAATCCTGCCCATCGAAAACTACGACGCTCAGCTTGAAGAGAAGCGAATTCGTCTTACGACGATGATGGCGCCATTTTCCGCGCCGGATCCCGCCGTGTTTCGTTCTCCGGTCAGCCACTACCGGATGCGGGCCGAGTTTCGCGTCTGGCACGACGGTGACGATCTTTACCACATCATGTTCGATCAACTGACCAAACAGCGTATTCGCGTCGATAAATTCCCCGCGGCTAGCGAGCTGATCAACGCATTAATGCCGCGGCTGCTGTCCGCCATCCGTCCACAACCTGTGTTACGCCGCAAGCTATTCCAGATTGATTATCTTTCCACGGTGAGCGGCGAGATTGTCGTCTCGCTGCTGTACCACCGTCCGTTGGATGAGGAGTGGCAGCAACAGGCTTGCGAACTACGCGATCAACTGCGTGCCCAGGGATTCAATCTGCAACTGATAGGACGAGCGACGAAAACTAAAATCTGTCTCGATCGGGATTATGTCGATGAAGTGCTGCCGGTTGCCGGCAAAGACATCATCTATCGTCAGGTGGAAAACAGTTTCACCCAGCCCAACGCCGCGATGAATGTACAGATGCTGGAATGGGCGCTGAACGTGACGGCCGGTTCGAAAGGGGACCTGCTGGAGCTTTACTGCGGCAATGGCAACTTCTCGTTGGCGCTGGCGCGTAACTTCGACAACGTATTGGCGACCGAGATAGCCAAGCCATCGGTGGCTGCCGCGCAATACAACATTGCCGCCAACCAGATCGATAATGTGCAGATTATTCGCATGGCGGCAGAGGAGTTCACCCAAGCCATGCGCGGAGTCCGTCAGTTCAATCGGCTTAAAGGCATCGATCTTAGCAGCTATCACTGCGAAACCATTTTTGTCGACCCGCCGCGCAGCGGTTTGGATGACGATACGTTACGTCTGGTTCTGGAATACCCACGCATTATGTACATATCCTGCAACCCGGAAACCTTGTGCGCCAATCTGGAAACCCTGAGCCAGACACACAAAGTCAGTCAACTCGCTCTGTTCGATCAGTTCCCCTACACCCATCACATGGAGTGCGGCGTTTTACTGGAAAAATTAGCCTAACGCATTCGCAGCCGGATTTTCCGGCTGTCGGCTTGATTAACTAAGAGACACGTTCATCGGGCGACTGACGGCTACGCAGCTTAATGATCAGCCACAAAGCCAGTACGACGCAGAGGGTGGACGGCACGAAGTTGGAGCCGATTTGGGAGTACTCGGCCCGAATCGTCGCACTGTAGAGCAATAGCCCCAACAGAAAACATCCAGCAACCAACTTTGGCAACCCAAGCGACATATCCAGGCGCCGATAGCGTCGGTGTAGACAGTAAACCGACAACGCCAACGCGATGAGCGGGAAAATGGAAAATGGAACAATGGCGCTGAATAAGGCGGTGAACGTGCCATTGATGGACAAACCGGCAATCATCGACAGCACCAACGTCCCTTTCTCTGCATTTTTCAGTTTTGCCATGATGTTCCTCAACGAGTCTGAAAGACTACGGCGTAGTAAACCCTTTACTTAGCTCTCTTCGATACCAGTAATACGCCCCTTTCGCAATCATCCGCAGCTGTAGTACCAAGCGTTCTTCCAGTTGGCTTCGCTGTTCAGCGCCGATGTCTAGCGCTTCCGCGCCCGCACTGAAAACAATCGTCACCATCGCTTCCGACTGCGCCTCGGCGAAACTCCGTGGGATATGATTTTCGACTTCAAGATAATCCGCCAGTTCGGCAATAAAATGCTGAATTTCCCGGACAACCGCGGCACGAAATGCGGCGGAAGTCCCGGAACGCTCACGCAGCAAAAGGCGAAAAGCATTCGGGTTGTTGCCGATGAATTCCATGAAAGTGGATACAGACGTCCTGATTACGCTACCGCCGCTCTTGACGATGCGCTGGCGCGCCTGCCGCATCAATTGGCGGAGCATCAGTCCGCTCTCATCTACCATCGTCAGACCGAGTTCATCCACATCGCGGAAATGACGATAGAAAGACGTGGGGGCGATTCCGGCCTCGCGGGCAACCTCGCGCAGGCTAAGGCTGGCAAAACTGCGCTCAGCGCTTAGCTGACTAAATGCAGCTTCAATAAGGGAACGACGCGTCCGCTCTTTTTGTTGTGCTCTAACACCCGTGGTCTTGCTCAAAGTGATTTGCTCTCCTTACTTAGAGAGGCACTATAGCAAACTTTGCTCATGACAAAGTGCGTCAAAGTTTGTCCGTATAAAAAGTGACAATAGCGCGTTTTTTTAGGAAATCGTCGAGGGTGATCAAAATGGCAATATCAACAATTAGGCGACCGATAGCGGCCTGCACACCGACAATTTAGGCAAAATCGCGACTGTGCTTGCCTCAACATATATTGAAACGAGCAATGAAGAGGCGTTTACGCCTCCCATGCTCAACCATGTCCAAAGTACCGTGAAAAGTTGTTCTCTTATGGAGCGACCTCCAACCCACTTGTATAAGCAAGAATTAGCGTCACACAGACAGCGGAGGCGCTCACTCAGCGACGCCGACACATCCGTTATCAAACACCTTAAGCGGACTGCTTCGCCTGATTGTCCAAATACAGTTGCATGTGCTCGCGAATGGCATCGGCCAACTGCTCATATCGGCTACGCAGCGGCGACCCTGGGCGATAAATAAGTGCGACCGTGCGCTTTGGCTCCGGTTTGTAACACTGGAGGTAAGACACACCGTCACGCGTCCTTTCTTTCGGAACCGATAGGGCAGGCAACAGCGTAATACCGCTACCCGCTGCAACCATGTTTCTCAGCGTCTCCAAACTTGTCGCCCGAAAATGGGTGTCTTCATCCGCCCCGGCCTGGAAACAGAAGCCCATCGCCTGATCCCGCAGACAGTGGCCGTCTTCCAGCATTAACAGTTTCTCTCCGGACAGATCCGACATCGCTACCCGCTCGCGGTTAGCCCAGGGGTGATCCTGATAAATCGCCAGTTTCATCGGTTCGTCAAACAACGGCACTTCGATAAAGGCTTCCGATTCCTTCACCATCGCAAGAATAGCGCAGTCCAGTTTGCCGCTATCCAACTGAGCAAGCAGTTGATGGGTCTGCGCTTCGTGCAAATACATTTCCAGTTTTGGAAACGTTTTGTGTAACATAGGGATAATGTGAGGAAGGAGATAAGGGCCAACGGTCGGGATCAATCCGATATGCAGCGGACCAGACATGCTTTCACCTTGCTGGCTCGCCATCTCTTTCAGCACTTTGACTTCGCGCAGCACCGTTCGGGCCTGTTCGACCAACAGCAAGCCGGCCTGTGTGAACAGTACTTTGCGACTGGTACGCTCCAGCAACATGACGCCCAGCTCGTCTTCGAGCTTGCGAATCTGCCCGCTCAGCGTCGGTTGGCTAACGTGGCAAGAATCAGCGGCTCGGCGGAAATGCCGGTGCTCCGCTAACGCCACAAGATATTCTAAATCCCGGATGTTCATGCCTTAATTCTCCTTAATCACGATAGCCATTAACGATAGATATGATAGCAATGAACGATTATCCCTATCAACCTCTGTGAGCAATAATAATTCCAAGTAAAGCAAACAGCTCTCTTTTTGTACGTGATCAGACATAAAGGTGAACTTATTCAACGCCTCCACCAGGGCAGAGAAGCTACAACTGGATTGTAGCATTCAGGATCAGTGAATTTCTGGCAGGCCGGGGCTTACCCATGCAAACTACCGGCACCGGATGTTAACTAACGGTACAGAATCACGCCGATCTCATCCTGAGAATCATACAAATAAAAAGAAAGCCAACGTTACTTTGGCGGGCCTCAGGCCCGCTTTTTTTTGTCTACCGATAAGAGTCGCGGAGAAACCGGCGGGAACTGCGTGCTTTTATTGAGAAGGAGCGAGGAGGCATTCCCGTCAGGAGCATGCCGATAAGAGAGGCGCCGCTGCACTAATACGCGATCGCCATTAGGCCGCGATAGCGGGACGAACGCCCAACGTATGGCATATCGCATAGCTCAGCTCAGCGCGGTTCAGGGTATAGAAATGGAAGTCTTTCACCCCTTCCCGTCGGAGGATTTTCACCATATCCATCGCAATGGAAGCGCCCACCATCTTGCGCGTTTCCGGATCGTGATCCAACCCGTCGAACATGGCCGTCATCCAGTTCGGCACACGTACGTTCGTCATTGTGGCAAAGCGCTGCAGCTGTCGGAAGTTGGACACCGGTAGAATGCCCGGCACAATTTCTACGTCGATCCCTGTGGAAACACAACGGTCGCGAAAACGCAGATAGCTTTCCACATCAAAAAAGAACTGGGTGATGGCGCGATTAGCGCCCGCATCGACTTTGCGTTTCAAATTAATCAAATCGGCCTGAGCGCTCTTAGCCTCAGGATGCACTTCAGGGTAGGCCGCCACAGAGATATCGAAGTCACCCACTTCTTTCAGCAGGGTCACCAAATCCGCCGCATAAAGCTCCGGTTTGCCGCCTTCAGGGGGGAGATCGCCCCGCAGCGCGACGATGTGACGAATACCGCTTTGCCAATAATCCTGTGCAATGGCTTTCAGCTCACCGCGGCTTGCGTCAACACAGGTCAGATGTGGCGCCGCATCAACGCCGATGCGTTCTTTGATCGCCTTGATGATGCTATGCGTGCGATCGCGCTCTCCGGAGTTCGCGCCGTAAGTCACCGACACGAACTTAGGTTTCAGGCTGCTCAAACGGTCAATTGAACTCCATAGCGTCCCTTCCATCTCACTGGTGCGCGGCGGGAAAAATTCGAAAGAAACATTAATGTGCCCCTGCAATTCCGCCAGGCTCTGATTCAGCGCCTCCTGATGATTCGCGTGGAAAAAACTCATATCCTTACCTCAATTAGCCGTGATCATTGCCACCATTCACACGTCTATACGTTTAGACGTCTATATAAAAATGGCGGAATCGGTAGCCGTAGTCAACGCCTTCGGTGCTGATGTTTATTCATGCAATGTGAGGAGGATTCATGTTGCTTTTGCGTTGATTTAACTCGTTGAATTTAGGCATAAAAAAACCCGAAGCAGAACGCTTCGGGCGGAGTGGGAACGCGGCGATTTTTCACGATGACTTCGCCAGCATCCTCGCCATCAGAGGAGTTGAGCCAACCGGTTCAGATCGGATTGGATAGCCCCGGAGGTCACATCACGACCGGCACCCGGACCTCGGATAACCAGCGGGTTGTCACGATACCAACGGCTCTCGATAGCGAAGACGTTGTCGCACGGCAGCAACGCGGCCAGAGGATGATCCGGGCGGACGGCCTCGACCCCGACGCGCGCCTTACCGCTGGCGTCGAAGCGCGCCACATAGCGCAACACCAATCCCATTTCATTGGCTGCTTCCAGCCGTTGTAGCATTTGGTTGTTCAGCGACTCGCCATCCTCGAAGAACTGGTCGACGGACCCCTGTTCACAACCTGCGGGAACCAGCGACTCGACACGCACCTGCGACGGCTCGATTTCATGGCCGGCTTCGCGCGCCAGAATCACCAGTTTACGCATGACGTCCTGACCGGACAGATCGTCGCGCGGGTCCGGCTCGGTCAAACCTTGCTGCCATGCCTGATCCACCAGTTCGGTGAACGGCACCGTGCCGTCGAACTGCAGGAACAGCCAGGACAGCGTGCCGGAAAAGATCCCGCTGATGGCCAGGATACTGTCCCCGCTTTCACACAGGTCGCGGACCGCATAGTTCACCGGCAGTCCGGCGCCGACGGTGGCGTTGTATAACCAGTGACCGCCGGTTTTCGCGAACGCATCGCGAATTTGGCGATAATTGTCGCCGCCGGAAGCGCCCGCCTGTTTATTCGCGCTGATGACGTGAAAACCGTAGCTGGCGAAGTCCAGATAGAGGTCGGCCACCGCGCCGCTGGCGGTCACATCCAACACCACCAGGTCATCATAAGGATGATCGCGCATCCACAGGAACAGCTCATCTTCGTCGCGCTCCTGAGCTTCATCATCGAAATACGCCAGCACACGCCCCGCATCCAAACCGTCGTGATTAAGCAAGCTGCGGCGGCTGTCGACGACACCGGCCAGAACAAATTCAAAACCGGTACGCGCGGAAAGATGAGTCTGCTCGCGAGCGAACAGCTCCAGCCAGCGGGAACCGATGTTGCCTTTACCGAACAGCACCAGTCCGATGCGTTTCTCCGCACGGAACAGGGAATGATGCAGACCACGCACCAGATGTTCCGTCGGCCCGACGCGCAGCACCGCCGCCAGGCTGATGCTATCGTCCGATTCACAAACGAATTCGACCGGCTGATCTTTTAGCTGTTGATAGAAGCGGTGGCTATGAAGCGGGTTGTTGCCGACGCCAGCCCCCACGACCGCCACGACCGCCAAACCCTCGCGCAGTCGAAGCTGAATCGGCAGCGCCGACTGCGCTAACAGCGACCAGGCGCTGTCGACCACTTCCGAGGTATAGCAAAACTGCAGTAGGTCACGGTCAGGATGAATGCCCGTCGCCAGCGCTTTAATCTGCGCGCGCTGAAGCAATTGCCCGGCGTCTTGCTGCACACGTTGGAAATCGTGTCCATCTTGCACCGTCACCTCAATCAGACAAACATCATCATGGCTGGTGACGATCTTGGCGCCGGTCCCGGAGGCAAGCACGCGTTCTATACGTGTCGACCCCTGTTCAGGTTGATAACTGCACCGCAGCTCAAGATTGATATCGCTGCCGGACACCGGCTGCAACGTCCGGGTATGCAGAACCGGAGCGGCCAAACGCGCCAGCTCGCTCGCCTCATCCAACCGCAATAACGGCAGCAAACAGGCATCTTTGACTTTGCGCGGATCCGCGCTGAACACACCGGCAACGTCACTCCAGATCGTCACACGGTCAACGTCCGCCAGCGCGCCAATCTGCGTGGCCGAGTAGTCGCTACCATTTCTTCCCAGGAGGACCGTTTCACCCGCTTCATTGCGGCTGATAAAACCAGTGATCACCAGACGCTGATTGGCATGCTGTGTGAGCTGCTGCTGCAACAGCGGCCAGGAGCGTCCTTCGTCAACCTGCGGCAATGCGGAGCGCTCCGCGCAGAGAAACGTGCGCGCATCCAGCCAGGAGGCATCGATGTCTAATTGATTGAGTACGGCGGCCATCAGTCGGGCAGACCAGACTTCTCCGTGCCCAACGACTTCGGCGTAAACCGCTTCGGTAATTTTGCCATCCAGCAGTAGCGCCAAACGCTCAAGGTCATGGATAAATGCAGAAGTCAGCCGCTCTGCTGCGGCCTCCGGCAACAGGCCGGCAATAAGATCGCTTTGATAGCGGCGCAATGCCTGCTGCACCTGATGCGCGGAGATACGGTCGGTTTGGCTGAGCTTTAGCCAGCTAATCAGCTGATTGGTGGTCCCACCCGCCGCCGACACGACCATCAGATCACCGGGACGACTGTATTCAGCCATAATACCGGCGACGCGCTGATAGCATTTCACATCAGCCAAACTGCTGCCGCCAAACTTATGCAACTGCCGACCTGTGGCGGCACCCGCTATCCCTAAAGCACTCATCGTTACCTCTTTGCGACTGCCTGAAATGCCTGTTTCAAATCGGCGACCAGATCGTCGCCGTCTTCAATACCGACGGAAACTCGCAGCAGCATCTCGGAAATCCCTGCCGCCGCACGCGCTTCCGGGGCCATTCCGGCATGAGTCATGGTGGCGGCGTGGGAGATCAGGCTTTCCACGCCTCCCAACGACTCCGCCAGTGTAAATAGCGCCAGTGAGGACAGGAAACGGCGCAACGTCTCTTCATCGCCGTCCAGTTCAAAGCTCAGCATAGCCCCAAAACCCGATTGCTGGCGACGCGCGATGTCATGCCCGGCGTTTTCCGGTAAAGAGGGGTGATACAGTTTTTTCACCAGCGGCTGCTGCTGAAGGTATTCCACAATTTGTAGCGCGTTTTTCTGCGCCGCTGACATGCGGGGGGCCAACGTTCGCAGGCCGCGCAGCAGCATATAGCTGTCAAACGCCGCGCCGGTCACGCCGATATTGTTGGCCCACCAGGCCAGTTCGGTCACGAGTTCAGGGTCGCGCGCAATGACCGTCCCCGCGACCACATCCGAGTGACCGTTGAGATATTTGGTGCAAGAGTGCACCACCAGGTCGGCGCCCAGGCTCAGCGGATTCTGCAGCGCCGGGCTCAGGAAGGTATTATCCACCACGCTAACCGCGCCCTCATCACGCGCCGCCTGACAGATCGCGGCGATATCCACTACACGCAGTAGTGGATTGCTGGGGCTTTCAACCAGTACCAAACGCGGTTTTTCCGCCAGCGCCGCCTTCAGCTCCGCATCATTGCCCTGATCGACGAATTTCACCCGAAACGCGCCACGTTGGCTCAGGCTGTCGAACAGACGGTAGCTGCCGCCGTAGCAGTCATGAGGAGCCACCAAAAGATCGCCCGGACGCAGGAAAACGGTGCAAACCAGCAAGATCGCCGACATACCGCTGTTGGTCATCACCGCACCCGCCCCGCCTTCCAGCTCGGCGAGCGCACGTTGCACGACGTCGCGGGTGGGATTACCGCGCCGTGAGTAATCGTGCTCACGAGGCTGATTAAAACCGGCGAAGTTATAAGTGCTGGAGAGATGAATAGGCGGAACGACGCAACCATACTGCTCGTCGTTATTCAACCCGCTGCGAACTGCGATAGTGGCCTGTTTGCGCGTCATCGATGATGATTCCTGACTGGTAGCTGAATGAGGAGGCCCAAGAGTAAACGCAGTCAACGTAGACGTCAATACATCTAGACTTCTAAACTTCTTTGCGTATAGATTGAGCATCCCTATAATAATCGCTAGAATTAAGACAATTTATGACAGTGACTGTCCTCATCACGATAATTTTTTAAGGTATCTCATGGCTAAGTGGAATGGCGAATACGTAAGCCCATACGCTGAACACGGCAAGAAAAGTGAACAGGTCAAGAAGATCACGGTTTCCATCCCGTTGAAAGTATTGAAAATTTTAACTGATGAGCGCACCCGTCGTCAGGTAAACAACCTGCGTCACGCCACCAATAGCGAATTGCTTTGCGAAGCGTTTCTCCATGCGTTTACTGGGCAACCGTTGCCGAATGATGAAGACTTGCGTAAAGAGCGCTGCGATGAAATCCCCGAGGCGGCCAAACAGATCATGCGGGAAATGGGTATCAACCCGGATACCTGGGAATACTGAGTGATGCCGTAAACGGCATCCAGAAACAACAAAGGCACCCGAGGGTGCCTTTGCTATGCGCGGAAGAAAATCTGCGGCAAAAACCGTGAAGCAAATTACTTCTTGCTGCCCGGGATGCTGAAACGCCTGTTGAAGCGATCAACACGACCACCAGTGTCAACAACACGCTGTTTGCCAGTGTAGAACGGGTGGCAAGCGGAGCATACGTCCAGGTTCAGGTCGTGACCCGCAGTAGAACGGGTTTTGATGATATTACCGCAAGAGCAAGATGCAGTAATTTCGCTGTAATTCGGATGGATACCTTCTTTCATGGGAAACCTCTGATTAAGGCCGTGTCGCTATCCAGCCCTATTCCGCCAGACACCACACGAGGTTGAAGTTGAATTCGTTTTATCTTTACACACACGGTATAAAGGCGGCGAATCATACAGAAATTAACCAGCCGATGCAATCACCCCCACACAGAACCTGCCGCACCATGTACACTGTTGCCCGGATGGTTTTCCGCACAATCGTATTGTGCCGCTTTTGACTTGCCATCCTTGCTGTATAAAGAGTTTCCCCTTAGCTTTCGGACGGAGATGCCATGCCTGTCGTTCAGGTTGCCCTGCCCGTGCCACTGGCGCGTACTTTTGATTATCTGCTGCCCCCGGGATCCTTATCCCCGGCTCCCGGCATGCGGGTACGCGTGCCGTTTGGCAACCGCAGGATGATTGGCATCGTGACCGCACTCAGCGATAACAGCGCGCTGCCGCTGACCCAGCTCAAACCCTTGCAAGACGTGCTGGATCCGGAGTCGTTATTTCCCGCCAGCCTGTGGCGCATCCTGATGTGGGCCGTGAAGTACTACCACTATCCCATCGGCGAAGTGCTGTTCCATGCGCTGCCGACGCTGCTACGCCAGGGTAAACCCGCGCATACGGCTCCGCTATGGCAGTGGTTCGCCACCGAACAAGGGCGTGAAACCCCGCTGCCGACGCTGAAACGCTCGCCCAAACAGCAACAGGCGCTGGCCGCGTTACTGCAAGGGCCGCTCTATCGCCATCAGATCAGCGACGCCGAATTGACCGAAACCGCTCTGCAGGCGTTACGCGCCAAAGGACTGTGCGACCTGAGGCCTCTGTCGCAAACGCCGCGCGACTGGCGACCAAACTTTAGCGTCAGCGGCGAACGCCTGCGTCTGAATACCGAGCAGGCGACCGCCGTCGGCGCGATACGCAGCGAAGATCAACATTTTTCCGCCTGGCTGCTGGCCGGCATTACCGGCTCCGGCAAGACTGAGGTGTATCTCAGCGTATTGGAAAACATTCTGGCGCAGGGAAAACAAGCGCTGGTGCTGGTGCCGGAAATCGGACTGACACCGCAAACCATCGCTCGCTTCAGAGACCGCTTTAACGCACCGGTAGACGCGCTGCACTCCGGTTTGAACGACAGCGAACGTCTGGCCGTCTGGCTAAGGGCGAAAAACGCGGAAGCCGCCATCGTGATAGGCACACGCTCCGCCCTGTTCACCCCTTTCGCTCGACTGGGCCTGATCGTCATCGACGAAGAGCACGACAACTCGTATAAACAGCAGGAGGGGTGGCGCTATAACGCCCGCGATCTGGCCGTTTTCCGCGCTCGGGAAGAGAATATCCCTATCGTCATGGGCTCCGCGACCCCGGCGCTGGAAACGCTGTATAACGTCCAAATCGGCAAATACCGGCAGTTACGCCTTAGCAAACGCGCCGGTAACGCACGGCTTGCTCAGCAAAATATCCTCGATCTGAAAGGACTGCCGCTCAACACCGGTCTGTCGCAACCCCTGATTGCACGCATTCGCCACCACGTTCGGGAAGGAAACCAGGTCATCCTGTTTCTTAATCGGCGCGGCTTTGCGCCGGTGGTGATGTGCCATGAATGCGGCTGGATCGCCGAGTGTCCGCGCTGCGACCACTATTACACGTTGCATCAGCACCAGCAGACTCTGCGTTGCCACCACTGCGACAGCCAGCGGCCGGTGCCGCAACAATGTCCTGACTGCGGCTCGACCAACATAATGCCGGTGGGAGTGGGCACCGAACAGCTCGAACAGGCGCTACCCGCCCTCTTCCCCGATACACCGATTACCCGCATCGATCGCGACACCACCAGCCGCAAGGGAGCACTAGAGCAACAGTTGGCGCAAGTGCGTCAGGGCGGCGCCCGCATCCTGATAGGGACGCAGATGTTGGCCAAAGGCCACCATTTCCCCGATGTGACCTTGGTGGCGCTGCTGGACGTGGACAGCTCTCTGTTTTCCGCCGACTTCCGGGCTGCGGAACGGTTTGCCCAGCTCTACACCCAAGTTTCCGGTCGAGCCGGACGAGCGGGAAAAGCCGGTGAAGTGGTGCTGCAAACCCATCACCCCGAACATCCGCTGCTGCAAACGCTATTGCAACAGGGCTACGACGCCTTCGCCGCTCAAACGCTGAAAGAGCGCCAGAGCGTGGCCCTGCCGCCGTTCACCAATCACGTCCTGTTTCGCGCTGACGATCATGATAACCAGCAAGCCAGTCAATTCCTTCACCAGCTACGTAACCTGCTCGAAGCTAGCCCGCTGCGCGATGAAAACCTCTGGGTACTGGGACCCGTGCCCGCGCTACAGCCCAAACGCGCAGGGCGATTTCGTTGGCAATTGCTGCTTCAGCATCCCTCCCGCGCCCGGCTACAGCATCTGCTGCGCACTTCCCTAAGCCTCATCGATACCCTGCCACAGTCGCGTAAAGTCAAATGGGTACTGGACGTCGACCCAACGGACGGCTGACGCTTTCTTCATATTGATTCTTCTAAGATTTTGCGAACCAGCGCGAAAAATACGCGCTTGGCACTGTTCAGCGAACAATAAATCCACAACTATAATGCGTGATTTGTTAATGCCTGCGCCGCAAGGCGCTATGCTGAACACGGTAAAAATCTAACTGCGGCATAGGGGAGGTCCTGGGTGACAGGAGCCGGAAAGACGCAGCAGCGGAAGCTGGCGTGAGGAGAATAAGCGTTGGAGAATAAAAATACGGCCGCTGTAACCATGAAGAATGTGGCGGACAAGGCGGGCGTCTCGACCGCCACGGTGTCCCGAGCCCTGATGGATCCGGAAAAGGTCTCCGCCCTGACACGGCAAAAGGTTGAGGATGCGGCCAGGGCCGTGGGCTATTCGCACTACGCGTCCGCCCGCTGCGCCAGAAGACATGAAACCCGGACGCTGCTGGCGATCGTTCCGGATATCAGCGATCCTTTTTTCAGCGAAGTCATCCGCGGTATCGAAGAGACCGCTGTGGCTCGGGGTTACCTGATACTGATCGGCGACTGCGCCTACCAGCGGCGGCGAGACACGGGGCTGTCCGATCCCAACGTCACTGCTCAGGTAGATGGTATTTTGCTGCTCGGATCTGACTTACCGTTCGATACCGGTAAGGCGGCACGCCGCAATCTGCCGCCGATGGTCATGGCGAATGAATTCGTTCCAGAGCTGGAAATACCGACGGTGCATATTGACAACCTGACCGCCGCATTCAACGCTGTGCACTATCTTCACGGGCTTGGCCATCAGCGCATCGCCTGTATTGCAGGCCCGGATACTCTGCCTCTCAGCGAATATCGGCTGCAGGGCTATATCCAGGCATTGCGACGAGGCGGCCTGACGGTGGATAACCAGTATATCGTGCGGGGGGATTTCAGCTATGACGCCGGCATTCGCGGATTGGGTGTTTTAATGTCACATCCTGCCCCACCGACCGCGATTTTCTGTCATAGTGATACCATCGCGTTGGGTGCGCTGGCGCAAGCTCATAAAATGGGTTTGAACGTGCCGCGGGATCTATCGCTAATGGGATTTGATGATATTATCCAGGCCAGCTACTGCTTCCCTCCGCTCTCCACCGTGGTCCAACCCCGCTACGAAATCGGACGTGAAGCAACGCTGCTGCTGCTTGAACAGATGCAGGGGCATTCCGTAACCCGGGGCTCACGCCTGCTGTCCAGTAAACTGGTCATTCGAGACAGTACCGCTCCGCCGAATTTTGCGCGTCACCGGCTTTAGGGATCACGGTGCTAGTCAAACATTTTAGGGTTCAGTAACATGACATCCTGTTACTTTTTTTACTTCGTAGTGAAACGATAGTGGCACAAAGAGACTATGTCGGGCGGGGGCGTTCAGGCACACGCCGGAAGAAGACATCCAGCCGGAAGAAAAAGGGGTCTTCAGGCGCATCCAAAACCATGATTGCGCTTGCGGTCGCCGTATTGGTGACCTTCGCGGGCGGGCTGTATTTCATTGCCCATAACAAGCCGCAAGAAATTCCGGTACTCCCTAATCATGTCGGCGGCAAGAGCAATGGGCTTCCGCCAAAACCCGAAGAACGCTGGCGCTACATCAAAGAGCTGGAAAATCGCCAGATTGGCGTGACGACACCGACGGAACCTTCCGCCGGCGGCGAAGTGCGTTCGGCGGGGGAACTGACCGAAGAACAGCGCCAATTGCTGGAGCAGATGCAGTCGGACATGCGCCGTCAGCCTACTCAGCTGTCCGAAGTGCCGTATAACGATCAGACTCTGGTACCGCGTTCTCAGGTGTTTATCAAACCTCAGACGACGACGCCTGCGTCCGTCGCGCCGCTGACGCAGCGACCGAATCAGAATGTGCCGAAAACTACCGCTCCCGTCACTACGGAAACGGCCAAGGCCCCGGTGGACAAACCCGAGAAAGCGCCGCGCTGGATGATTCAGTGCGGCTCATTCAAGGCGATGGCTCCAGCAGAATCCATCCGAGCGCAACTGGCATTCGCAGGCGTGGAAAGCCGTATCACCAGCAGCGGCGGCTGGAATCGCATCATATTGGGCCCCTACGGCAGCCGCGCCACAGCGGACAAGATGATCCAAAAACTGAAAAGTATGGGCAACAGCAGCTGCATTCCATTAGCCTCCGGGGGTTGAAAACCCCCGTCCCGTCCCCATTTCTAACTTCAACATGCCCCGCACTGTGCGGGGGTCTTTTTATTCAGTAACGGGGATTAGCTCGTGACAACAATCGTAAGCGTTCGCCGCAATGGCCAAGTCGTCATCGGCGGAGATGGTCAGGCCACCTTAGGCAACACCGTCATGAAAGGTAACGTGCGGAAGGTACGCCGTCTTTACAACGACCGTGTCATTGCCGGATTTGCGGGCGGCACCGCCGACGCCTTTACCCTGTTTGAACTGTTCGAACGTAAATTGGAACTGCACCAGGGTCATCTGGTAAAAGCCGCGGTGGAACTAGCCAAAGACTGGCGTACCGACCGCATGCTGCGCCGCCTGGAAGCGCTGCTGGCCGTGGCGGATGAAAACGCCTCACTGATCATCACCGGCAACGGCGACGTCGTACAACCGGAAAACGATTTGATCGCTATCGGCTCCGGTGGTCCCTATGCCCAGTCCGCCGCACGCGCCCTGTTGGAAAATACCGACCTGAGCGCCAAAGAAATCGTCGAGAAATCACTCGGTATCGCCGGTGATATCTGCATCTATACCAATCAGTTCCACACGATTGAAGAATTAGCCTCCAAGGCGTAAGGATCTACTATGTCTGAAATGACCCCGCGCGAAATAGTCAGTGAGCTCGACAGCTACATCATCGGCCAGAACAAGGCGAAACGGGCTGTGGCAATCGCCCTACGCAACCGTTGGCGTCGTATGCAACTGGACGAAGACCTTCGCCACGAGGTTACGCCAAAAAACATTCTGATGATTGGCCCGACCGGTGTAGGTAAGACCGAGATCGCCCGACGTCTCGCCAAACTAGCCAACGCGCCGTTTATTAAGGTGGAGGCGACCAAGTTCACCGAAGTTGGCTACGTCGGTAAAGAAGTGGACTCCATTATCCGCGATCTGACCGATGCCGCACTGAAGATGGTGCGCCAGCAGTCGCTGGAAAAGAACCGTGTTCGCGCTGAAGAACTGGCGGAAGAGCGTATTCTGGACGCGCTGATCCCTCCGGCCAAAAACAACTGGGGACAGTCCGAAGAGAGTCAGGAACCGTCCCCTGCTCGTCAGGCTTTCCGTAAGAAACTACGCGAAGGCCAACTGGACGATAAAGAAATCGAGATCGAACTGGCCGCCGCGCCGGTAGGCGTTGAAATCATGGCGCCGCCGGGTATGGAAGAGATGACGAATCAGCTGCAGTCCATGTTCCAGAATCTGGCCGGACAGAAGCAGAAAACCAGCAAGATCAAAATCAAGGACGCGTTTAAACAGCTGGTGGAAGAAGAAGCCGCCAAGCTGGTGAACCCGGAAGAGCTGAAGCAGCTCGCCATCGATTCCGTTGAACAGCACGGTATCGTGTTCATCGACGAAATCGACAAAATCTGTAAGCGCGGCGAATCATCCGGCCCGGATGTTTCCCGTGAAGGGGTGCAGCGCGACCTGCTGCCGCTGGTGGAAGGCTGCACCGTATCCACCAAGCACGGCATGGTGAAAACCGACCACATCCTATTTATCGCCTCCGGCGCATTCCAGGTCGCCAGCCCATCGGATCTCATTCCTGAACTGCAGGGGCGTCTGCCGATCCGCGTTGAGCTGCAGGCGTTGACCACGGAAGACTTTGAGCGCATCCTCACCGAGCCGAGCGCGTCCCTGACGCAGCAGTATAAGGCGCTGATGGCGACCGAAGGCGTTGAGGTGGAATTCGCGCCGGACGGCATCCGTCGTATCGCGGAAGCGGCGTGGCAGGTCAACGAACGTACCGAGAACATCGGCGCGCGTCGTCTGCACACCGTGCTGGAGCGTCTGATCGAAGAAGTGTCCTACAACGCCAGTGAAATGGGCGGTCAGAATGTGACGATTGATGCGGATTACGTAAGCGATCACCTCGATGAATTAGTAGCAGATGAAGATCTGAGCCGATTTATCTTATAATCCGTGCCGGCGGATCGTCCTGACAACACATCAAGTGGGAGGCTATCGCCTCCCACTTGCGTTTTCGGCAACGACGTTAAGCATAAATCTCCCAGAACTGAAGCGGATCATGACCTTATTGACACATAGCAGCAAAACTCAGGCCTGGCTCGACAGTTTGCGTCCCAAGACGCTGCCGTTGGCCTTCGCCTCCATCGTGACCGGCTCGGCTATCGCCGGTTGGCAAAGCAGTTTCAAACCGGGAGTCGCTTTGCTCGCTCTGCTGACGGCCGGTTTGCTGCAGATTCTTTCCAACCTGGCTAACGACTACGGCGACGCGGTGAAAGGCAGTGATACCGAGACACGCATCGGACCACTGCGCGGTATTCAGACCGGTGCCATTAGCCTGACTGAGCTGCGCAACGCCTTGATCGTCACGGTGCTGCTGACGATCGTCTCCGGTATTTCACTGGTCGCGCTCGCCTGCGAACAACCGGTGGACATCGTCGTTTTTCTCGTCTTCGGGCTGATGGCGATTTTGGCCGCTATCACCTATACGGTGGGCAATCGACCTTATGGCTATATCGGCTTAGGCGATGTCTCGGTACTGATTTTCTTTGGCTGGCTCAGCGTGGCAGGTTCTTATGTCCTGCAAACCGGCCGCTTCGACAGTATCGTTATACTGCCCGCGACCGCCTGCGGTCTACTGGCTACCGCCGTTCTCAACATCAACAACCTGCGCGATATCGACAACGACCGTTTGAGCGGAAAAAACACGCTGGCCGTCCGGCTTGGTGCACAGAAAGCCCGCTGCTATCACATGATGTTGTTGATGGCCGCACCGCTGTGTCTGGGACTGTTCGCACTCATTTATCTGCAAAGCCCGGCTGGCTGGCTATTTATTCTGTCGCTGCCGCTGCTGGTGAAACAGGGTCGCTACGTGCTGCGTGAAACCACCGCGTTCAGTATGCGTCCAATGCTCGAAAAGACGGTCAAATGCGCCCTGCTGACCAATATTTTGTTTGCTGCGGGCGTAATGCTCAGCTAAGTTCGCCCACGTCAACATCATCCCTGTTCCTGGTTCCGGTCAAGGCGACAGGCGACAGGCGATGATTTTGCTAACCTTCGCCAGAAAGGGATATACTCAATTCCACGATCCCTGCGGCAACCAGGCGTTAATCCTATGAAATACGATACTTCCGAACTGTGTGATGTCTATCATGAAGAGGTCAATGTCGTTGAGCCTCTCTTCTCCAACTTTGGTGGACGTAGTTCATTTGGTGGTCAAATCACCACGGTGAAATGCTTTGAAGACAACGGGCTGCTTTACGAGCTGCTGGAAGAAAACGGCATCGGGCGCGTACTGCTGATTGACGGCGGCGGCTCGGTGCGCCGGGCGCTGATTAACGCCGAACTGGCAAGATTAGCGACGCAAAACGAGTGGGAAGGCATTGTGGTCTATGGCGCAGTGCGTCAGGTCGACGATTTGGCTGAGCTAGATATCGGCATTCAGGCCATGGCGGCCACGCCGGCTGGCGCTGAGGGCGAAGGCATCGGCGAAACGGATATCCGCGTCAATTTTGGCGGCGTCACCTTCTTCTCCGGCGACCATCTGTATGCCGACAACACCGGTATCATTCTCTCCGAAGATCCGCTGGATCTGGAGTAACCGGATGAAAAGGGCGTGAACGCGCCCTTTTCCGTCTCTTGCTACTGTCTTACTGTACTTCTTCCATCTTACCCAGTAGCGCCTGCAGACGTTCCTGCCATGAGCTCTGCGCTTCACGCAATTGTTCGTTCTCGCGCATCAGCGCATCACGATTGCCTGCCACACTCTGAACTTCCTGTGATAGCGCATTATTCTTTTCTTTCAGCTCTTCAATTTCCATCTGCAACAGCGTAATGGTGTCAATCGCCTGCTGAACTTTCGATTCCAGCTTCTCAAACACTTCAAATGACATAACTTCTAACCCCTTTTTCACGCAAGGCATACGCCGTTAACGCTGATTTATTGCGAATTCTCACACCGTACTGGCGTATTCATAGCGTCGGCGCACTAGCCGCAATGCGAACGGACGGTCTGCGCCGACTCCGTTACGCCCCAAGGGCGCAACACGCTAGGAAGATTGTATGTAGCCAGCCGGAAACTGTCTAGCGCCCATCCTCCACGATCTCGAGTGTGTCATTTTTTCCTGACCGGAGCTATCGGCAGAAACCGAAAAAGCGAACTGGAGAGCGGCAAATGTTAATCAGGTTAAGGCGTTATATAACGTTTTTCATCGGCGAATCGTTTCATCTTCGCGTGAAATAAGCGAATACGCTCATTTTTTTGACGTACAACACACATTTCACCAGCGATATTTTTCTATTTCGCTCATTAACGATAAATTAACATCAAAGGAACATGTGACCTGCACACTTCGCGCCTTCCTCACTTTGCGTGTGGTTGACCACAGCACTGTGAAGCGAACCGTAAGAGGTCGAACACCGCAGGAATATCTTCCTGCACCACTTATCACGCCCTACGTCAAAAACAGGAAATGTGTATGAGTCAATCGCGAATCTCTACATTAAAGGGCCAGTGCATTGCCGAATTTCTGGGCACGGGTCTACTGATTTTTTTCGGCGTTGGCTGCGTCGCCGCCTTGAAGCTGGCCGGCGCAAGCTTTGGACAATGGGAAATCAGCATCATCTGGGGCCTCGGCGCCGCCATGGCTATCTACCTTACGGCCGCGATTTCCGGCGCTCACCTTAACCCTGCGGTCACCATTACGCTGTGGCTGTTCGCCTGCTTTGACGGGCGCAAGGTGGCCCCTTATATCCTTGCGCAGCTGGCAGGCGCTTTCTGTGCCGCCGCCTTGGTCTATGGCCTGTACTACAATCTGTTCTACGCGACCGAACAGGCACAGGGGATCGTCCGTGGCAGCGTAGAAAGCCTGAGCCTGGCGAGCATTTTCTCGACGTACCCCAATCCGATGATCTCCGTTCCCCAAGCCTTCCTCGTGGAAACGGTGATTACCGCCATCCTGATGTGCCTGATCCTGGCACTGACCGATGATGGCAACGGCATTCCACGCGGCCCGCTGGCGCCTTTGCTCATCGGCATCCTCATCGCCGTGATTGGCGCCTCAATGGGGCCGCTGACCGGATTCGCCCTCAATCCAGCGCGTGACTTCGGCCCGAAGCTATTCGCCTACCTTGCTGGCTGGGGCAAGGTCGCCTTCACCGGAGGACAGGATATTCCCTACTTCCTGGTTCCCATTCTCGGGCCGATTGTCGGCGCTGGTTTGGGGGCTTTTGGCTACCGGAAACTGATCGGCCGCAACCTGCCCTGCGACGTCTGTCCTACCGATGACGCCAGCGCAACGCCTGGCGAAACTCGCAACGTGTCTCCCCGATAAAGGACCACTGCTATGACTTTGGAAAAGAAATACATTGTTGCCCTTGACCAGGGAACCACCAGTTCCCGTGCCGTAGTGCTGGACCACGATGCCAACATCGTCAGCGTTTCCCAGCGTGAATTCGCACAAATCTACCCGAAGGCTGGCTGGGTGGAACACGACCCAATGGAGATCTGGGCGTCCCAGAGCGCCACGCTGGTCGAGGCACTCGCTAAGGTCGGGATCAGTACGGATGAAGTGGCCGGCATTGGCATTACCAACCAGCGGGAAACCGCCATCGTCTGGGAAAAAGACACCGGCAAACCGATTTACAACGCCATCGTGTGGCAGTGCCGCCGCTCCGCCGAGATCTGCGAACAGCTGAAAAAAGCCGGTCTGGAAGAGACGATCCGCGACCTCACCGGTCTGGTTATCGACCCTTACTTCTCCGGCACGAAGGTGAAATGGATTCTGGATCATGTGGAAGGCTCTCGCGAAAGAGCGCGGCGCGGCGAACTGTTGTTCGGCACCGTCGACACCTGGCTTATCTGGAAAATGACGCAAGGCCGCGTACACGTTACGGACTACACCAACGCCTCGCGCACTATGATGTTCAATATCCACACGCTGGACTGGGATGACCGGCTGCTCGACGCGCTGGATATTCCCCGCGCTATGCTGCCGAGCGTTCATTCGTCGTCCGAGATCTATGGGAAAACCAATATCGGGGGCAAAGGCGGCACGCGAATCCCCATCGCAGGCATCGCCGGCGACCAGCAGGCGGCGCTGTATGGTCAGCTGTGCGTCAGTCCCGGTATGGCGAAAAATACCTACGGCACCGGCTGTTTCCTGCTGATGAATACCGGTAAGGAAGCCGTGAAATCCGAACATGGCCTGCTGACCACCATCGCCTGCGGCGCGCGCGGCGAAATCAACTATGCGCTTGAAGGCGCGGTATTCATGGGCGGCGCGTCCATACAGTGGCTGCGCGATGAGCTGAAACTGATCGGCGATGCAACGGACTCCGAGTACTTCGCCGGGAAGGTGAACGACACCAACGGCGTTTACGTAGTTCCCGCGTTCACTGGACTGGGCGCGCCTTACTGGGATCCCTACGCGCGCGGCGCCATCTTCGGACTGACGCGCGGCGTGAACGCCAACCACATCATCCGCGCAACGCTGGAGTCCATCGCCTATCAAACGCGCGACGTGCTGGACGCGATGCAAGCCGATGCGGGCACGCACTTGCACTCGCTGCGGGTCGACGGCGGCGCGGTCGCCAACAACTTCCTGATGCAGTTCCAGTCCGACATTCTGGGAACGCGCGTCGAACGCCCCGTGATCCGCGAAGTCACCGCGCTCGGCGCCGCCTTCCTGGCCGGTCTGGCGACCGGTTTCTGGAACGATCTGGATGAGGTTAAAAGCAAAACCGCCATCGAGCGGGAGTTCCGTCCCGGCATTGAAACCGTCGAGCGCAACTATCGCTATCGCGGCTGGCAGAAAGCCGTGGCGCGCGTGCGCGCGTGGGAAGACCATGACGACTAAATCGCCTATCGCTTAAATCCTCCACAACTTTGATCGGGCGCATCTGCCGCGCCCATTTTCTCCCTGCCGCTTTGTCTCCCGTTCCGACCCCTGTGATAATATCGCCGCACTTATTCTTGCCAGAGATAACGGACAGATATCCATGAAACGTGAATTAGCCATCGAGTTTTCCCGCGTCACCGAAGCAGCGGCACTGGCCGGTTATAAATGGCTGGGGCGCGGCGACAAAAACGCAGCGGACAACGCGGCAGTTCAAGCCATGCGCATTATGCTGAATCAGGTCGACATTGACGGTCAGATCGTCATTGGCGAAGGTGAAATAGACGAAGCCCCCATGCTGTACATCGGCGAAGCGGTAGGGACCGGTCAGGGCGACGCGGTGGATATCGCCGTCGACCCGATTGAGGGCACCCGCATGACCGCTATGGGTCAGGCCAACGCGCTCGCTGTATTAGCGGTCGCGGAGAAAGGCGCTTTCCTGCACGCGCCGGACATGTACATGGAAAAACTGATCGTCGGTCCTCAGGCCAAAGGTGCTATCGATCTGAACCGTCCGCTGGAAGACAACCTGCGCGCGGTCGCCAAACAGCTGAACAAACCGCTGCGTGATCTGACGGTCACCACGCTGGCCAAACCCCGTCATGACGCCATCATTGCCAACATGCAGCGCCTGGGCGTGAAAGTCTTCGCGATCCCGGACGGCGATGTCGCCGCCTCTATCCTTACCTGTATGCCAGACAGCGAAGTTGATGTGCTGTATGGCATCGGCGGGGCACCGGAAGGCGTTATCTCCGCCGCCGTGATCCGGGCACTGGACGGCGATATGCAAGGCCGCCTGCTCGCGCGCCATGAAGTGAAAGGCGATAACGAAGCAAACCGCCGTATCGGCGAGCAGGAATTGGCACGCTGCCGCGAAATGGGCATCGAAGCCGGCAACGTACTGACACTCTGCGATATGGCTCGCAACGACAATGTCATCTTCTCCGCCACCGGTATCACCAAAGGCGATCTGCTGGAAGGCATCGCCCGGAGCGGCAACATGGCGACGACGGAAACGCTGTTGATCCGCGGCAAATCTCGCACCATTCGCCGGATCCGTTCGACTCACTACCTCGATCGTAAAGATCGGGCGTTGCACGAATTTCTGTTATAAAACCTCAACTCACACTGTTTCACAGCTGTTAAAATATCGCGTATCTTAAGGGCCGACGCACATCGGCTCCGCATCTGAAAAGACCCCATGCACAGCCATGTTAATTTATTTTCAGAGCGGGATATCGTGCCGTTCGCGGCAGGCTGCAACAGGAGTATTCGAATTATGGCAGTATGGCTAACGGGAAAGGTGGTTGAGGTAGAAAGCTGGACGGAAAGTCTGTTCAGCCTACGGGTACGCGCCCCGGTCAATACATTCACCGCCGGGCAGTATGCCAAGCTGGCGCTGGATGTGGACGGAGAGCGGGTACAACGCGCCTACTCTTACGTGAACGCGCCCAGCAGCAGCACGCTGGAGTTCTATCTGGTGGATGTACCGGAAGGCAAACTCAGCCCTCGTCTGCACCAGCTCAAAGAAAACGACGAACTGCTCATCACTCAGGAAGCCGCCGGCTTCTTCGTGCTGGAAGAAGTACCGCCCTGCGACACACTGTGGATGCTGGCGACCGGCACGGCCATTGGTCCTTATCTCTCCATTTTGGAAGAAGGCCGCGATGTAGAACGCTTCAAGAACATTGTTTTAGTCCATGCGGCGCGCTTCGCCCGCGATCTCAGCTATCTCCCGCACATGCAGCAGCTGCAACAGCGCTACAACGGCAAGCTGCATATTCAAACGGTCGTCAGTCGTGAAGAGTCCGCCGGTTCACTCACCGGACGCATTCCGGCGTTGATCGCCAGCGGCGCGCTGGAAGCGGCGGTCGGCTTACCGATGGATGCCGCCACCAGTCATGTCATGGTGTGCGGCAATCCGCAGATGGTGCGGGACACCCAGCAACTGCTGAAAGATGAGCGGCAGATGACCAAGCATTTGCGCCGTCGGCCCGGCAACATTACCGGCGAAAACTACTGGTAAACCTCAGGAACGGAGCCGCAACGGCTTCGGTTCTGGACCAAAGCGGTTAGCGCCCGGCGTTCCGGCGAAAGAGCCGCAGTCGAGCAGCATCATGATGCCAATCAACGAGGGGATGAAGCGCCCCAGCCCCCACTGCCCCAGCGACGGCAGCATATACCAGTTGCCGCTGCTCAACAGCCACGCCAACACGAGCAGCAATGCCCACCACCCGCTTTTGTTGCGATCGTGCAGCCGCTTTATCAGTACGGCGGAGGTGGGCCACATCAGCGCCACCAGCGCGAAAGCAGCGGTCTGAGTCGGCAACCAGTTCTGACCCGCCAATGCGAATAGCGCAATTGTCAGCACCACCCAGGTCACCATCCACAGCCAGAATTCCCGCCGCCCAAGACGGCCACGAAAAGAAAAACACCACTGTTGCACTGTCATCTCAAGCCTATTCCGATAGCTGTTTTCTGGCGACGAGTTTACCTTAATGAACCGTCTCTCTCGTATTTTTTACGCGAACTTTGACAATCCCTAACCAATACCGCTTTAATCACAAGGCCGCTTTACGGCATAACGGCTACTGCGACGATACTGACGAACATGATATGAAAAAATCTCTACTTATCCTTTGCTTGCTCACCGCCGGAATAGAACAGGCTAGCGCAGTCAGGGCAGACGCGCTGTTTCAGCACAAAGGTCCTGCTGCGCCTTATCTGCTGGCCGGCTCGCCAACGTTCGACATGACCATCGTCCAGTTTCGTACTCGCTATAACCTCAGCAATCCAACGCTGCCGATAGGGGAATACCGGGTCGTCGATACCCATGAAGATTCCCCCATGCTGACCCGCGCCGCCAGCAAGATCAGCAATATGCTGTACTCCTCTACCGCGCTTGAGAAAGGCACGGGCAAAATCAAAACGCTGCAAATCACCTTGCTGCCGGGCTCGAAAGATCCCGACGAAGCGGGCCGACGCAAGCAGGCACAGGAGTACATGGCCGCACTGCTGCGGGTGTTCGTCCCCTCGCTGACTCGGGAACAAAGCCTGAAAAAAGTCGATACCCTGCTGACGCAAGGTAAAGGTCACCCCTTCTTCCAGCAGGAAGAAGGCGCACTGCGTTATGTGGTGGCAGATGGGGGCGAAAAAGGGCTAACGTTCGCAGTTGAACCGATTAAGCTCACGCTGGCAGAATATTGATCAAAGCCGCTATTAGGCACGAAAAACAGAGCCACCCGGCCTTTTCGTCTTTATACTGTCGCCAGGTTACACTGCCAACGGCAGTCACATATTGATTAACTTGCTATCCGTCTGGAGGAAAAAAGATGCGACATCCCTTAGTCATGGGCAACTGGAAGTTGAACGGTAGCACCCACATGGTTCACGAACTGATTACCGGCCTGCGCAACGAACTGAGCCCCGTCGCGGGTTGTGACGTAGCTATCGCTCCGCCGGCTGTTTACCTGGGTCAGGCTAAGCACGAACTGTCTGGCAGCCGTATTGCCCTGGGCGCGCAGAACGTTGATGTAAACCTTTCCGGCGCATTCACCGGCGAAACCTCTGCCGACATGCTGAAAGACATCGGCGCTAAATACATCATCATCGGTCACTCAGAACGCCGCACCTATCACAAAGAAAGCGACGAATTCGTTGCTAAAAAATTCGGCGTACTGAAAGAAGCCGGTCTGACTCCGGTTCTGTGCATCGGTGAAACTGAAGCCGAAAACGAGGCCGGACAGACTGAAAGCGTTTGTACTCGTCAGTTGGACGCCGTTCTGAACACGCTGGGCGCTAAAGCTTTCGAAAATGCCGTCATCGCTTACGAACCTATCTGGGCTATCGGTACTGGCAAGTCAGCCACTCCGGCGCAGGCACAGGCTATCCACAAATTCATCCGCAGCCACATCGCTAAACAGGATGCGGCGGTAGCAGAACAGGTCATCATCCAGTACGGCGGTTCCGTTAACGCGTCTAACGCGGCTGAACTCTTCACCCAGCCGGATATCGACGGCGCGCTGGTTGGCGGCGCATCACTGAAAGCAGACGCTTTCGCCGTAATCGTGAAAGCCGCAGCAGAAGCCAAAGGCGCGTAACGCCCTACGGTATCGTGTTCTCGGTATAAAAACGGCCCCTTTCGAGGAGTAATGCCAGTCAGTTAAGGATCGGTTGGCCGATCCAGTGGCTGTGTAAGAATCCGGAAATGCTCACCCGTTTCCGGATTTTTTTATGCGCATTGGACAGGCTCCTGATCTGATATCCCGTTACGATTCTCTGCGTAACCCGCTGACTTCTCAGGGTGATTATCTGAACCCGGAACTCATTTCCCGCTGTCTTGCCGAAGCCGGCACAGTCACCCTGCGCAAACGTCGTCTGCCGCTGGAAATGATGGTCTGGTGTATCGTCGGCATGGCCCTTGAACGTAAAGAATCCCTCCATCAGCTTGTTAATCGGCTGGACACTTACTGCCGGGCAGTCGTCCCTTTGTCGCACCCAGCGCTGTGATCCAGGCCCGTCAGCGTCTGGGAAGCGAGGCCGTCCGCCGCGTGTTCACGCAAACAGCGCAGCTCCGGCATAACGCCACGCCGCATCCGCACTGGTGCGGCCTGACCCTGCAGGCCCTCGTTGGTGTGTTCCGGCGAACGCCGGACACGCCAGAAAACGATATCGCCTTCCCCCGCCAGACGCATGGCGGGAAACCAGGACTCTACCCGCAGGTAAAAAGGGTCTGTCAGATGGAGCTGACCGGCCATCTGCCGACGGCACAATGAAAAACAGCGAAAATGAGCTCGCTGAGCAACTTATAGAGCCAACCGGAGATAACACCCTGACGTAATGGATAAAGGCTATTACTCACTGGGGCTGTTAAATGCCTGGAGCCAGGCGGGAGAGCACCGCCACTGGATGCTTCCTCTCAGAAAGGGAGCTCAGTATGAAGAGGTCAGAAAACTGGGTAAAGGCGACCATCTGGTGAAGCTGAAAACCCGTCCACAGGCACGAAAAAAGTGGCCGGGTATGGGAAATGAGATGACAGCTCGTTTGCTGACCGTGACGCGCAAAGGAAAAGTCGTCCATCTGCTAACTAATCTGGTGAGATATCAGATGATTAAAATGGCGGGACATCTGAAAGGATACTGGCCGAATCAGCTGAGCTTCTCTGAATCATGCGGAATGGTAATGAGAATGCTGATGACCCTGCAGGGCGCTTCACCGGGGCGGAGCCCGGAGCTGATGGGTGATCTTGAAAGTATGGGGCAACGGGTAAAGTTACCGACAAGAAGGGAAAGGGCCTTCCCGAAAGTGGTAAAGGAGAGGCCCTAGAAATACACAGCAGCCCCGAAAAAGGGCCAGTCAGTGGCTTAACTGACTGGCATTACCCCTTTCGAGGAGCCGTTTTTTTATGGGTGGGATTGTTCCGCGCGCGCTGACGGGATCTGCTGAGTAATGCAGTGGATGTTTCCTCCGCCCAGCAATATTTCACGCGCGGGTACGCCGCTGATCAAGTAATCCGGGAACATCTGCTGCAACAGCGCGTGAGCCTGGCGGTCCGTGCGTTTATCCAGCAGTGGATAAATCACCTGACGATTGCTGATCAGGAAGTTGACGTAGGACCCCGCCAGACGCGAACCCGCGATACGCTCAATCGCTTTCCCGTCGACCTCGATCCCTTCCGCCTCGCCCTGCGTCATATAGAGCGGACCCGGCGCCGGCAGCCTCCAGATCTTCAGATGCCGGCCGTGCGCATCGCGCGCCTGCGAGAGCACCTGATACGCCGCCATCGAGCGGGCATACTGGGGGTCGTTCTCATCGTCGGTCCAATGCAGCGCGACCTCGCCGGGACGCACGAAACAGCACATGTTGTCGATGTGCCCGTCCGTCTCGTCGTTGTAAACGCCGGACTCCAGCCAGATAAATGCCGAAACGCCGAGGTAGTCCGTCAGCAGTTGCTCAATCTGCGCCTTGTCCAGATGCGGATTCCGGTTGGGATTGAGCAGACACTCCGCCGTGGTCAGCAGCGTGCCTTCGCCGTCGGTATGTATGGAACCGCCCTCCAGCACCAGCGGCGCGGCGTAGCGGGCGTCGCGGTGATAGTCCAAAACTTGCCGCGCGACCTGCTCATCCCGACGCCAGTCCGCATACAGACCGCCCTGTTCTCCGCCCCAGGCGTTGAAGCGCCAGTCCACGCCGCGGCGCTCGCCCGCAGGGCTGAGCACCATCGTCGGCCCCGTGTCGCGCATCCAGGCGTCGTCGCTTTCCATGTCGACCAGCGTGACGCTGGCAGGCATGATACTCCGCGCATGCGCCATCTCTGCCGCCGGTACGCCCATGATGACCGGGGTCGTCTGGGCGATGGTCGCCGCAACGGTAGAGAAGGTCTGCTGCGCCGGGATCAACGCGTCTGCGGAGCGCCAGTTGTCGCGGCGATACGGCCACAGCATCCAGACCGCTTCCTGCGGAGCCCACTCTGCAGGCATGGCGAAACCGTCCTTAAACGGGGTGGTCAGCTGTAACATAGTTTATCTCCAGGTTTTACCGTCGGAAGTGCCGATCACGCCATACATTTCCGGGCGACGGTCACGGAACAAGCCCCAGGTTGCACGCATCTGCGCGATTTCCTGCAAGTCAAAACTGTGCATTAGCACCGCTTCATCGGTACGGTTGGCCTGCTGCACCAGCTCGCCGGTCGGATCGGCGATGAAGGAGGAGCCGTAGAAGGTCATTTCCAGCCCATCGATATGCTTGCTGGCTTCCGTCCCGATACGGTTGGAGGCCACCACCGGCACCAGGTTAGCGGCGGCGTGTCCCTGTTGTACACGCGTCCAGTGCAGCTGGCTGTCCCAGGAAGGGAAAGCGGGTTCAGAGCCGATGGCCGTCGGGTAGAAGATGATCTCTGCGCCCATCAGCGCCAAACTGCGGGCAGTTTCCGGGAACCACTGATCCCAGCAGATGCCCACGCCCACCTTGGCGTAGCGGGTCTGCCACACTTTGAAGCCGGTGTCGCCGGGAATGAAGAACTGTTTTTCCTGGTAGGCCGGGCCATTGGGAATATGCGTTTTGCGATAAACGTCCAGCACGCTACCGTCCGCATCGATCATCACCAGCGAATTGTAGTAGGCGTTATTGGCGCGTTCGAAGAAACTCAGCGGCAATACCACTTCCAGCTCGGCGGCCAGCGCGGAGAAATGTTTAATTAAGGGACTGTTATCGAGGCTCTGCGCCAACGCGTAGTGTTCAGGGTTCTGGTCGATGCAGAAATAAGGCGCGGCAAACAGCTCCTGGATCAGGATGATTTGCGCACCCTTTGCGTGCGCCTGCCGCACGAGTTTTTCCGCGTTTTCGATATTCCTGGGCAGGTCCCAGGTACAGGCCATCTGCGTAGCGGCAACAGTCACTTTTGTCATGCGAAAACCTCGATAATTTCTGCGTTTATGCTCTTGCTGAACCGCCGTAAAAGGCGAATTCAATCAGCGCCAAATAAAAGTTTAGGTCAACCTAGCACCCTGTGTCTGTGGATGACAGCCAAAAGAAATCCCGCCCCCTAGGGGACGGGATTTCAGACACCCTGCCACAACGGGCTGGCGACCAATCAGAACAGTTTTTTCGCCGTTTCCAGCCAGTCGCCCTTGAACGGACGTTTCATGTTCTCGATAGCGTCGATGATATCATGGTGAACCATTTTTTCATTCTGGATCCCCACGCAACGACCACCGTATCCCTGCAGCAGCAGTTCGATGGAGTAGGCGCCCATACGGGAAGCCAGAATCCGGTCGTAGGCGACTGGAGAGCCGCCGCGCTGAATGTGGCCCAATACGGTCGCGCGCGTTTCGCGCCCGGTTTCCTGCTGAATGTAGCTGGCCAGCTCGCCCACATCGCACATCAGTTCGGTGATGGCAACGATAGCGTGTTTTTTCCCTTTGGCGATCCCACCTTTGATTTCAGCCACCAGATCTTCTTTTTTGAAGTCGACTTCCGGCACAACGATGAACTCGCAGCCGCCGGCGATAGCCGCTGCCAACGTCAGGTCCCCGCAGTGACGCCCCATCACTTCAACGATGGAAATACGCTGATGAGAAGAGGACGTGTCGCGCAGGCGGTCGATAGCTTCAACAACGGTGTCCAGCGCAGTGAAGTAACCGATGGTGTAGTCCGTGCCTGCCACATCGTTATCGATAGTGCCCGGCAGACCGATGCAAGGGAAACCCATTTCGGTCAAACGTTTGGCACCCATGTAGGAGCCGTCGCCACCGATAACGACCAGCGCATCCAGACCCCGTTTTTTCATGTTTTCTACGCAGACCTGACGCACAGATTCTTCACGGAATTCAGGGAAACGGGCGGAGCCCAGGAACGTACCGCCGCGGTTGATGACATCTGACACGCTATAACGGTCAAGCTGCGCCATGCGATCTTCGAACAAACCCTGATAGCCATCATAGATTCCGTAAACTTCCAGTCCTTCCGTTAATGCAGCGCGTACCACACCGCGGATAGCTGCGTTCATGCCTGGCGCATCGCCACCGCTCGTGAGTACTCCTATCTTCTTAATCATGACAACCTCTGGATTTGTAGATGTTAATTCGCAGATTTTTGTTATCGTGCGCGAAGTTTGCGGCATTCAACACCGACAACGCAAACCTCTCACCTTCTTGTACGTATTTTATAACAAATACCCCCGGCTGAATTGATTCAAGTCAGGCTTAAAGACCAGTAAATTCCCTGTGGGGCATCACATATTTACAAAAATATAGCGCCTACGTGATAATTCGCTGTTGAATCAAATGTTCCACCATCCTCGCTGGGTATCTGGAACAGCCGATATTGGGTCCTGATGAATAATGATATCGGCATCGGGGAAGCGTTGCAGCAATGCTTTCTCCAAATCGTCCGCAATCTGATGAGATTCTACCAACGGCAGGGTATCTTCCATTTCCAAATGCAGCTGGATAAACCGCGTGGGGCCCGCTCGTCGCGTTCTTAGCTGATGCGCACCGCTGATGCCCGGCCACTTGGCAACAATATCGGTGATTTCCTGCCGTTCTTCATCCGGCAGCGCTCTGTCCAGTAGGGCTTGAATAGCATCGTAAGCCATTCGCAATGCGCTGTACAAAATATAAGCGCCAATGCCGAGCGCGAAAACGGCATCCGCCCAGGTCACACCTTTCCAGCTCAATCCCAGCGCCACCAGGATCGCACCGTTCATCATCACATCAGATTGATAGTGCAGCATGTCTGCGCGCACCGCCTGACTGTGGGTACGGGCCACCACCCAGCGCTGGAATGCGACCAGCAGACCGGTCACGACCAACGCCACGATCGTCACCCACATCCCGACGGCCGGATCCTTCAGCTCCTGGGGAGAAATCAGATGCTGGAAACCAGTCAGCAGCAGAAACAGCGCCGACCCCGAGATAAACATGCTCTGAGCCAATGCGGCGAGGGACTCGGCTTTGCCGTGACCGAAAGTATGCTCGGAATCCGCCGGCTGCAACGAGTAGCGCACCACCAGCAGGTTGATTAACGAGGCGGCGATATCCACCAGCGAATCGACCAAAGACGCCAGCAAACTGACCGATCCGGTATACCACCACGCAAAAACCTTCAGAGCAAAAAGCGACAGCGCCGTTGCGGTCGCCAGAATAGCGGCTGTCGTCACCAGGCGTCCGTAGCGTGAATCCATACCTACCTCCTGTAAAAACAAGACATTAAGTATAACGGATAGCACGGTCGGGATCCGAACAGACCGCCTATGGCGGCAAACTCATCTTGGAAACAGACGCTAACGCCGTAATATTTCTTGCAGTCGAGCCTGCTCCCATCGCGCCAGCTGCCCACGCAGCAGAAACAGTTTTATCACTCTCAGCGCCAGAACCCCGCCCCAAATCAGCAGCGGCCAGAGAAACCAGTGGTTTTGGGGAGCGGTGAGTTGATTGACGATTAATAGCGCGAGGTTAACCGGTGTCACCAGCATTGGATGCCGTAGACAGATCGCCGACGTCAGCGGACAATTGCGCTATTACTCTACGCTGTTATTAAGGCTTCATCCCATGAGACACCGTCCCGCTTCACGACTTTTGGTCATCGACCCGGCGCAACGCGTTCTGTTGTTCCAATTTTCCCATAGCGGGGATGCTCTGGCGGGGCACATCTATTGGGCCACGCCCGGCGGCGCAGTCGAAAGCGGAGAAAGCGTTGAAGAAGCGGCGCGGCAAGAGCTCTTGGAAGAAACCGGCTTCGCGACTGCGCCACTCTCCCCCTGCATCGCTACACAGACATTCTCTATGAGGTTGGATAGCGGCGAAGAAGTCATCGCTGAAGAACACTTTTTATTGTCCGCGTCGGCCACGCGGAGATCGACGCCAGCCGCTGGAGCGACAACGAAAGACGTGTCATAGGCCAGTACGCATGGTGGTCTTTTGCTGAACTGGCCCAGACAGAAGATACCGTGTATCCCGATAACCTGCTTTCATTGCTGCGGGAACCTCTCACAGGCTAAGATGCCGCAGGGCGTCAGCGCACAAAATAGGGATAGGTAAAGCACAGCAAATGTGTGAGATTAAGCGCAAAATGAAACGCCGTCGATACCCACAGCCGACCACTCCAGTACCAGGCAGCGCCGTAGATAAGCCCCGCCAGTCCGGCGAAAATCATCATCAGCGGCCCCGCCTGAAAGTGCGCCAGACCAAATAACGTCGCGGTCACGATCAGCGCCGGGAGAGGACCGGCACATTGCGTCAGGCGTCTTTGCAGATAACCGCGAAACAGCGCTTCTTCCGCCAGAGAGACGAAAAAAATATTGGCCAGCACAAACTGGCCCAGCCATGCGGGCCAATGCAATTCGAACCGCAAGCCACCGAGGACGACGGCCAGCAGCAAAAGGGCCGGCACCGTCAGCATCAATAACCCCCACTGCCAACGCGGCCTTGATTCGGACGTCACCTTGTAGAACAGATCGGGGATCGCCATCCACAGCAGGAACGGCGCAAGAGCTTTATCGAGATTGTAATAGAGCGAGAAAGGCGCGCTGTGCGGGCCCGCAACAACACGGTCAAGCACTTTGGGGTTGTGAAAACCGGGAACCAGATGCAAAAACAGCAGGATACAGAGCAGAACGAGAAGCCCTTCGCCACCCGCCGCAATCCACTTTCTGTCCCGATAGCGAAGCAGCCGATATCCTATCAACATCGCCACGCAGAGCGTTCCTACGACAGGCAGCGTGATAACGTCCTGCAGCCAGGCCACCATCAATGTGAACGCCAGCAACACTCCAGCGATGGTGTGATGTAATGTCAATGCGACAAGCGCCAATCCCAACAGATACTCCATCTTAACTCTCCGTTTATGCTTCTTAATGACACTTCCTTACCACCGACCCATATCCGTCCGGTGGGATACCATCATCGCTCAGACAAGACGGGGCTACACCGCCTACTGCATAGCGCCAGCTAATTCGTGATGAGCCATAGTGGTAATTTTGCGTGAAACGCCGCAAACAGGATCTGTGACTAAGGTGCGGTTTAGGTAAAAGAGGGGGAGAGAAGGAAAGAAAACCCGCTGCGCCACAGCGAGTTTCGTGTCGTGGAAACATCTGTAAGCACACCCGTTTTAGTTCCACCTTACGACGAAAATTCAGTTTCAGTAGGCAGTAAATACGATGAACGCGTTTATGCTTCCATGCATGCCCTTGCCTGCGTAACATCTGAAACAGCTTCGTGAAGCCGTATCGCGGGTAGCGCTTCGCCACTTCTGTCAACGCCTGAACCGCTGGCTCATCACGCCGGGTGTCGGGCTGATAAAGAGACACCGTCCTGCTCAGCGATAACGTCCTGCATGCCTGGCGTATGCTCATCGCAAATTGCGCAATCAGGTAACTGACGAGTTCACGCTTTATCTCTGGTTTTAGAGCTTTTTTTCGATAACCTCTTTGAGTGCCCGGCACTCCAGACTCAGGTCGGCAAACATCTGTTTCAGACGTCGGTTTTCGTCCTCGAGATCTTTCATTTTTTGATATCGGAGGACACCATGCCACTATATTTGGCTTTCCAGTTAATGGGATGGACTACCTCCTCCTTGCGGGCTTAACTGAATAGAACACATTCGGAGGAGAATAATTATGACCCTCAAATTTTTGGGTATCGATCTGGCTAAAAATGTTTTCCACTATGTGGACTGAATCAGGCCGGAAAACCGGTATACAGTAAGCGGGTTTCGCGAAAGGTATTGCTCCAGACAGTAGCTAGCATACCGGCCTGCCTGATCGGAATAGAAGCTTCGACAGGCGCATTTTACTGGCAGCGCGAATTTGAAAAGCCGGGCCATAAAGTCAAAGTTATTAGCCCTCAGTGTGTAAAACCTTTCGCCCGGGGGCAAAAGAATGACGGGAATGACGCGCAAACTATTGGCATTGCCCTTATGCAGCCGACAATGCGATTTGTTCCCCCCAAAAGTCCGGAGCAACAGGATATTCAGGCCCTCCACAGGGCCCGACAACGCATTGTTAATCACCGGACAGCAACTGTCTGCCAGATCAGGAGATTATTACTGGATCGGGGGAGCACTATCGGTGCAGCTATTTCCAGAGTAAAGCGTGCAGTTCCTCTTATTATTGAAGATGCGGAGAATGGATTAAGCACCAGAATGCGTAAAACAGTCGCTGAGCTGTTCGATCTTTTTATTGATTTGGGACGTCGTATGACTTTCTTTGATAAAGAAATAGAAACCATATTCAGACAGTCTGAACCCTGCCGGCGTATTGCCAAAATAAAAGGCATTGGTCCTAAAACAGCGACTGCTGTGGTAGCCGCTATAGGAAAAGGCTCCGAATTTAAGAATGGTCGCCACTCTGCCGCCTGGCTCGGCCTTGTCCCGCGGCAATACTCAAGCGGAGACAGACAGGTACTGATGAATATGACCAAAAAGGTGATAAGCATCTACGAACCATGTTTATACATGGGGCCAGGGCCGTCGTCAGAGTTGCTGAGAATAATCATGACAGCTCAATGAATCAGTGGGTTAATCAGTTAAAAGAGCGAAGAGGCGTTAACAAAACGACTGTCGCTGTCGCAAACAAGAATGCCCGGATTGTCTGGTCGATGTTGAAAAATAGTACAGAATATCAATCTGTTGTGATTTAAAGCTTTCCGAGAAAAGTTGCAGAGTATTGAAAAATGGTGACAGGTTGCACCTGCACCATCGGAACCCGACTATTATATTGGCCTTAGAGGCCGTCCAGTTGTTGAGGCGACGGTGTGCGGATTACCCATTTGGGCACAGGTCAGTATTGCTGATGCCGGATAGATGTAAGCAACAACCCAAAACCAGATTCAGTACTTGCAAAACGGAGGTAGTCCATAGATGTAATATGAGGCCTCGGATATCCCCGCTTCGCGACGGACAACTTTGACGGTGCGTCCGGCTTCAACAGATTTTAAAACGGCAATAATCTGATATTCGGTGAATCGGACTTTACGCATAGCGATCTCCTCAAAGGGACATAATCAGTATGTCGGAAGATCTCTAAAAGCGAATGGTTCAGTTTACTGGGATGCTTACACCCTCTCCAACGGGGTTGAACGGGTTGCAGTCAGTTAATGAATATAACCAACTGTTTTAAAATGGTTTTATTAGAAAAATCAAAAAAAAAGCCCTCCATCAAGGAGGGCAAATAGACAGGGATGGTGTCTATGGCAAGGAAAACAGGGTCCATCATCTACACACACAACGTTTCACTATCGATCAACTGCTCAGGGAGCCCGATGTAGCGTTGCCTACCATCACCAGCAGGTTCACTTAGGCACGCTGAAATATTTTTCCTGCTGATTCGCGACCGATATCTGCTCGCGAATCACTTCCATATGCTGCTCATGCTTATGGCGCATCACTTCTTTCTGTTCCGGCGTCAACAGGCTGTACATCTGATTACGCACCCGGGCCATTTCCACCTGACGTGCAATCTGCGCCTGGGTCATTTTATTAATTTGCGCCCGAACGGCCGCCTCATCGAATTTTTCAGCTATAACCAACTGATACATCGTTTCTACATCCTGCGCGGAATAGGGAGGCATGTCGTGCCGCACTTCCTGCATCAGATCACGCATCTGTTGGCGTTGCTGCTCCGTCAACTTTACGCCATCGAACATCCTTTGCTGATTAGGAATACGTTTCGTGGCAGAGTCATTCTGCGTCAGTTCTTCCATCCCGATCCCCTCAGCTTCAGCTGCCGTAGCGATGCTGGAACCCAGCAACAGCAGTGAAGCGAGAGACAACAAGGTGGTGCGCCGCATCAATAACTCCTCAGTAGTTGTACCGCTCAGCGAATTGATGGGTTCAGTCTAAACACCCCGCTGCAAACATGCGTCAGACGGTGTAAAACTACGTAAAGTCATGGAATAGCGGCAATCTATGGCGTATTTTGCCCGAGGAGGTAGGTAACCCATGAATAAAATCCTGTTGGTTGACGATGATAAAGAGCTCACATCCTTGTTGAAGGAATTGCTCGAAATGGAAGGATTCAACGTCGTGGTGGCCTATGACGGTGAACAAGCGCTGGGCGCGTTGGACGATTCAATAGATCTGCTGCTGTTGGATGTCATGATGCCGAAGAAAAACGGCCTTGATACCTTGAAGGAACTGCGTCAACGCCATCAGACGCCCGTCATTATGCTGACCGCGCGCGGCAGCGAGCTGGACCGCGTACTGGGGCTGGAACTGGGCGCGGATGATTATCTGCCGAAACCGTTTAACGACCGGGAACTGGTAGCGCGTATTCGCGCGATCCTACGCCGCTCGAACTGGACAGATCAGCAGCAGGCGGGCGAAACGACCGCACCGACGCTGGAAGTAGACGCCCTGCGTCTGAATCCCGGCCGTCAGGAAGCCAGCTTCGACGATAACGTGCTGGATTTGACCGGCACCGAGTTTACCTTGCTGTACCTGTTGGCGCAGCGTCTGGGTCAGGTCGTCTCCCGCGAACACCTGAGCCAGGAAGTACTCGGCAAACGGCTAACGCCCTTTGACCGCGCCATCGATATGCATATCTCCAATCTGCGGCGTAAATTACCCGACCGCAAAGACGGCCTGCCGTGGTTCAAAACCCTGCGCGGACGCGGTTATCTGATGGTATCCACCGCATGATCAACAGCCTTACTGCCCGTATTTTCGCCATATTCTGGCTAACGCTGGTCCTGGTGTTGATGCTGGTGCTGATGCTGCCCAAGCTGGACTCCCGCCAACTGACCCCGCTGCTCGAAAGTGAGCAGCGACAGGGGTTGATGCTGGAACAACATATCGAAGCGGAACTGGCTCTCGACCCGGCGAACGATCTGCTCTGGTGGCGTCGGCTGTTTCACGCCATTGAGAAATGGGCACCGCCCGGTCAACGCCTGCTGCTGGTGACCAGCGAAGGGCGCGTCATTGGCTCACAGCGCCAGGAAATGCAGATAGTACGCAACTTTATCGGCCAGTCCGATAACGCCGAATTCCCCCAGAAGAAGAAATATGGCCGCGTCGAGCTGCTGGGTCCGTTCTCCGTCAGAGATAGCGAAGACAACTACCTGCTCTACCTGATCCGGCCCGCCAGCAGCCCGCAGTCCGACTTCATCAACCTGCTGTTCGACCGCCCTCTGTTGCTGCTCATCGTCACTATGCTGATCAGCACCCCGCTGCTGCTGTGGCTGGCCTGGAGTTTGGCGAAACCGGCCCGCAAGCTGAAAATCGCGGCCGACGAAGTCGCACGAGGCAACCTGCGTCAGCATCCCGAACTGGAGTCCGGCCCGCATGAATTCCGCGCAACCGGCGCCAGCTTCAACCAGATGGTGAGCGCGCTGGAACGCATGGTGACCGTGCAACAACGTTTGCTGTCGGACATCTCTCACGAGCTGCGCACGCCGTTGACCCGGCTACAGCTATCAAGCGCACTACTGCGCCGCAGGCAGGGAGAAAGCAACGAACTGACCCGCATTGAAACCGAGACCCAGCGCCTGGACAGCATGATCGGCGATCTGCTGGTGCTGTCGCGCAATCAGCACAAAAACGAACTGCATCGGGAGCTGTTGAAAGCCGACGAACTGTGGGGCGATGTGCTGGACGACGCCAGCTTTGAAGCGGAGCAGATGGGTAAAACGCTGGAAGTGCTGTCGCCTCCCGGCCCGTGGCCACTGTTCGGCAATCCGTCAGCCCTCGACAGCGCGTTGGAGAACGTGGTACGCAACGCACTGCGCTACTCCAGGACATATATCGAGGTCTCGTTCTCCGTCGACGGTCAAGGCGTCACCATTATCGTCGGCGATGATGGTCCCGGCGTCAGTCCGGAAGACCGGGAACAGATTTTCCGGCCCTTCTACCGTACCGATGAAGCACGCGATCGCGAATCCGGCGGCACCGGCCTTGGACTGGCGATCGTCGAAACGGCCATCTCTCAGCATCACGGCTGGGTTAAGGCGGATGCCAGCCCTCTCGGCGGCCTGCAACTGACGATCTGGTTACCGCTCTATCACCGCTAACCGGTCAATGCAAAAAGCGGAAGAGCGCTCGGCTCTTCCGCTCCGTTCTGCCCCTTCACATTGAGTTTTTCCCGACGTCGGGTAGAGAGTGAACTTCATAGGGCCGCACAATCGTCTGGACGGCTATATTGAGGTGACCGCCAACCCGCAGGCCCCGCCGGAAGACAAAAGCTACGCGCTCTACCGTGCGATCTACGGTTACTCACTCAGCGGCTACAATAGCTGCGGCAGCGCCTGCCGTCGGACTACCGTCTTAGCGTGACCGGGCTGCTCGACTGGGCCAAAACCGGCGATATCGCGCAAATTAATCGGCTGGATAACATCGTGGACGAACGGGTGTGCAGACTTACCAGGGCCACTGCACGGTGGAGCATTCATTACACAGAGTACCTTTCGGCCCTGCTGACCCTACGGGCGCCGCTCCGGCTGGGGCTGGTGCAACATGGCCGCTGGGACGATCGCTGGCAGCATCGACCGTCTGCCTCGCTATTTTATCGCGGGCCGTCGTCTTCCCGCTCAATCCTCCGCCCGTCAAGCGCGCCCCGCCGACGCGTTAGCTTCTGCCGCCGAATCCGTTCTGACGCCAGGCTTCGTAACTGATAATCGCCACCGAGTTGGAAAGGTTCAGACTCCGGCAGTCCGGTTCCATCGGGATGCGAATGCGATATTCCGGCTCGATGCCGTTGCGCACGGAGTCAGGCAATCCCGCCGTTTCCGAACCAAATAGCAGCACGTCCCCAGGTTGATAGGCAGGACGATCGTAGGGCTGACTACCTTTGGTCGTGCAGGCGAAAATGCGACAGCCGGGCACCGACGCCAGAAAAGCGTCGTAATTTGCGTGACGCTGAACCACGGCCAGATCGTGATAATCCAGTCCGGCCCGACGCAATTTCTTCTCTTCGAAGTCGAAGCCCAGCGGCTCGATCAGATGCAAAGAGCACCCGTTATTCGCCGCGAGCCGGATGATATTGCCGGTATTGGGCGCAATTTGCGGTTCGTACAGCGCAATATGGAACATTCAGATAAGGTCTGTCGTCAAAAAGGTGGCGGCAGTATATCGTATCCCTGCGCACCACCCCAGTCTGCGGGCGACGGCGAAACGATTAACGACTAAACTTAAGCAACAGGCGGCTTTCCCGCGGAGGACGTATGCAGCACAACGTGATTCGGACAGTCATGCTCGGCGTTTTACTCTCACCGATGGCCATGTGGGCAAATGCAGCCCCCCTGCCATCGACCCAGCAGCAACAGTTTGAAAACGGCATCAGCAGCCAGAAACGGCTGCAACAACAGATGCAGCAAGATCAGAAGCTTCAGCAGCAGCGGTTGAATCAGAGCATCCAGCAAAACAGCGCCGCACGACAGCAACAGCTCCGGCAGCAACAGCAGCAGACACAACAGCGTGTAATGCCGTCAACCACCCCTTGATCCGGCGTTATATACGCACGCCCATCAGCGTCAGGATGAGCGGCGTGGTCACCGCCGCCAGCAACGTGGATAACAACAGACTGGCGGCCACCGGACCGCCCAGCGCGTTGAACTGGCGCGACATCAGATAGATATTCACCCCGACGGCCATCGAACCCAGCAGAACCACCACCCGTGTTTCCATCTCCGGCAACCCCAGCGCTATCGCCAGCAGCCAGACAATCAGCGGTTGCACCAGCAGCTTAATGGCGCAGATGGCGACGCTGATTCGCCAACCCTCGCGGATCTGATACTCCGCCAGGCCCATGCCCAGCGCCACCAGCGACAGGGGAACGGCGCTCTGGCCCAGCATATTCACTGAGCGCTCCGCCACCTCGGGCAGCGGCAGACCGGTAAAGCCAAACAGGGTGCCGGAAAGAATACCGATGATCAGCGGGTTTTTGAGCACGCCCAGCGCGGTGGTGGTAAACCCCTGCAACGAGAGCGAACCATTGCGAGCCCACTCGACGGACACGGTGACCAGCGTCCACAGAATCAGGCCGTTGAAGATCAGCACCAGCGCCACGGACGGGATCGCCTCCGGCCCCAGCATCATCGTGGCGATAGGCAGGCCCAGCATAACGTTGTTGGAGAAAATGCCGCTCAGCGCAAAGATCGAGCCGGACACGCCGTCCAGCTTGAATACCCAGCGGCCAATCACGCGTCCCAAGATAAACACCGCCAGACAGCTGCCGAAAAAGGCAATCAGCAAGCGAGCATCCACCGCCGGACGATCGGCGAAGTCGCACATCATACGGAACAACATCGCGGGTAACGCAATGTTAAAAATGAAACGGGTCAATGCGTCAGCGATGGCGGCCGGCCAATGGCCCACGCGCACGAGGCCATATCCCAGCGCAATCAGAACAAACAGAGGTAACGACAGATAAATCTGGTGCCAGAGTGAGACAACAAACGCGGGCATAACCCTTATTCCTTAACGTATGCGCCATCGTCCTTGCACCGTCTTGCAGCGGCAGGCTAGCTCCATCCAATCCATGCAGGGATAAAGCGAAACGGCCTGATGAAGGCATCCAGTGCGGGTAAGAATGAAAAACGCCGAGATTTAACCGACATGCCATAGCGGAGACAGGCTCCGCCCGGGCAGGTTCAGTCGGCGATTTCCGCTGCCCCAATCAAATCTATCCGGTCGGTGCAGATAGCGTCAACGCCCCAGCGCAATAAGTCTTGCGCCCGTTCCGGCTGGTTAACGGTATACACCAGAATTCGCAACCCGGCCTGTTTTAACTGCGCCACGCGCGCTTCGTCCAGCAGTGCATGATTGAAGTGAATCGACACGCAGGCCAACCGCTGCGTCAGCGTCAGCCAGTCGTCACGCCACTCGTCCAGCAGCAGCCCTCGAGGCAGTTCAGGCGCCGCCTGCTGAGCCGCTTCCAACGCCTCGACGGAGAAAGAAGACAGCAACGGCGGAACGACGCGATGTTGCCACAGTTTCCGCGCCGCCAACGCGACGACCCGGCCGGTTTCCGCTTCCTCACCGGTAGTCGGCTTAATTTCAATGTTCACCAGAATATCGTAACGGACGCTGCGCTGCGCCACGTCCGCCAGCGACGGCAGATGTTCGCCGCGGAATGTCCGTCCAAACCAGCTGCCCGCATCCAGCCGGGATAGCTGTTCCCAGGTCTGCTCGCCCGCAATCCCCCAACCGTTGGTGGTGCGATCCAGCGTGTCATCATGCAGCAGGAAAACCTGCCCGTCGCGCGACAGCTTGGCGTCGATTTCAATCATTCGATGCCCGTAGCGCGCGCCAGCATCAATCGCCGCCAGCGTATTTTCCGGCGCCAGTGAACCACCGCCGCGATGGGCGACATAAGCAGGATAAGGCCAAGAGTGTGTCATCGTTCCATCCGTAATCCGCTCTGCGAATCAAATATATGCCACGACGAGGCCGGCACATGCAGCCAGAGGGTAGCGCCCACGGCCGGACAATATGCGTGCGACAGGCGCACGACGACATTCTGCCCTGCCCACTGCCCATATGCCAGATTATCCGCGCCTAATAATTCCAACGCGTCGACCATCATCGCCACGGCGTTGTCTGGACCTTCCGCCAGTAGAATATGTTCCGGTCGAACGCCGAGCGTCATTTCCCGTCCCCGCCACTCGGGTTTTGACGCGGGAAGCGTTAACGCCAGGTCGGAGGACAGGATAAGCCGACCGCCGTCCTCACTCATCCGGCCCGAGAGCAGATTCATGGCGGGCGATCCGATAAAGCTCGCGACGAACAGCGAGGCCGGGCGACGATAGATCTCGGCGGGCGCGCCGATCTGTTCCGCCACGCCTTTGTTCATCACGATCACCCGCTGCGCCAGCGTCATCGCCTCGACCTGATCGTGCGTGACGTACAGGCTGGTGGTCCGCAGCCGCTGATGCAGCTGCCGCAGCTCCAGCCTCATCTGGACGCGCAGTCGGGCATCCAGATTCGATAACGGTTCGTCGAACAGAAACACCGCCGGTTCGCGCACGATGGCGCGCCCCATCGCCACCCGCTGACGCTGACCGCCGGACAGCTCGCGCGGCTTGCGCGCCAGCAACGGCTTCAGTTCCAGAATACGCGCGGCTTCCTCGACCCGTTTGCGGACCTGCTCTTTGCCCAGACCGCGAATTTTCAGCCCGTAAGCCATATTTTGGTAGACGCTCATGTGCGGATAGAGCGCGTAATTCTGGAACACCATCGCAATGCCGCGATCTTTCGGCTCCCGCTCGGTGACACGCTCGTCGCCGATATAAATATCGCCGCTGGTAGTCTGTTCCAGACCCGCGACCATACGCAACAACGTCGACTTACCGCAGCCCGACGGGCCGACCAGCACCACGAATTCCCCATCAGCCACGTCCAGGTTAATGGGCTTGATAATCTGCGTTTTGCCGTCGTAGGACTTGGTGACGGCCTGTAGTTTTAACGATGTCATAGCGTCTTATTTCTCACTGTCGACCAGTCCACGGACAAACCAGCGCTGCATCAGCAGCACAATCAACATCGGCGGCAGCATGGTGAGCAGCATCGCCGCCATCACATGCTCCCAGCGCGTCGGGCTGTCACTGCCGGCGATCATGCTCTGAATACCCGCCACGGCGGTGCCGAGACGCGCGTCGCTCACAATCAGCAGCGGCCAGAGATACTGGTTCCATCCATAGATGAAAATAATGACGAACAGGGCCGCCAGGTTGGTCTTGGACAACGGCAGCACTATGTCGAAGAAAAAGCGTATCGGCCCGGCGCCGTCGATGCGCGCCGCGTCGATCAGCGTGTTCGGCAGCGTCATAAAATATTGCCGGAACAGGAACGTCGCGGTGGCCGAAGCCATCAGCGGCAGCGTCAGACCCGTGTAGCTGTTCATCATCCCGAGGCGGGAGATGACCTCCACCGTCGGAAAAATGCGCACCTCCACCGGCAGCATCAGCGTGGTGAAAATGATCCAGAAGAACATCCGGCGGAAGGGAAAGCGAAAATAGACGATGGCGTAAGCAGACAGTATCGACACGCTGATTTTGCCTGCCGTGATGGCTAATGTCATGATGAAGCTGTTGAGCAGCAGCCGGCCGAACGGCGCGCTGTTGTTATTGTCCACTCCGTGCCGCCAGATGGCGTTGAGGTTCTGCCACAGGTGGCTGCCGGGGATGAGCGTCATCGGCGCCTGCGAGGCCTGCGCCTGGTCCAGCGTCGCCGTGACCAGCGCGATATACAGCGGAAACAGCACCATCAGCAGCGCCACCGCCAACATGACATGGCTGAAAATATTCAGCCCGCGACGATTCTCGATCATTGATAGTTCACCTTACGCTCCACGAAGCGGAACTGAATAACCGTCAGCACGATCACCAGCACCATCAGCACCACCGACTGCGCGGCCGAACCGGCGAGATCCAGCCCGGCGAAACCTTCGCGATACACCTTATAAATCAACGTGGTCGTGGCCTGCACCGGTCCGCCGGCGGTCGCGGCGTCAATCACAGGGAAGGTGTCAAAGAACGCGTAGACCAGATTGACCACCAGCAGGAAGAAGCTCACCGGCGAGATCAACGGCAGCACCACATCAAAGAAACGCCGAACCGGCCCCGCGCCGTCAATCGCGGCCGCCTCAATCAGAGATCGCGGCACGGACTGCAGCGCCGCCAGGAAAAACAGGAAGTTATAGCTGATCTGTTTCCATACCGACGCCACCACCACCAACAGCATCGCCTGACCGCTGTTCCGGGCGTGGTTCCAGTCATATCCCAGTTGATGTAGCCAGTAGGCGATAATGCCGAGACCCGGATTAAACAAGAACATCCACAGCACCGCCGCCACCGCCGGCGCGACGGCATAAGGCAAAATCAGCAGCGTCTGGTAAATCCGGCGCCCGCACGCCACATGGTTGACCAACGCCGCCAGAAACAGGGAAATCACCAGCCCGAAAAACGTGACCAGCCCGCTGAACCACAGCGTGGTGTAGAACGACTCGAGGTAGTAAGGATCGTGAAACAGCTGGATAAAGTTATTTATCCCGGCAAAGCGGCTCGACAGGCCGAATGGGTCGACGTCTTGCACGGAGTACCACAGCGCTTGCCCGGCGGGCCAGAGGAAGAAAATCGCCGTGATCGCCAACTGGGGAAAGACCAGCGCATAAGGTAGCCAACTGCGGCCAAAAACGGGGCGGTGAGCGTTCATCGCATAATCTCGCTAGAAGGAGGCCGAGTCTCTTCGGCCCAAAACACGATTACCGGACGGATTGTTCGAAGCGACGCAGCTGCATGTTCCCGCGCTGTACGGCGGCATCCAGCGCCTGCTGCGGCGTCTTCTTGCCCATCCAGACGCTTTCCAGCTCTTCATCCACGATGGTGCGAATTTGCAGCATGTTGCCCAGACGCAGCCCCTTGGTAAACGGCAACGGCGGTTTATTCAGCATCTGACGGATGGCGATGTCCGCACCGGGGTTCCGATCGTAGAAACCTTGCCGGCGTGTCAGCTCGTAGGCGGCGACGGTGACCGGCAGATAGCCGGTTTTCTGGTGCCACTCCGCGGCGATCTCCGGCTGCGCCAGGAACTGCATGAACGCCGCGACGCCATGATAGGTCGCCGCTTCCTTGCCGTTCATCACCCACAGGCTGGCCCCGCCGATGATGGCGTTCTGCGGCGCATTTCCGGCATTGGCGTCATACGGCATCATGCCCACGCCGAAGTTGAATTTCGCATATTGGCGAATGCCCGCCAGCGAGCCGGAGGAGGCCGTGATCATGGCGCAGTCGCCATTGTAGAATTTCCCGGTCGATTCATCCTTGCGCCCGTAGTAACTGAAATCCCCTTTTTGGTTCATGGCCTCCAGCAGGGCGATATGGCTGACCTGAGCGGGCTTATTGAACTCAAGCACCGCGGCGGCGCCGTCAAATCCGTTGTTTTGACTCGCGAACGGCAGACCATGCCAGGCGCTGAAGTTTTCAAGCTGGATCCAACCCTGCCAGCCGCTGGCGTAGCCGCATTTCATGCCGGCGGCCCGCAGTTTGGCCGTATATTCCGCCATTTTCTGCCAGGTTTTGGGCGGCTGTTCCGGATCCAGGCCCGCCTTTTTGAACGCGTCCTTGTTGTAATAGAGCACCGGGGTGGAGCTGTTAAACGGCTGAGACAGCAGATGGCCGCTTTTGGCATCGGTGTAATAGCCGGAGACCGTCGGCACGAACACGCGCTCATCGAACGGGACGCCCGACTGCTGGAACACCTCGTAAACCGGTTTGATGGCCTTGCTCGCCATCATGGTGGCGGTGCCGACCTCGTAGACCTGCAGGATTGCAGGCGCATTACCGCTACGGTAGGCGGCGATCCCTGCCGCCAGCGTCTGTTCGTAGTTGCCTTTATAAACGGGAACGATTCTGACGTCGCTCTGAGCGCGGTTGAATCGGTCCGCCAGTGCATCAAGCGTTTTCCCCAGTTCTCCCTCCATCGCGTGCCAGAACGGGATGTCGGTCACCGCCTGCGCCGGCGAAGTGAAGGTGATCGCCATGACGGCGCTGGCGGCGACGGTGCGGATTGCGTGTTTCAACATGTCGGTCTCCTGCCGAAATACCGTGCGGCCCCAACCGGGAGGCCGAGAATATGGCAGGTAACATGCCATCGGCGGATGACACAAAAATAACTTTTAAGTGAAGAAAATATGACAGCCCGCAGCGGAAACGCCGGAGAAAAACCGGCGGCGATCCGGGCTCCGTGCTCGCCGACATCGCGCCGAACGCCCGACAACGCGCGATTCGGCAACCCTACGGCGGAGAAAATACGCATCCCCGCGTCTCACCCATCCCACCGATTGATCCTCATCAATAAACCGCCTTTTTTAAACGTTCTGTCATCTCCCTGACATTGCGCCGGGTTCAGGTTTTGCTTTTTTCTACAATCATCTGAAATTGATAGTACAGGCCTGTGGATCATCGCCGATAAAGATCCTGTGGGTTCCTAAAAATGGTATGTCGCCATATGGCGGTAAGGGCGATTGCCAATGACATACCGCGCTCTGCCCTATTTCCTTATTTTCTATTTTTTTCAGACACCCGGACTTCTCCATGAAAATCAGGTGTCCGCCGACACGAAGGGACATTATGAAATTGTTTAAAAACATGAAGCTCAGCACAATGCTGGGCAGCGGTTTTTCGTTGGTCATCGTCATCGGCTTCCTGGTCGCGCTGTTCGGGCTGTTTCAGCTCAGGTCTCTCAGCGCTAATGTTCAGACGCTCTCCGAGCTTCGCATCACCCGCTTGCTCCAGTTCCAGGAATTCAAAGACAACGTCAACATCGTCGCCCGTTCCGCCCGCGATATCGCGTTGCTGGATGACCGGGAGCAGATGCTGCTCAGACAAAAGCAGATCGAAGACATCATCACCCAAAATACCGAGACGCTGAATACCGTCAGCCAATCCGTCTCCTCGCAGGAGATGACGAATCTGGTCGGTCAGTTGGCTCAGGTCCAGCCCGCCTACATCGCCTCCGTCAGAAAGGCGCTTTCGTTAGGGCTGTCGAACCAGCAGGAGCAGGCCAGAGACACCATCCTCACCGATGTTCGTGATGCTCAGGATAAAATCTTCGCTGTGGTCGACGACATTCTCACCTTTCAGAAACAGGTCACCGTCGCCGCCGCGGAACAGTCCGGCCAACAGGCCAACCGGGCCGGCGTGCTGATGATCGCACTGGCTATTCTGGTCGCCGTGCTGGGCGGCACGATAGCCGTGCTGATTACTCGCCGGATTATTAATCAGTTGGGCGGAGAACCGGCGTATGCCGTCCACATCGCCAGGGAAATCGCCAAGGGCGACCTGGCTATCCGCGTTCATCTGCGCGACAAGGATACGTCCAGTCTGCTCGCGGCGATGAATGATATGCGCCGCGGCCTGAGCGAAATGGTCAATCAGGTGCGCCAGAGCAGCGAGTCCATTGCTACCGGTTCCAGCCAGATAGCCATGGGCAACACCGATCTGAGCCAGCGTACGGAAGAGCAGGCGGCAAACCTCCAGCAGACGGCGGCGTCGATGGAAGAGATCAGCCAGACCATCAAACAGAATGTGGATACCGTCCGCATGGCGGCGGAACTGGCGAAATCCGCCAGCGACTCCGCGACCAAAGGCAACACCGTGGTCAGCGACGTCGTCAATACCATGAACGAGATCACCGCCAGTTCTCACAAAATCAGCGACATCATCAGCGTCATTGATGGCATCGCGTTCCAGACCAATATTCTGGCGCTGAACGCCGCCGTTGAGGCCGCCCGGGCAGGAGAACAGGGGCGCGGATTTGCGGTGGTGGCCGGTGAAGTTCGATCTCTGGCGCAGCGTTCCGCCTCCGCGGCCAAAGAGATAAAAGATCTCATTACCGAAAGCGTGGAGAAAGTGGAAACCGGCTCCAGGCTGGTCGGCCATGCGGGAAGCACCATGACCGATATCGTCGGCCAGGCCCATCGCGTTGCGGATCTGATTAGCGAAATCGGCGTCACCACCCACGAGCAGCAGGAGGGTATCACCCAGATTAACGATGCGGTAAACCAGCTTGATCAGGTGACGCAGCAGAACGCCGCATTGGTGGAAGAGTCCGCCAGCGCCGCAGACAGCCTCAGCGCGCAGGCGTCCAATCTGGTGGAACTGGTGCAGGTATTCAAAGTGGAAGGGGCGGACTCGCTGCCCGGCGCCAAAGCGCTGGTCAAAAGACCGGCCGTCGCGTCACAGCCTAAACCGGCGTTGGCGAGTGCCAGTGGCGGCAAAGATGACTGGGAACGCTTCTGATCTTCCTTGCGGAACGGCCGCGATAATGCGGCGTTCCGACGAGTTGCCGCCTGAAAGCGACACGTTGTGCTAGACCGGTCATTGGCCTACGCGGCATAGCGCGTTGGCGAATCCGCAGGATGGCGACCGAAAATCCCCTCGACAGCCCCGCTCTCATGCGGGGCTTTTTACTAGGCCGAAAACTGGCCCTGATTTACAGCGCCCGCCGCAGTCGCGCCACGGCTTCATACATTTGCTCTTCCGTCGCCGTCGCGAAAGACAAGCGCAGCGTTGAACGATCCGGCCGTTCGGCGAAGAAGAACTCACCCGGCACAAACACAACGCCTTCCGCCAACGTTTTTTTCAACCATTCGGTCGTATCGAACGGCTCACGGAATCGCGCCCACAGAAACATGCCGCCTTCAGGCTGATTGAAAGTCAGCACATCGCCAAGCGTCTCTTCAACCAACGCGGAAAGCCTCTCGCCTTTTTGCCGATAAGCATGACGAATGGTTTCAATCTGCTTCGGCAGGCGACCCAATCCTAAATAGCTCTCCACAATCGCCTGGGACAGCGCGCTGGCGTGCAAATCCGCCGCCTGCTTGATGATCGCTACATTGTGCAGCAGCCAGTCGGGCAGAACGGCCCAACCCAGACGCAGGCCCGGCGCCAGCACCTTGGAGAACGAGGAGAGGTAGACCACGCGATCTGCGTGTCCGGCCTCTTTCGCCAACTGGTACAGCGTCGCATGGCGTGTCTCGGTAAACCGCAGTTCGCCGTAAGGATCGTCCTCGATAATCAGGAAATCATGCTGTGCGGCCAGCGCAACCAGCTGCTTGCGCCTAGCCTCGCTCAGCGAAACGCCGCTGGGATTGCCGAAGTTCGGCACCAGATAAACGCCTTTGATACGTTGCGTCGCCAGCAATGCTTCCAGTTCGTCGACGATCATGCCGTGTTCGTCGGAAGACACCGACACGATCTGCGCTTCAGCCAGCTCCAGCGTCTGCAACGCCGCCAGATAGGTCGGTCGCTCAACGACGAAGACATCCTGCGGATCGATCGTCGCGCGCATGACCAAATCCAGCGCCTGCTGGGAGCCAGCGGTGACGACGATATCGTCCGCGCAGGTCTGTACGCCGCGAAGCTCGCACAGCTCCGCAATGCGTTCACGCAGCACCGGGCTGCCTTCGGTCAGACCATACTGGAACGCCGCCTTCGGCTGCTCGACGATCGCCTGCTCCGTCGCCTGCCGCAATCCGTCAAAGTCGAACAACGCGTCGGAAGGGATCCCGCCCGCCAACGAAATCACGCCATCCATTTTGCTGTGCTTCAGCAATTCGCGAATCGCCGAGCTTTTGAGCCGCTCCATCCGCTGCGCCACCAACTTACCCATTGCCATAACGATGCTCACTCATGAAAAAAGAGGGAATAATAGAATCAGACCGGGAGGACGACCCCGGCCAAAGAAAAATTTAACCGCCCAAATAGGCGTAGCGCACCGCTTCGTTCGCCAGCAGCGCCGCGCCGCTATCTTCCAGCACAACGCGTCCGTTTTCCAGTACATAACCGCGGTCGGCCAGACGCAGCGCCTGATTGGCGTTCTGCTCCACCAGGAAGATGGTCATCCCTTCTTCACGCAGTTGCTGAATGGTGTCGAAGATCTGCTGAATCACGATGGGCGCGAGCCCGAGCGACGGCTCATCGAGCAACAACAGACGCGGTTGGCTCATTAACGCGCGGCCAATCGCCAGCATCTGCTGTTCGCCGCCGGACATGGTGCCGGCGCGCTGAGAGCGGCGTTCCCGCAGGCGCGGGAACAGCGTATAAACGCGTTCGATACGCGCATCATACTGTTCGCGCTCGGCGAAAAAGCCGCCCATCGCCAGATTCTCTTCCACCGTCATGCGGGAAAAGACCCGACGGCCTTCGGGCACAATGGCGATGGCTTCACGCATGATCCGCGCCGTCGGCCAGTCGGTGATCTCCTTGCCGTCGAACACAATGGCGCCGGCGGACGCCCGTGGATCGCCGCATAGCGTGCCCAGCAGCGTGGTTTTTCCTGCGCCGTTGGCGCCGATCAGGGTGACGATTTCGCCCTGACTGATATGCAGGTCGACCTGATGCAGCGCCTGGATTTTACCGTAATGCGCCGATATCTGATTTAATGACAACATAACCTTATCCTTCACCCAGATAGGCACGGATCACATCCGGGTTATTACGAATCTCTGCCGGCGTGCCCTGCGCCAGCGGCGTCCCCTGATTCACCACGTAGATGCGGTTTGAAATGCCCATCACCAGCTTCATATCGTGTTCAATCAGCAGCACGGAAACCTGATGATTATCGCGCAGATCGACAATCAGAACGTTCAGCTCGTCGGTTTCTTTCGGGTTCAGACCCGCAGCCGGCTCGTCCAGCATCAACAGTTCCGGACGCGTCACCATGCAGCGGGCGATTTCCAACCGGCGCTGCTGCCCATAGGCCAGATTGCCGGCCTGACGGTTCGCCAGATCCAGCAGCCCTACCCGCTCCAGCCAGGTGACGGCGCACGCCTGTGCGTCCGCTTCCGCGCGGCGGAAGGCGGGCGTTTTCAGCAGCCCGGCGAAGACGCCGCTTTTCAGATGCTGATGCTGAGCGACCAGCAGGTTTTCAATCACCGTCATCTCGCGGAACAGCCGCACATGCTGGAATGTCCGCACCACGCCCATCCGCGCGATTTGCTGCCCCGGCAACGATTCCAGATGCTGATCGCGTAGCAGGATCGTGCCGCCGGTCGGGCGATAAAACCCGGTCAGGCAGTTAAAAATGGTGGTCTTGCCCGCGCCGTTCGGGCCGATCAACGAGACGATTTCACCGGCATGCAGATCCAGCTCGACATTGTTGACGGCCAGCAGACCGCCGAAACGCATCATCAGGCCCCGTACCGATAATAGTGGCTGCGTACTCATGCCTGTCCTTCCTTATCCTTCAGCTTCATCTGCGGCCGTTTCATCGGCAACAGCCCCTGCGGGCGCCAGATCATCATCAGCACCATCAGCGCGCCCAGCAACAGCATGCTGTACTCGTTGAGATCGCGCATCAGTTCACGGGACACCACCAGCAGCACCGCCGCCAGGATCACCGCGAACTGCGACCCCATACCGCCCAGCACGACGATGGCCAGTACAAAGGCGGACTCGGCGAAGGTAAAGGACTCAGGGCTGATAAATCCCTGACGGGCGGCAAACAGCGTGCCGGCAAAGCCCGCAAAAGCGGCGCTGATGGTAAAGGCCGTCAGTTTGATTTTGGTCGGGCTAAGGCCCAGCGAACGGCAGGCGATCTCATCTTCACGCAGCGCTTCCCAGGCGCGGCCCAGCGGCATGCGCAGCAAACGGTTGATGATGAACAGCGTCAGCACCACCAGCAGCAGCGCAACCAGATACAAGAAAATGATGCGATCGCCGGGATCGTAAGCGAGCCCGAAGAAGTTGTGGAACGTATCCCAGCCGCCTTCGCGCGGCGTGCGGCTGAACTCCAGTCCGAACAGCGTCGGCTTGGGAATTTGGCTGATGCCGTTCGGGCCGCCGGTCCACGCGGTGTTGTTCAGCAACAGAATACGGACGATCTCGCCGAACCCCAGCGTCACGATCGCCAGATAGTCACCGCGCAGCCTAAGCACCGGGAAACCCAGCAAAAAACCCGACAGCGCCGCCGTCAGCCCCGCCAGCGGTAGAGACTGCCAGAAGCCGAACCCGAAGTCGTTGCTCAGCAGCGCATAGGTATAGGCGCCGATGGCATAGAAACCGCTATAGCCCAGCACCAGCAGGCCGGACAAGCCCACCACCACGTTCAAACCCAGACCGAGCATGATATAAATCAGCGTCAGCGTGGCGATATCGACCGTGCCGCGGGACACCAGGAACGGCCAGACCACTGCGGCGACGATCAGCAGCAGCGCCAGCCCTTTCTGCCGCGGCGTACTGCCATCGAAACTCGGCAGCACCAGACCGTTGCCGGGAAATTGCTGTGCGCCCCGCGCCAGCAGAGGACGCAGCAGTTGGAACAGGAAGACCACGACACAGCCCGCCCCAATCCAGTACCAGCGCACCTTATCCGCGCCATGAACCACCAGCTTCGTGCCGTCCAGACTCAGCTGCATCCCCATCATGAAGGAGGCCAACACCAGCAGGACAAACGCCGAGAAAAAGGCGTTGAAGACGTTATGCTGTTTCATACCTTCTCCACCTCCGGGCGACCCAGAATACCGGTAGGCATCACCAGCAGCACGACAATCAACAGGGCGAACGACACCACGTCTTTGTATTCAGTGCTCAGATAAGCGGACGTCAGCGCTTCCGCAATCCCCAGAATCAGGCCGCCGATCATCGCGCCGGGAATGCTGCCGATGCCGCCCAACACGGCGGCGGTGAACGCCTTCATGCCGGCCATAAAGCCGATATAGGGGTTAATTACGCCGTAGAACTGACCTAACAGAACTCCGGCGACAGCGGCCATCGCAGCGCCGATCACGAACGTCAGCGAAATCACCCGGTCCGTGCTGATGCCCAGCAGGCTGGCCATTTTCAAATCTTCAGCACAGGCGCGACAGGCGCGGCCCATACGCGAATAGCGAATAAACAGCGTCAGCGCCAGCATGGTCAGGAAGGTGACCACCCAGATGGTCAGCTGCATCGTGCTGAGGGTGGCGGCGAAGCCGTTACTTTCACCCAGCGTCCACTGACCGTGGATCAGGCTTGGCAGCGCAACGTCGCGCGAGCCCTGGGTCAGGCTGACGTAGTTCTGCAGGAAAATAGACATCCCAATGGCGGAAATCAGCGCAATCAGACGTTTGGAGTTACGCACCGGCTTGTAAGCCACGCGCTCAATGCTCCAGCCATAGGCGCTGGAAATCACGACCGCCGCGACAAAAGCGACGCTGATCAGCAGCCAGCCGGTGTCGATACCCATCATCATCAGGGCGGCGATCACGATAAAGGAGACATAGCTGCCGATCATATACACTTCGCCGTGGGCGAAGTTGATCATGCCGATAATGCCGTAAACCATGGTGTAACCAATGGCGATCAGCGCATAAGTGCTGCCCAACGTCAGACCGTTGAACATTTGCTGAACGAAATAGAGGAATTGCTCGGACATACCTTAAGCCTTTGACGTTGCCCCTCCGTCGGCAGACGGAAGGACAACGGTATTCAGGGAGTAATACGGATCCAGTCAATCACTTCACGGAGGAGGAAGTACCGTCTGCGTGCCACTCAAATACACCAAACTCAAACCCTTTCAGGTCACCTTTTTCGTCCCAGCTCAGCGAACCCATCACCGTTTCAACCGGCCTGGCCTTCAGATCGGCCGCCAGTTTGGCGGGTTCCACGCTGCCGGAGCGCTGCATGGCGGTGGTCAGAGACTGCAATGCGGCATAGGTCGTCCACACGAACGGACCTGACGGGTCGAGGTTCTTCGCTTTCAGCGACGCCACCACCGGCTGGTTGGCCGGCACCTGGTCGTAGCGTTTCGGCAGGGTGACCAACATGCCTTCAGAAGCCTCGCCCGCGATATTGGACAGCGAGGAGTTGCCTACGCCTTCCGGTCCCATGAACTTGGCTTTCAGGCCAGCCTGACGCGCCTGGCGCAGAATCTGCCCCATTTCCGGGTAGTAGCCGCCGAAGTATACGAAGTCGACGTTCTCTTTCTTCAGACGCGCCACCAGCGTAGAGAAATCTTTATCTCCGGCGGTCACGCCTTCAAACAGGACGACGTTGCCGTTGCCCTTTTTCAGGTTGTCCTGAACGGCGCGCGCCAGTCCTTCGCCGTACTGCTGTTTGTCGTGCACGACGGCGATACGCTGCGGTTTGACGGCATCCAGAATATATTTGGCGGCGGTCGGGCCCTGATCTGAGTCCAGCCCGGTGGTGCGTAGAATCAATTTATAGCCGCGGGTCGTCAGGTTGGCGTTGGTGGCGGCCGGCGTAATCATGATCACGCCTTCGTCTTCGTAGATATCCGACGCCGGCTGGGTGGAGGAAGAGCATAAATGACCGATGACATAGCGGATGCCGTCATTAATCACTTTGTTGGCGACGGCGACCGCCTGTTTCGGGTCGCAGGCATCATCATATTCCACGCCGACCAGCTTATTACCGTTGACGCCGCCCTTAGCGTTGATATCCGCAATAGCCTGACGGGCGCCGTTGAATTCCATATCGCCGTACTGCGCGACCGGGCCGGACATGGCCCCAACGACGGCCACCTTAATATCAGCGGCGTTGACGGCGTAACCCAGCGTCATTGCCATACATCCCATCAGCAACATGCTGCCTTTGCTTAATTTCATCCTGTTTTACCCCATTCTAATTTTCATTTATTACGATCATGTTTGGCGCCAACCGTGACTACTCACGCTTTTTTTATAAGTAATAACAAGTTAGGCTTAATATTTGGCAATAGTCAGCAATAAGATTTTATTTTTCATGCCATTAAACAGGAGTTTTATGCTACATAGCAACTCGCATACGCAGTAAGTCGCGGCGTAAACAGCATAAAATTTTAGTCTTAATACCCAGATTTTTCTTCTTATCTAGTCGGTTGTGCTAACAGATGCGTAAAAAGGTAATTAATAACTCGAAAAATGACCAAAGCGAAAAACATTGCCCTGTAAACTGTACATAAAAATTACATAACCTTTCTGGCGTCTACTCACTACAATCGTCTTCACCATCAATCGGAGCGCATCGCATGAAACTGACCGTGGAATGCCTAACTTCTTTTACCGACCAAGACAAGCTGGATTTAAGCCCGCTATGGCCGCATCAAAACTTCACTCAGTTAGAGCAGAGCCTGACGCCGGACCACCAATTGTTCGCGGCGCGATTCAACGACCGCCTGCTGGCGGCGGTCATCGTGGAGATCAAACAGGACAGCGCCGAACTCTGCGATTTGCAGGTCAGAGAAGCGACGCGCCGGCGTGGGGTGGGGAAATATCTCGTCGAAGAGGTGCTGCAGGCGCTGCCGCACATCAAGGAGTGGTGGCTGGATGCGGCCGATCATGCCATGGTCAGCGAAAGTGTAATGGACGCGTTTATGCGATCCTGCGGGTTTGATCCGGTATCCGGAGGTTGGAAGTACAGCCGGTAACCGCACCGGGACGAGGCGTTTAGGCTCCTTTTTTCCGCCCCGAAAATATTACGGCCGGGACAAGCCCGGCCGTAATGTTTCGTGCGCCTGCCATCCGCCGCGACTAAGCTTCTATCGCCGTGCGCAGCTTTTTCATCGCGTTCTTTTCCAACTGGCGCACGCGCTCGGCGGAAACGCCGTAGCGATCGGCCAGTTCCTGCAAGGTGGACTTATTGTCGTCGTCCAGCCAACGGGCGCGAATGATGTGTTGACTGCGCTCGTCCAGACCTTCCATCGCGTGGGCCAGCTTGTCGGCCGCGTGGCTTTCCCAGTTGTCTTCCTCAATGCCATCGGCAAAGTCAGACGTTTTGTCCTGCAGGTACAGAATGGGGGCCATACCGTGTCCCGGCTGCGCATCGTCTTCCGGCGCCGGGTCGAAAGTCATGTCCTGCGCCGCCATGCGGGATTCCATCTCGAGCACGTCTTTACTGGTCACGCCGAGTTCACGCGCGACCACCTCGACTTCGTCCTGATTAAACCAGCCCAAACGCTGCTTGGTTTTACGCAGGTTAAAGAACAGCTTACGCTGAGCTTTGGTCGTGGCAACTTTGACGATGCGCCAGTTGCGCAGCACATATTCGTGGATTTCCGCCTTGATCCAGTGCACGGCGAAAGAGACCAGTCGGACGCCGATGTCGGGGTTAAACCGGCGCACGGCCTTCATGAGGCCGATATTGCCTTCCTGTATCAAATCCGCCTGCGGCAGGCCATAGCCGGAATAGTTACGGGCTACGTGAACAACAAAGCGCAGGTGTGACAGGATCAGCTGCTTGGCCGCATCCAGGTCTCCCTCAAAATGCAGCCGTTCAGCCAGCGCCCGCTCTTCCTCCGCCGTCAGCATCGGATAGGCATTGGCGGCACGAATATACCCTTCCAGACTGCCCTGGGGAACTAAGGTGAAAGTTTGCATATCTTTGGTCATTCAACCCTCTCATGATTTGTTTATGTCGTCGGACATGACGAACAATGTCTAACCCACATCAACGTTTAAATCTAGAATTTGCCCACTATTAGAGCGTGACTTGTCTCACAAGTTCACACAATTTTATCCATCTGCGTTTACATATCAAGATGGCCGTGCAGCAAAATGAATCCGGAGAGAAAAGCGTTCAAAGAAGCGAATTTTCTCATACTCTTCCCTTGACAATTTAATCCCTTTTACAAGGAAAGAGTATATCAGAAAACCCTTACTCCGGTGTAAAGCGTCGTAAATGTTGAACCGTGGCCAACCACGCAGCCAGCCAGCCGATCATCGCGGCAACCAGCAATAACAGCAGTCCTTCATCCCAGCCCATTCCCTTCACTGCGAATGTCGTGCCGAATACGGCGGCGACCTGTGCCGTAGCCGCAGAGAGCTTCCACACCAGCGCCTGAGATAGGATGAGGGACAGCACCGCGCCGCACAGTCCCAACATCGCCCCACCGTTCAGGAATGGCCGCAGGATGAAGCCGTCGGTCGCGCCGATCAGTTTCATGACGTTGATGGTATCTCTACGGCTGAAAATGCTCAGACGGATGCTGTTCCCGATCACCAGGAAGACCGCCACGAGCATCAGCACGCCGATCGTAAAGGCGACTTGCCCGACTAATCCGGTCATCGCCACCAGACGCGAATACCAGCTGTCGTCCATTCGTACTTCATCGACACCTTCAATGGTGGTAATACGGTCCCGCAGGGACGTCATTGTCTCGGCGCTCTGGAACGTCATTTTGGGCGTCACAATAGCCACCGCCGGCAACGGATTTTCTTCCAGCATATCCAATGCGCCGCCGAAGCCGGACCAATTGCGGAATTCACCCATCGCCTCATTGCGCGACAGATAGTTGACCTTATCGACCCCATCCGTCGTCTGAATTTTGGCGATCACGCCCTCTGCCGTTTTGTCATCCAGCGATTTATCCAGATAGATTGTCAGCTGCGGAGTGGGATACCACAGCGTCGCTGCCTGACTGACGTTTTTCCACACCAGATAACAGATGCTCGGCAGCGTCAGGGAAATGGCGATAACCATGATGGTCAGTAGCGTCGCCAGCGGCTGACGCAGCATATCCCGCAGCGTGTTCCCCCAGGCGTAGCGCCATTGTTCCTGCCAGCCGCCTTTAAGCGCACGGGCCTTACTGACAGGGCGTTTGTGTTTTTCTTTTCTGCGAACCTGATGATTAGCCATGGACGTTATCTCCCAGCATGTGACCTTGAGACAGCGTCAAAACCCGGTAACGGCGGCTGGCAATCAGCCCCGTATCGTGGGTTGCCATCAGCACCGTAACGCCGACACGGTTAAACTCTTCAAACAGGCGCAGGATATCTTCGGACAATTCGTCGTCGAGGTTGCCGGTCGGTTCATCAGCCAGCAGCACCACGGGTTTATTCACCACCGCACGGGCAATGCCCACCCGCTGTTGTTCCCCCCCGGAGAGCTGAATGGGGTAGCTGCGCGCTTTGTCCAGCAGCCCCACCTTATCCAGCGCCGCCGACACGCGACGGCGGATGTCTTCCACCGAAGCGCCGGAGATGATGAGCGGCATCGCCACGTTTTCATAAACGGAGCGATCCATCAGCAGATGGTGATCCTGAAAAATCATGCCGACCTGACGGCGCAGGAAGGGGATCTCGCTCTTCTTCAAACGGCTGATGTCATGACCGCCGAACAGGATCTGCCCCGCGCTCGGCCGTTCTATCCCGCAAATCAACTTTAACAGGGTGCTTTTCCCGGCGCCTGAGTGGCCGGTCAGAAAGACCATCTCCGCAGGCCGGACATGAAAATCAACGCCTTGCAATGCCTGGCGACCGCCACGATACGCCTTACTGACCTGCTCGAAACGAATCATCCGTATTAGTCCTCACGGGCAAAAAGTGCCTCAATAAAATCGTCAGCCTTGAATGGCCTTAAATCCTCGATGCGCTCCCCTACCCCGATATAGCGGATAGGAATACCGAACTGATCGGCGATGGCGAAGATCACGCCGCCTTTTGCCGTTCCGTCCAGCTTGGTGAGGGCGATACCGCTCAGCCCTACCGCCTCGTTAAACAGTTTAGCCTGACTCACCGCATTCTGGCCGGTGCTGGCATCCAGCGTCAGCATCACTTCATGCGGCGCCTGATCGTCTAGTTTCTTCATCACCCGGACGATTTTTTTCAACTCTTCCATCAGATGGGATTTGTTCTGCAGACGGCCCGCCGTATCGGCGATCAACACGTCTACGCCGCGCGCTTTCGCCGCCTGAATCGCGTCAAAAATAACGGAAGCAGAGTCCGCCCCGGTATGCTGCGCCACAACCGGCACGTTGTTGCGCTCACCCCAAATCTGTAGCTGTTCCACCGCCGCCGCGCGGAAGGTATCCCCCGCGGCCAGCATCACCGACTTGCCCTGAGCCTGATATTGGCGGGCCATTTTGCCGATAGTGGTGGTTTTTCCCACGCCGTTCACGCCGACCATCAGAATCACAAACGGCGTTTTGCCTTCGATATTCAGCGGCTCATCCACTTTTTCCAGAATGGCGGCCATCTCTTCTTTCAACAGCGCCATCAGCGCTTCGGCGTCTTTCAGCTGCTTGCGGCTGGCGTGTTCCGTCAGACTGGCGATGATCTTGCGGGTGGTATCCATCCCCACATCCGCAATCAGCAGCTGCTCTTCGAGTTCTTCAAACAGATCGTCGTCAATTTTCTTACCGCGAAACAATGAGACAAATCCAGAACCCAGATTCTGCCGGGTTTTGACCAGGCTGCGCTTGAGGCGGCTAAAGAAACCCTCTTTGGCAGGACGCTCCTGCTCCTGAGGCGGTGCCGTCGGCGTTAACACCGTTTCCTCGACGGACTCTGCGGGCTCATCTTCCAGCACTTCAGCCTGCGCAACGATGACCGCTAGCGGTTCATCGTCGACGGCTTCAGGCTCCGCTTCCGGTTGGGCGCGAGACACGGCGTCTTCCATGTCCTGGCGCGCTGTTTCCAGCGCCTCTTCCTGCAACAGGACGTCTTCCGGCAATGCGGTTTGCGCCGAGCTATCCAATCCTTCGACCGCCTGCGGCACCGCTTTCTGAGCGGTGGCGGTAACCGGCTCATCCACCGTCTTGTCGACGACTTCCGACTCTTCCGGCATCTCGCCCAACGGGGCTTCATCCGCGGCCTCGGCGGCCTCTTCCCGCTCGACGGGCGCCGGCGCGTCATCGTCCGGGTTCAACGGCTGGCGTTCAGCCTCTTGGGGCGCCGAGGCTTCAGTAGATACGATCTGCGCATCCGGATCTGAGTGCGCCGTCTCGCCTGATTCAGGAAGTGTCTGCGGTTGCTCACTATTTTCTTCTTCCTGACGTCCCAATCCCAGCCAGGAAAAAAATCCGCGCTTTTTCTGTTTAGCCATCTTGTAATTGCGCTCCTCGCCATCCAGTGCAGATGATGAATAATCTATGAAGTCAATAAAGAGCAGAGTTTAACACTTTCCCGACCGCAGCAACACGCGGCGCAGGGACCTGAGCGCAGACAATCTGCGTAACCAAGTGTTTCAATATTCAAGGAGAAAAACACCGGGAAACGGAAGTTGCGACGCCCTTCAATAGGCGCATATCTTTGCATTTCCTGGATGGCCCCGTCCCGTTAGAATAGCGCGACTTTCAACCCTATACGGTTGCGACCAGTAACGAACCTCAGTGAATGGCAGGCTAATGGCAAAACAACATGCTACATCCGCACCCGGACAAATTCGAATCATCGGCGGCCAGTGGCGCGGCAGAAAACTTCCCGTTCCCCACAGCCCCGGCCTGCGCCCCACCACCGATCGTGTGCGGGAAACGCTGTTTAACTGGCTGGCGCCGGTGATCCAGCAGGCACGTTGTCTGGACTGCTTTGCAGGCAGCGGCGCATTGGCGCTGGAAGCGCTGTCGCGGTATGCCGCTCACGCCACACTGCTGGAGGCAGAGCGCGGCATTGCGCGTCAGCTCAGCCAGAATCTCTCGCTGCTGCGGGCGGAAAACGCCAGCGTGATCCATACTGATGCGCTGCAGTGGCTGTCTCGGCCAGGAGAGACCTTTGACGTGGTCTTTCTCGATCCACCGTTTCGACAGGGATTGTTGAACAACACGGTCAACCTGCTGGAAACGCAAGGTTGGCTGGCGGACGACGCCTGGATCTATATTGAAACAGAGGCGGAAAACCGCACCCTGAACCTTCCGACCAACTGGCAATTGCACCGTGAAAAAGTCGCGGGCCAGGTCGCCTACCGGCTTTACGCGCGCAGCTGACAGACCGGCAACCTCAGAGGACATTATGATAATTTGGATTAATCTCGGACGATTACTGATGCTGGGCGTGTGGGGCTTTCTGATCATGAACCTGATTCAGCCGTTTCCACGGCCGTTGAATATCTTCATGACGGTGGCGATGGTGTTCATGGTGCTGATGCACGGCATGCAGTATCTGCTGCTGAAGGCCAGTCAGCCGAAAGACGCCCCGCCCATCAGCGGAATGACGCAACTACGGATCTTTTTGTTCGGGGTGTTCGAGCTGATGGCATGGCAGCATCATCAGCCGCAGGACAGCAAGCCGGAAAAGCGCTAGGTTCAGGGCATCCGCTTGCACGATGCGGATGCCTGACAACCGAGATCAGGTTTTTTTACCGGGCAGGTAAGGAAAATGGGTCACATTGTCGCCGAGTTCGGCAATCCGTGAACTGCCGCGCTCCCGCTCCTTCACCGAATCGATGCGAATCACCGCCTGCAGCGGAATATAGCTGCGATCAACGCCGGCGAATTCGGTCTTCAGCTTTTCCGTACTCGGATCGACCAGCAGCTCCGACGGGCTTTCAAACACGAAGTCGGCGATTTCGATAAAGCCGAACAACGCGCTCTGCGCCAACTCTCGCACATAAAGCTGATAGTTCTTGCCGTTGTTCATAAATTGAATGCGGTAGAGTGCGGATTCATTACTCATTAAACAACATTCTCCCTTTCAAGCGATTCACCATATCGTACTGCCGCCTATCCGGCGCTACCTTAGCATGATGCCCCAACACCCGCATCCGCCATCCTGTCGTTGTCTCGCTTAGGGTCGATCACCTACACTGAAAGAGCAATCATTGTGCAGATTCATCCCAGAAGCCGGGTTTCGCCTCGGCGCGTTCGCTTTTCTGGCCGTCTGAATTTCCCACATTTAAGGACGTTCTATGCTTTGGTCATTTATTGCCGTTCTTTTTTCCGGCTGGCTGTACGTCGACGCCAGCTATCGTGGTCCCACCTGGCAACGCTGGCTGTTCAAGCCCCTCACCTTACTCTTGCTGATCGCGCTGGCCTGGCAGGCGCCGATGCTGAACGTCCCGGCCTACCTGATCGTACTGGGCCTGCTGGCGACCATCGCCGGCGATACCCTACTGCTGCTGCCCGCGCAGCGAATGTTGTACGCCATCGGCGCTTACTTCGCCGCGCATTTGCTCTACACCATCAGCTTCCTGTCCACCCAAATGACGCTGAATGTGTTCTGGCCGCTGCCGCTGCTGCTCGCCATCGTGTCGGCGTTGCTGGTTGCGATGCTGTGGACCAAGCTGGATAGGCTGCGTCTGCCGGTCTGCGCCTTTATCGCCATGACCGCCGTCATGGTGTGGGTGGCGGGCGGCCCCTACTTTGCCGTGAGCACCGACTACAACCTGTCGCTGCTGGTCGGCGCGGCCCTGCTCTTTATCGGGCATGCGTCCTGGCTGATTTATCACTTCCGCTTTAAATTCCCGGCGCATCAGGTGATTCTGGCCATCTGCTATTTTGGCGGCCATTTCCTGATCGTGCGTTCCATTTATGCCTGAACGCTAAACGCATCAATGGAGCGCGAGGAAACGCGGGCTATTTTCCCGCTTTGCGCAGGAGATAACGGTAGGGCAAGGCATCCGTCGACTGACCGAGCAGCTCGTGCTCCATAAATACGCAGAAGCCGGGAATATCACGCGTCGTCGCGGGGTCATCGGCAAGAATCAGCAGCGTCTCTCCCGCAGCCATGCCGCGAACTGTCTTGCGCACCAGCATTACAGGTTCCGGGCAGCGCAGTCCTAGCGTGTCGAGGGTTAGATCGGCGTGGGCAAAAATATCGGTCATGGCGAGTCTCAAAAGGGGTTGTCGATGGATAGCGGCCCTAGTTTACGCTGCGAATTTCAGGGCGCAAGCCGCGAAAAATCAGGATGTTCAAAGAAAATGGAAATGGGTATGATGCCGTTTTATTGACGTCCTGCGCCGCGCAAGACGTTGTCACTGGGTTCCCTCACCCCATATAACCAAAAAGGTCGCGACATGTTTGACTTTACGCCGCAGCAGCGGCTGACAGCATTGTGCTGGCTCACGCTATTCCACATTCTGATCATCACCTCCAGTAACTATTTAGTGCAGCTGCCGGTTTCCGTGTTTGGCTTTCACACGACCTGGGGTGCCTTCACCTTCCCGTTTATTTTTCTGGCGACGGACCTGACGGTGCGGATTTTCGGCGCGCCATTGGCGCGGCGCATTATTCTGCTGGTGATGATCCCGGCGCTGGCGATTTCCTACCTGGTTTCCACGCTGTTTTATGACGGAGGCTGGCAGGGTTTTGCGTCGCTGAGTCAGGTCAATATCGTGGTCGCCCGCATCGCCTGCGCCAGCTTTATGGCTTATGTGCTGGGACAAATTCTGGACGTCCATGTCTTTAACCGCCTGCGGCAGCGTAGCGCTTGGTGGGTCGCGCCCTCGGTCTCCACCGTGATCGGCAACCTCTGCGACACGCTGGCGTTCTTTTTTATCGCGTTCTATCGCAGCCCGGACCCGTTCATGTCCTCGCACTGGGTTGAAATCGCGCTGGTGGATTACACTTTCAAGATCCTGATTTGCGGGATTCTGTTCCTGCCGATGTACGGCATCATGCTGAATGTGCTGCTCAAACGTTTGAGCGAACGGACGCCGCAGGCGGCATAACACCAGATTGCCCCGAAAGGGGCCGACAGACAGGCTTTGTGACAACAAAAGGCTTGTTTTTACTGTCTGAATCGGGTGGCATAGCAGTATTGATGTTTTCTAGTTGAGGAAAGAGCCGCTATGCCGAAAGTCGTCAAATTTATTGGGATCGGATTGCTGGTTGCCACGCTGGCCGCCTGCGATGGCAAAAACGACGAGACGTCTTCCACCGCAGATCCGGCGGCGCAGGCTCAGAGCAGCCAGACGGTCTCTTTGCTCTCCGGCAAGCTGACGTTCGCCCTGCCCGCAGACCTGAGCGACCAGAGCGGAAAGCTGGGCAACCAGGCCAATAACATGCACGTGTACGCCAACAAAAGTGGACAAAAAGCGGTCATCGTCATTCTGGGCGACAGCACGACCGAAGAGCTGTCGGTGCTGAGCCAGCGTCTGGAAGACCAGCAGCGCACCCGCGACGCCAATCTGCAGGTCGTCACCAATAAAACCATTGATGTCGACGGCCACAAGCTACAGCAGTTGGACAGCATCATCTCCAGCAGCGGTCAGAAAGCCTATTCTTCCGTCGTTTTGGGCATCGTCGGCGACCATCTGATGACGCTGCAAATTACCCTACCCGCAGACGATCAGCAGCAGGCGCAGACCGAAGCGGAAAATATTATCCGCACGCTGAAACTGAGCTGATCCTCACCGTTCAGGGTATTAACGCAGCCCTGAACGGCCTTCCCGACCTGCACCATCACCCCGCATTTCGCCGTTTATTCCAGGCCGAAGCCCGCACAAGACTGTGATTACGATTATGTCGGTTATAATCAATAGGATGGATAACTGCGCGTAAGAGGTTTCTTTACATGCCCGTAACACCAAAACGGCCCCCTGACAACACATCGGCCCAGCCCCCTTCCCAAGAAGACGCCGCGTCTTCGGCGGAGAAAACGCCTATCGCCCGGCTGACCCGCTGGAGCAAATGGATTCAGTCCCTGCCTTACGTCGCGCACTTTATCCGCGCCGTCGAACGGTTCAATGACCGCATGGGCAGCCAGTTCGGGGCGGCCATCACCTACTTCTCCTTTTTGTCGTTGATCCCCATTCTGATGGTCTCTTTCGCCACGGTCGGGTTCGTGCTGGCCTCCAACCCCGATCTGCTCACGGAGCTGATCAGCCGCATCGTCAACAGCATCAGCGATCCCAATCTCGCGAATACGCTGAAAAACACGGTGAATACGGCGATACAGCAGCGTACCACCGTAGGGCTGACCGGTTTGCTGATCGCGCTGTACTCTGGGGTAAATTGGATAGGCAACCTGCGAAACGCCATCCGCGCTCAGTTCCGCACGAAGTGGGAACGCAATCCGCGCGATGAAGAGAAAATCTATTTTCAGTATCTGTGGGATTTCTTGTCGCTGCTGGGGCTATTGATCGCGCTGGCGTTCACGCTGTTCCTGACCTCCGTCGCCGGGACGGCGCAGAACAGAATTGTGATAGCGCTGGGACTGGAAGGGATTGAGTGGCTGCGGCCCGCCATGACGTTGATTGCAGTTTCGATTTCCATTTTTGCCAACTATTTGTTATTTCTATGGATACTGGGCGTTCTGCCGCGCCGCAAGCCCAACCGTAAGGCGTTGTTGCGCGGAACCTTGCTGGCCGCCGTCGGTTTCGAGATATTGAAATTCATCATGACCGTTGTGCTGCCCAAACTGGCGTCGTCTCCCTCCGGCGCGGCCTTTGGCTCGGTTATCGGCCTGATGACCTTTTTCTACTTTTTTGCCCAGTTGACGCTCTTTTGCGCCGCGTGGATCGCCACCGCCAACCCCAGACGTCATAACATCCCCGAAGACACGGCCGAACCACCGGCTGCATCTTCATGACGGTCGGCGGCTTAGCCGCCGACCACATAACCCTGACAGGAGAAACATATGCCGGTTGTTACCGTTCGCATCCTCAAAGAGGACACTACCGCAGAGCAAAAAGCGCAGGTGATTGAAGGCATCACGCAGGTGCTGGAGAAAGCGCTGAGAAAGGACCCGGCCAAAATCATCGTGATGATTGATGAGGTCGAGGCTGACAATATGGGCGTCGGCGGACAAAGCATGACCGAACGGCGCAAGCCGTCCTGACCCCATCGGAAGCGGCGTTGGCACGCCAGGGTGGCGACACGCTGATAAATCCGGAGTGTCTGCCCCCGGCTAAATCAGCTTATGGCGCCGCAGGCGCGGTTTCATCCGCTGCGGGTGCGGCGCTCTCAGCCTGTGTCATCATCCCGTTATACCTATCCATGAGTTCTTTCAGGTTGGCTTCGGGTTCACCCGGCTGCTGTTGCAGCAATAGCGTCGCAGGTTGCGCCAGTTGCAGACGCAGCGCCCGATTAAGGGATTCCAGCGTCACCGAGGAGAGATAGTTTTTACGCAGCTGCTGATACTGCTCCGGCGCGATATCCACCACGCCGCTTCGCTGCGAGCGCAGCCGCTGCTCCATCAAAATCTGCGTACCGGTGCGAGCGTAGGTGGCAAAAAGCTTGCCCAACTCCTCGTTTTTACGCGCCACCAGCGCATCGAATTCCGCCTGCGTCAGGCCACTCTCCTGCAACACGCCGAGCGCTTTGCCCACCAGCGTAACGCCCTCGACCAACTGCTCTCCGTTCAGGTTGTCCATATGCAAAGAGCACTGCGCGCGCCCGTACAAGACGTTACAGTCGAAGCGCACGTTGGCTTCTTTCAGCGCGCTTTTCTCCAGTGCCTGCTGTACGCGCTGAAACATCGCCTCCCGCGCCAGGTCGCGTTGCCAATAGCGGGCGAGTGCGTTTGAATCTCGAATCGGCTGCCAGACCGTATCCCATATCAGCGCGATGGAGTCCGGTTTTCCCGTGGTGCCTATAAGGCGGATCGGTTCCGCGGGCAGCGGAGACAACACCGGCATCGGTGCGGGCGTCGCGCGCTTGCCCTCCAGCGGCGCGAAGACCTTCCGGATCTGGTCGACGATCGCGCGGTGGTCTACGTTACCGACCACGTATAGCGTCATCGCATCCGGCGTGTACCATGCTTTGTAGAACGTCTGCAGCGCTTCGGCCGTGAGCGGCGTTTTAACCGGCTGCCCTGGATTGCGCGCCAGCAGAATGGAATCTTGCAGGCGATATCGCCATGCGGGATCCTGCGGATTGGGCGGCAACGTGGCGACGCCGTCTCCCCTTTGCAGCACCGTCCCCATACTGTGATCGTCGATTGACAGCCCGCCGGCGGTTTCCGCCAGCCAGCTCAGCGCGTCTTTCAGCAGCTCGGGCCGGTTATTCGGCAGGCTCAAATTGTAGGAGGTGAAGTCGTAGGAGACGACGACCGGCGACGGCGTCTCATCGTTGGGAGCAGAAGCCCACAATGCCGCCAGTTGGCCCGGCGTAAACGACGCGTTAGGCATCATCGCCAGACGAGGAATGACGTGAGAAAATCCAGTTTGCTGTGTGTTTTCGCTCAACGATCCCGTGTTCACCACCAGACGAAGTTCGAGGCGGTCGTTGGGACGCTGAGGGGTAGTCAGAAGCTGCCAGTTAAAACCGTTATCCAGCTTACCCTGCTGCCAGGCGGGATCGGGCTGTAGCTCTTCCGCCAGTGCAAAACGGCCGACGGCCGCCAGTAAAACACCACCTAATAAAAGACTGATTTTGGTTCCCTGCATGTGAACCCCTGCTTTCTAATCACTCTCTGAAGACGTGCATTTTATGAATGACGGTGACGGTTGTGCGGTCACCACACTGTGTACTCACCTCACAAAAAACAGAGGCGCAGTGTACCATCCGGTTAGACCGCGTGCTTTCGCCGATGTCACTCAACAGGGCGAAATATACCGAAAAAAGTGGAAAATGCTGAATTTGGACTCATTCAGTAAACAATGGCCCACAGCGTTTATATTCGCTGCGGGCCACTGACAGAAGGGCGGAAACGTCAGGAAATACGTGAGGAAGAGGGCTCCGACTTGGCGGGTTTATTGTTATCCAGCACCTCATTCAGCTGCTTTTCATCCAACTGACCGACCCACTTAGCGACGAAAATTGTCGCGATACCGTTACCGACCAGGTTAGTCAACGCGCGGGCTTCCGACATAAAGCGGTCGATCCCAAGAATCAGCGCCAGCCCGGCCAGCGGCAGATGGCCTACGGCGGAGATGGTGGCGGCCAGCACGATAAATCCGCTGCCGGTGACGCCCGCCGCCCCTTTTGAGGACAGCAACAATACCACCAGCAACGTGACCTGATGCCAGATATCCATCTGGCTGTTGGTGGCCTGCGCAATAAACACCGCCGCCATTGTCAGGTAGATGGAGGTACCGTCAAGATTGAAGGAGTATCCGGTCGGGATCACCAGCCCCACGACCGACTTCTTACAGCCCGCCTTCTCCATTTTTTCCAACATCCGCGGCAGAACCGACTCGGAGGAAGACGTCCCCAGTACAATCAGCAGCTCTTCCTTGATGTACCGGATGAACTTGAAAATGCTAAACCCGGTGGCGCGGGCGATAGACCCCAGCACCAGAATCACAAACAGCACACAGGTGATGTAGAAGCAGACCAGCAACTGTCCCAACTGCACCAGCGAGCCGACGCCGTATTTGCCGATTGTGAACGCCATCGCCCCGAACGCGCCCAACGGCGCGAGGCGCATGATCATGTTGATGATGCCGAAGATGACTTTGGAAAAGCTTTCGATCACATCAAAAACGATTTTCCCTTTCGCGCCCAAGCGGTGCAGCGCGAAGCCGAACATCACCGCGAACAGCAGCACCTGCAGGATATTGCCGCTGGCAAACGCGCCGATCACGCTGGCGGGAATGATATCCAGCAGGAACGGGACGATACCCTGCTCGGCGGCCTGGCTGGCGTAGTTGGAGACCAGAGACGCATCGAGCGTGGTGGGATCGACGTTCATTCCCGCGCCCGGCTGCACCAGATTGACGACGACCAGCCCGATAAGCAACGCAATAGTACTCACCACTTCGAAGTACAACAGAGCGACGGCGCCGGTCCGCCCCACCGCTTTCATACTTTCCATGCCGGCGATGCCCGTCACGACCGTACAGAAAATGACAGGCGCGATGATCATCTTGATCAATTTAACGAAACCATCACCAAAAGGTTTCATTTGTTCGCCGATGGATGGATAAAAATGTCCCAGTAGTACCCCGATGGTAATCGCCACAATCACTTGAAAATACAAACTCTTGAAGATTGATGTTTTCATCATTATGTCCTTGGGTAGGAGTGCACACGTGGACGGGAAACGATATAAGCCACCACCTGTGGTTGCGCAGAAAAGTAACATCGCATTAACAGTTGGAATATCTTTTATAACTTAAGTTTGTGACTTAAAGGCGAGAGTTAGGAGCTGAATCGCATCAATGGGTTATGAATAAAAAATAGTTTAGAAACAGAACAATAACAATATTCGCAGGGAGGAGAACGCCGGGCGATCTAACACACTGTTATTTATTAATTAATTTAAATAAGAGTGATTGTCGCCCGCGGGCTGGGAAGTCACGGCGGCGTTACGACAAGGAGGATGCGGGAGAGACAACGACAGAGATAACGCCATCGCGGCCTGCGCCTCGCGCCTGCTCCATCGCCAGACGGGCCTGCGCCAGCCATTGCCCGGCGGCGTTAGCCCGCATGAACGCGGCCTCGTCGAGCACCGCCAGCAGACCGATGCTGACATTCACGCCTCCGTGCAATCCGCCTTCACGCAGGCGAGCGAGCGTTTGATGTGCCCACGCCAGCGCGAGATCGGGCGCCGCCGGAACCGCGCCCAACACGGCATATTCGTCGTTATCAAGCCGCACCAGCAAGCCGGACTCGCCGATAACAGACCGGAGCGCCGCAAGCGTTGGCGGCAGATCGTCGTTTCCACAGGCCGCATCCACTTCCAACCCCACCACGCTCAGACAGAACGGCTCGCGTCGGCGGGATAGGGCGTGAATGAGCGTCGCTTTGTCCTCCGGCGCCTCGTCGCCCGCGCGCCGGTACGACTTCCACCGCCGCAACTTACGGTTGTAGCTACGCACCAGCATGCCCAGTTCATCATCGCTGTGCCGCTCCGGCAGCGTCAGCGGACAGTCAGGCAGAAACTCTGAGGGAACGTCCTGCAATTCCTTGATGATTAATCGCAGCGGGTTAACTACGCGGTGTTTCACGCACCAGGTGATGCCCACCGAGAGGATCAGCGCCAGCAACAGATAGGTCACCAGCAGGGTCGAAAACGTGCTGACGATGAACTGGAACATCCGGTAGGAGTCAGCTTGCAGCACCAGATGCGCCAGCGGCGTGGAACCCGGCACCTGCGGCAGGGAATATAACGGAATCGAGACCTCTATCGGCAGGCTAAACGTCCGTGCAACCCAGCGTGGTAAAGGCCGCTCGGACGGGAAATTGGCATGCAGCGTGTGCAGTTCGCCGGGCAGGACCAGATAAGCCCGGCTCAGGAAGCCGACCGGTAATAAGTTGTTGAGCAGACCGTCGGCCTCAACCACATCACCCTGCAAGACGGCATTGGTCAGGGGAGTTCGCACGGAATAAGCAATATGTTCCAGCTGGCGCACGTAATCATCCCGTCGCTGATGCACGAAATGGAACAGCTGGATCACGATAAACAGGCAGACGGCGGTGACCGACACTGCCGAAATCACCGTCATCTGTTTGATAGTTAGTGAACGACGAACGTGCAAACCTATTCTCCCAAAACCCCGATGCACGGGGAAAAACAGCCGTACAGTATATCTCGAGCGCCAAGTTTATAGGATGCAAAGGGAAGTCGGTTAAAAGGTTTAAGGATTTTTCCGAGGGAAGTCTTTCCGTCAGTGGCCGGGCATCAGAAAAAGGGCGCGCTTATCAGTCCGAAGCAGGCGACAGCCGCGCCTGATGAGGTCAAGGCGCGTCGGCAGTGACACGCGCCAAATCGGCCAGCAAATGCAGGCTGGCGGAATAGTAGTCTTCATCCGGGCTGATGGCATCATTGACCTGATGACTGTCGCCCATCGTCAAATCCCGCACCGCCAGCAGGCCGCCGTTCATCATGTACGGCGCGGTATGGTTATTCAACACATCCACCCAGGCGGGCGTTCGAAGACGCGGGAAACCGCGCCAGTACAGGCGGAACGCGCTAAGCTCCGCGCTTTCACGGTCGTACCAGTAAACGTACAGAGGGATGCGGATAGCGTCATAGCTGAAGCGCGATGGCCAGTTCATGGCCGGCGCGGTGGTGCCATCGGCGTTCAGCGCCACCCAGTCGGACGGCAGGTTGGTATCGCCGAACCGCGTTTTGCTTAGCAGCAGCATCCCGTCTTCAATCAGCTGATGCCATACCGGCAGACGGCTGCGTTTGGAAAAATCCTCCCAGGCGGGGAAGATAAAATAAGAAGGGTTGAGGACGAGGTAAGTGCTTTTATTGAAGCCATTCGCGCCCGGCAGCATCACGGTATGCCCGGCGTACTGCGTCACATTGTGCGCGATGATGTCTTTTTGCAGGCTGTCCGACGCCTGTAAATACGGCTCGTTGCGCCACTTCTCACCGGCCTTCAACAAGGCCCAGGCAATCATGACGTCGCCGTCGGAAGCATTATTTTTGTCGGCCACCGGGTCGGCGGCTTTCGGGGTATAACGCCAGTAAAACAGGCCGTTCTGTTTATTTTTGAGATGGGACTGCGTCCATGACCACAGGCGGTCAAAAGTGTTCCGGTCATCATAATGCACCGCCAGCAACATGGCGAAGCCTTGCCCTTCCGTGTGGCTGACGTTGTTATTGCCGGTATCCTGAATTCGCCCGTCTACCGTTAAAAAACGGCTTTTGTAACTATCCCATCCCTGATCTGCCGCTATCGCATTCGTGCTGCATAACGCCATGAGCAAGACCATAGTCCAGTGCCGCAATGGCTTTATCATGCTTTCCCCTCTAGTTATTTTGATAACGAAATCGCAGAGCCGTCTCACCGTCGGCCGCTTCACCGACCAGCGGCACATGGGCGCCGCCGCCCTGCTCTTTGAGCCAGTGAGCATACAGCCCCTGCAACACCGCCTCGATCGCCATCAGCCAGCGCGCCTTGCTCAGCGCGCCATCACCGGCCGGCAGGGCCAGATGTAAGATCTCCAGCGACGCTTCGCCCGGCAGCAGTTCGACATAGCCCCAATCAAACGCGGCCAGCACCGCGTTCATCTCCCGCTCCAGATCTGCCACGGTCAATGCCGCCGATAAGGGATAACGCTTCGCAAGCGCCTCGCCCATTTGCTGAAGAAAGGCCTGACCTTCGCTTTCGCCGACGTTGTTCATCATATTTTCAATGATGATCCCCAGAAGATCAAACCAGCCCGGCGGGCACTGCTGCTGGCGATAATACTGCAAGGTCGTTTGCTGCCATTCACTCATGCTTATTCACCTCCAAGCCTATAGCGGAAATAGAGTTGCGCGCTGCTTTCGTTATAGTCACCGAAGGTATCGTAACCGAGCTGGCCGCCGATGGTGACGTTGCGGTTGATTTTATAGTCGGCCCCCGCGTGCAGGTTGTAGCCGATGCCGTTTTTACTGGTGCCGGGGTAGTAGGCCTCTTGCGTCAGCCCGCTGGCGGCGACCCTTTCCAACGCTTCCTGGAGTAATGGGTCATTGGGGTAGTAGGCGCTGCGATCCTGCGAGTAGGACTGATAGCCCAAGGCGCCGCCGATCTTCACGCTCAGATCGTCGTATTTCCGGGTGTAGTCGATGGGGAAAGAGACCGCCACGAAGTTCTGCGGGCTAAAGTAGCCGCCCTGCCCGTAGCTGTAGTTGCTCAGGTTGCGGGAGAAATCCATCCACGACATGCTGATGCCGGTCTTCAGCTCACGCTCGCTATCATGATAAGGACGCACATAAGCCCCGGCATGCGCCACCAGGCTTTTGTTGCTTTTCACGTTCTCTCCCAGATAGCTGTAGGCCCCCGCGCCGCCATAGAAACCGGCGTCGCCGTCGTCATAGCTCAGCAGCGCCGTTCCACCGTTCTTGGTCACGCGGCCCCATTTCTCGCCGCTGTAGGCGTCGCGCGCGCCGACATAGGAGAGCAGGCTGTCGGTGACCGCCCGGCGTTCGCCGGTCAGCACCAGCGTCAGGAAGTCAGTCAGCTTCGGCGACCACTGAACGCCCCCCACCAGCGTGCTGAGATCCTGCCCCAGCGGGGTCGAACCGATGTCCACCTTGTACTGTTTACCGGTCAGCGCGAGATTCAGCTCCACGCCGGTGGCATTCTGCGCCCCAGGAGAATCCGCCGTGATCTTGTCGAGATTGAAGCTGCCCGAGTTAGATTTATCCCTCGCCTTTGCGGCCTGCTGAAGCGCCCCCAAACCGAAGCGGCGGCTGGAGGTGTCTTCGGCGCTTCCCGCGCTCAGCGTCACCGGCGTCACGGTCAAGTTGAAGCGGTCCTCGCCCAGCGGCGCACTGGACCACGTCAACGGCGCTTTCGCCTCGGTCAACTTGCTGAGGCCGGACTCGCCGTCCCGGCCGCGCACCTGCACCCCGGCCTGAACCCAGGTGCCGGTATCGCTCTCCAGCGCATCCATCATCTGGTTAATCTGGCGGAAAGTGCCGTTCTGCGCAGAGGCCGTCGTGCCCCCCTGCGCTCCGTCGAGGCGTTGTCCGCCCGCCGCGCGATAATCGGCGTTCTCGTCGCGCTGTTGCCACGGCATCACGCCCCCGTAGGCCGAGGGCGAACGACGCGTACTTTCCGTCGTCCGGTTGATGAACGGGTTATCCGCCAGCGCCAGTCCGCCAATCACCGGCAGACGGCCGGACGCGGCGCCTTCCAGCCCGATCATTTTGCCGCGCGCGGTGCGTAGATACGCCATCGCCTGCGCATTGTTCCCGTCCGCTTCGGCCACCCGCGCCAGCAACAGCAGGCGCTCCGGCGTCTGTTTGTCGTTCAGACCGGCGGCCAGCGTGCTGGCCTTCGAGACGTCGTTCTGCGCCAATGCCACGTCGATAGCGCCGACGCGCGCATCCTGCGTGGGGGTATCGCGCGTCATCAGGTAGTCGTAGACCGTCGCTGCTTCCTGATTCATTTTGCCGGACTGATAGAGTCGCGCCATCGCCAGCATCAAATCGGTATTCTGCGGATCGTGCTGCAACGCGCCGATCAGCTTATCGTAAGCGGCCGCATACTGCCGGGCCTCGCGCAGGCGATCCGCCTCCTGGATCACGCCGCCGTTACGCACGGCAGCCAACTGCTCCGGCGTGCTGCGGGACAGAATATCGGGATTGCTCAGCCACGCTTGCGCTTCCTGGCCCAGACCGGCCTGATTCAATACGGCCACCTGCGCCGCGTAGTCGCCGGCGTTGCCCTGAACCCCGCGTTGCAGGTTGTCGCGCACCACGCCGACCGCCGCGGCGGTATCGCCTGCCGCCGCCAGCGCCTGCGCCAGCTGCCCGGCATCCTGCGGGTTGTCGGGCGGATTCACCGCCAGCGCCCTCAGGGTGTTGGCCGCCGCCATGTTGGAGCCGGTTTTAAGATAATCGCGCGCCGTCGCCATCTGCAGGTTGAAATCAGCCCGCCGGGCCAGCGCACGCATGTTGGGCGTCTGCCGGCCTTCCGGTACGCGAGCCAGCAGCGTTCCGGTCTGCTGCCAAGCGCCGTTTTGGCTGGCGAAGAGCGCGCCAGCGAACAGTTGCTCGGGGCTGGCGCCGGGACGATACAGCGGCTGCATCACATCGGCGGCCGCCGTCATGTTCCCTTGCTGTTTGTAGGCGCGCGCCAGGTCGTATCTCACCCAGCCGTCGGCCGGCCAACGCTGTATCGCCTGCTGCAATAGCGCGATAGCCTGCGCAGAATCGCCCGCCGCCAGCTCGCGCTCCGCGGCGCGGCGCGCCGACGCGCTGCCTTCCACCACGGCTACGCGAGACGCCAGACGTTGGCGCACGCTATCCGGCAGCTCAGCCAGCAGAACGTCGGCTTCCGTACTGCGATTCTGCTGGCGCAGCACATAGTAGAGCCCTTCTTTCGCCGCGCTGTTGTTCGCATCCAGCGTCAGCACATCGCGATAGCTCTGCTCCGCCTGCGTCAGCTGACTGCTGCGCCGTTGCACATCGGCCCGAAAGAGACGCACGGCTATGCCGCGTTCTCCGCTGGCCTGCATCAAGGGTTCGCTGAGCGCCAGCGCCTGCGTCGCATCGCCCGCTTTCATCGCCTGCTGCGCCACACTCAGCTGCGCGTAGAAACGCGCGTCCTCCGCCTGCTGCCGGCGCTCGACGCTGTTTTCACCGCCCTGCTTCGCCGCCTGCTCCAGATAGTTGGCGGCGCTGGCGTAGTCGCCGCGGCGCTGAGCGACATAGCCCAGACCGGCCAGCGCATCCGCATCCTGCGGCGAGGCCTTGAGCACCTGTTCAAACGCGCTTTGCGCGCTGTCGACGTCGCCGCCGTTCAGTTCGGCGAAGCCCCGGCCTTTGGCCGTGCCGCCCACGTGGGTGCGGTAATGCGTCATGACCGCCGTATCCTGAGGATGGCGCTGCTGATAGTTGTCGTACAGCGGCGCGTCGTCAGGCTGGGGACTCATCCACAGCAACGCCTGCCGCATGGCGCTGTCCGCGTCGGGGCTCCCGGAGGCCATGCCGTCCAGCAACCCCAGCCCTTCCCGCCGGCTGGATTCCTGATAGGTCAGCGCTTTGGCCAGCGCCAGCCGGGCCTGATTATCCTGCGGATGCGCCGCAGCGAACTGGCGCAGGCCGTCCACCGCCTGCGGCCACAGGGTGCGGTCGCCCGCCATCGTGAGATAGTATTCGACCGCGACATTGGCCGGCGGTTGCCCGCCGTCGAACAGGCTGCGCCAGGTTTGCAGCGAAGCGGCGATGTTGCCGCTGCGGGCCTGCTGACGAGCCAGCGCCAGCTGAGCGGGTGGAATATTCCGCCAACGTCGGGCGTTGTCCAGCGCCTGCAACCGAGGGTCCTGCGGCGAAATACTCGCCAGACGCGTGCGCCACTTCGTTGCCTCGGCGTTGTCGCCGCGCTGTTGAGAGTAGAGCGCCATCAGGTAAATCGCGCGGGCGTTCTCGGCGTCGACGGCCAGCACCTTCTGCAACGCCCCTTTGGCCAGATCGTCGTGGGCGCGTTGATGCCAATATTCCGCCTGGTCGAACAACGCCTGAAACGCCGGGTTGTCGTCCGCCGCCAGCGTCGGCGCGGACAGTGCCGCCGCCCCGACCAGGCACAATGACCGAAGCATTCTGGCTGTCAGTGTGTTCTTTTTCATAGTTCGCTCAATTATTTCCGGCCTGGATCACGCGCGTCCTGCGGATGCAGGCGGCGATAGGCGCGACGTTTCAGCACGCGATACAAACCCGCTCCGCCTAACGAAGCCACGATTAAAGCGACAAACGCCAGAATGACGGCGTGCTGGTTGGCGTACCAGATAATCATCATGTACCAGGGCATCTGCCCGCTGGGGAACTGCGGGCCGACCCGGAAACTGCGGATGCCGTTCTCATCGGTAATGATGGCGGTATCGCCCCGGATCGCCGCGGTGATGCGCGTCGACATCAGGTCGCCGTGCAACCGCTGCAACTGCTGGTCATTCGTCGCCAACGCAACCACCGCCACGCGTTTAGGGTTCCACGGGGATCGGTAGCTGACAAAACCGCGCCAGAACTCATTCGAGGAGAAGTAACGGTCGGCGTCTATCGGATGACGGGACCAGTCGCCGGTCAACCAACTGATCCATTTTTCCAGCACGCTCGGCATTTTAACGCCCAGCGCATGACCGTCCGTCTGGTAAGGGGACTCTGCCAGCAGCGCCGCGTTAAATCCGGCGCGCGATAGCGTCGTGACCGCCAGCACATCGCTGTTTTGCAACCGATGCAGCGCTACGCCGTCTTTCGGCACGCCGAATACGACCTGGTTACGGTTGATACTGACGCCGGTGGCGTCGCCGGATCGGCCCGCCATACCGAGCAGCGTGCTGATCTCCTGATCGGTGGGGCGTTCCGGCAGCAGCATCACCGTCTGAGCGTAGTCAGCCAGCCGGGAGAAGGGGAACGACGCGCCGATGAAATACGACAGGTTGGGCAGCATCGTGAAGTGACGCGTGTGGGTCAGATCTATCCACGAGTCGTTCTCAATGCGGCTTTTAATATTATTGTTCAGCAGTACGCTGCACGGCGCATCTGCTTTGGGCCGGATGTTGAAGTAGAGCTGCAGCTGGTTAAAACCGTAGATCAGATACGGATCCAGCTTCAGCGTGTAGGACTCCTGACGATTGTCGCCTCCCAGCCGACGCCAAAGCCGTTCCAGCAGACCCGCTTTCACCATCGGTAAGTTGCTGATAAACGTACCGTTAAGCGTGACGTTCAGGTCAGAGCGATGTTCGTCAATCCAGCTTTCCGCCGGGAAACGGTAGCTGATGTGTACGGGGATCGTTTCGCCGTCCCACAGAAAGAGATCGGGTGCCGCCCGGAACTTGAGATTCTGTGCGGAGTGCCAGATGCCCAGTGACGTCATGCTCTGCTCTTGCTCCAGCAGTTCGCTGAAGCGGACACGCCGATCGGTACTGATCCAGCGCGGCGCATCGTAGCTCTGATGACGCGGAAGGGTCTGCGGGGTGACGGTGATGGCCGACTGTTTCGCGATCAACGGCTGGCTGACGAGGTAATAGGCGGCCTGTCGCAGCTGATCCTCGTCCTTCCCCACCACCAGCAGCAGTTTATAGATCGGATTATCGGGATTATCCATCAGCTGCAACGTCGGCGCATCGACCTGCGGCAGCGTGACGCGGCCAATCTTCTGGCCCGGATAGCCAAACAAAATACCGTTCTGTTCCGGCACGCGGTCTCGCGCCACGGGGAACGCGATGTCCCGCCCGTTGGTCTTAACTCCCATCCAGGACGCCACCAGCGCCGCCGCGCTCACCTGATCGGCCGTCGGCTCAGCGGGGAAGATCATCGGCACGGAGGCCGTCGCCATCTGCATGGCGTCGATAAACGGCCGCGGGAAGTTGCCGATGTCCGCCCCGACATTTAACTGCTGACCTTCCAACTGCAGCGTGGTGCTCGGCAGAATGGTGACGCTGTATTGATGGGCATTATCGCGCCCGCACAGCAGACGATCTGAATTGATGATGCGGAAACTGAGGTTGTTGTCGGACACCACCAGCGCGGCCGGGATCTCTATCTGATAGGTCCCGGTCTCCTGTCCGCCCGTGGTCAGGGGGACGTTGCCCAGCGGCTGTCCGTTCAGCATCAGCTGTAGCGCGGTATTGCGCTCGGCCAGCGCCGTAGAAACGGCGAACTTGAGCGCCAGATGCGCGGACGTCACCACCTGATCGGCGGGGAGCGTAAATCGCAGTCCGGCCTGTAGCTGACCGCCGCTCAGGGCGACGCCTTGCGTCTGCCCCATCTGCGCCACGGAAATCGTGCTGCTGAACGGTTCGTTGTCAATGTCCGGGGGCGCGTTTGAAGCAATATCCGGGGGCGCGTCCGGCGCGGGCGGAACCGTTAGCTCCGGCGGCGGCGCGGGTGAGGACACGGGCGACGGAGAAACGTTGGGCAGCCACGGGGGCAGCGGGACGTCCACGGGAGAAAGCGGACGGGCCGCTTCGTCGGCGGCCACGCCGCCGACGAAGCACAGCAGTAAAAACGCAGCAAAACGCCGACGCGTTCTGGAAACTCCGTATGTCATGCCGTTTTATCCTCTTGCAGCGTTTCTTCCGCCGTCGCGGCTGCTGCCGGGAGCGTCCGACCCTTTTTCTTTCTTCCCTTCCAGGTCAACCAGAAGAATTCACACACGGTCCGGAGCACCGTCACCAGGGAGCGCAGCGGGTTGTCCCGCGGCCAGGGCGGGTCGATCCAGGCATCCGCGCGCGAAAGGACCACGCGCACCAGACCACGGCGCTGCGCCAGCGGGATTTCATCAAATCGCAGGCGAATGGTGCCGTCATCAAAACTCACGGACTTCACCGGCAGCGCGATTTCCCCCGCGCGCGACAACAGCTCAAGACACTCAATGGAATCGGTTTTGTGACGCTGATCCGGTGCTTTGATTTGTGCGCCGCCCATCGACAGGTCGACGGTCACCGTGCGTGAGGCAATACCGCTGGCGTAATGAATAACGGCCGGCAGTTCGACGTCGATACGGATAGTCTGGCGCGTCTGCTTCGTTTCTCGCGCCACCGCAATAGCCGCCATCAGAATCAGCAGGCCGATGCAGGCCCAGGCCACGTTCAGGGCGATTACGTATGGATCGACGTTGTAATAGTCATGCCCCGCCGCCCGGACGATGCCGGCGACGATACCCACGAACAGCAGGACGGCGGTCGCGATATGCGGCCGCACGATGCGGAAGTCAAAGAAGCCCACGTCCAGCAGGCCGCCTTTATCCGTCACGTTGAATTTGCCGTGACGCGGGGAGATAAGCGTAAGCAGCGTCGGGATGATCAGGTGGAACGCCATCACCGTTTCATAAATCTCGCCCCAGAAGCTGTAGCGGAAACGTCCGTTCATCCTCGCATTGAGGTATACCGACATCACCAAATGCGGCAACACGTAGGCAAAAATCAGGTTCGCCGACGAATGAATGATATTGAGGTTGAACAATAGATAAGCAAGAGGCGCGGTCAGGAAGATGACGCGCGGCAGGCCGAACTGGAAGTGCAGCATGGCGCTGAGATAACACAGACGCTGCTGCCAGGTCAGCCCTCTGCCCAGCAGCGGATTGTCGACCCGGAAAATCTGCGTCATTCCTCTCGCCCAGCGGGTACGCTGAATGACATGCAGCACCAATCGTTCGGTCGCCAGCCCTGCCGCCAGCGGGATCGCCAGAAAAGCGGATTTCCAGCCACGACGCTGCATTTTCAGCGCCGTATGCGCATCTTCCGTCACCGTTTCCACGGCGAATCCGCCCACTTCTTCCAGCGCCGTTCGGCGAATCACCGCGCAGCTGCCGCAGAAGAAGGTGGCGTTCCAGTAGTCATTGCCCTGCTGGATCGGCCCGTAGAACAGCTCGCCCTCGCTCGGCATTTGTCTGGCCGCCTTGAGGTTGCGTTCGAACGGATCGGGGGAGTAGAAATAGTGCGGCGTCTGCATTAGCGCCAGCTTGTCGTCTTTTAGGAACGCGCCTACCGTCGCCTGCAGGAAAATACGTTTAGCGACGTGATCGCAGTCAAAGACGCAAATCAGTTCGCCGTTGGTGAGCTGCATGGCATGGTTCAGGTTGCCCGCCTTGGCGTGCGAGTTGTCGTCACGGGTGATGTAACCCACGCCGGCCTGAGCGGCAAAGACCGCGAACTCGCTGCGCTTGCCGTCATCCAGAAGGTAGACCTTGAATCTGTCCTGCGGGTAGTCCATACACTGCGCCGCCAGCACCGTATCCCGCACCACGTCCAGACTTTCGTTGTAGGTCGGGACGTAGACGTCCACCGTCGGCCACAGGTTGGCATCCTCCGGCAGCGCTTCAATGCCGCGCTTCAACGGCCAGATGGTCTGCATGAAACTCAACAACAAAATAACCCAGACATAGACCTCGGCAATAAATAAGCCAATTCCCAAAATCGTCTCGATCTCGGAATTAAAATGCAGTGTTTCCGTCGCGCGCCAGTATATATAGCGCGTTGACATTAATAACGTAAGAATAACCATGACCACAGTCACCTTTTGGCTTTCACTGCGGCCCAATAAAAACAGTATGCCAATACTCATTAAGCCAAAAATGTATTGTTTCTGGCTGTCCATCGGGGTGATGATAATCACTAACGCTACCGGAAATAATACCAGTAATAACAGATAAAAAAGCGCCTTCTTCATAAATCACCCTGATGTTCAGTAATGAGCGGACGAATGCAGAAAAGAGTAAATATCCTAAAGATAATGACGCAGAATCATTATCTGCGCCTTTCCTATTAATAGGAGGCAGGCACGACTGTCTTATGGACTTCGCCATTACCCACTTTGATATCTACCAGCGCCGCAATACGCTTGCTGATTAATTCAATATCAAACGCCGCCGCTGAAGCCGGACTAAAATCGAAGATAGAGCGCTGTGAGGCGTTAGCTTCGACGACGCTTTCGTCACGGTGTACGCAGCCAATCAACCTGTCGCCTTTGTTTTCCTGCATGTACGCCGCTACATCCCAGCTGATCGCGCGTCGGGTATCCGTCTGATTAAGCAGCCAGTAGTATCCCTGTTTGTGGTTCAACGGTCCGCCGATGAGCCGGTTTTCTTCTACGGGCGACAGGAGAGACAGCGAGGCGGTATCGGCCTGCATGACGACCAGATGCAGGTCGGCCAGCTCGGTCATCGCCTTCAGGGCGGGGCTGGGACCAGGGGGAAAATCGGCCAGGATCACCAGGCCCGGGTAGTTCAGCATGGCGCTGAGTCCGCGCGCCAAAAACGTGGGATCCGCCAGGTGCCGATCGAAATCCTCACGCTGCGCTTCCGTCACGCCGCCGTAGGGCAGCACGAAAATATTACCGCCAGCCGTCAGGATGGACTGGCTCCAGTCCGGGGAGTCGACCGCGGCTGCCACGTAGCCCCGTTCATCGGATAACGGAATGCCGAAATGCAGGCGTAGCGCGTTCTGAACGTCAAAATCGATCGCCAGCACTTTACTGCCGCCGCGCGCCAGGGCATAGGCCAGATTGGCCACCATCGTGGTTTTTCCGACTCCGCCTTTCGGAGAACAAACACAAACTAACGGCATGAGGCAATTCTCTCCAGTAGCGGTTTTAACAGTTCTTCTTTGTTCGGCGCCTGCGCAGTTTGCCGACCACGCGTGCTGAACATCTGCTTATAACGCTCGGGATCCAGCGGTGCCGTGCTGACGACGGCGGTCGCTTCCGGGCGGGACACAGGGGAAGAGGAGGCAAGCTCAGGCTGCCGTGATGACGTCGCAGGGTCGATAGGCTGCGACGCGGCGGCGACAGCATTCAGGAGCAATCGCTGTTCTGCGGGGTCGTCGTTGTGCGGACGGGTATGGGAATCGTCCAACCTGACAGGCTTGACGGCGGAAGCCGGAGCTGCGAATTCATGTTTCGCGACCGGCCTCAGAGAGGGCTGCATGCCAACGCCGAATGAAGATTCGGCACTGCCTTTATCTTCATGAATGACCTGCCTCACAATGGCCCAGCGAGAACCTTCATCATGCAAAGATTGGCCCGGCATTTCCTTGAAATTAATGTCTTCCGACCGGGTCTTTTCTTTGAAATGCTTCAGATCGTCATAGCTTCTCATAAGACTCCCAAATCTCCACATGAATGCCAGCTAATATATCATTATTAAGCGAACACTTAATCAAAAATATCCTCATCCATTGTTACAGAATAGGTTAAATACCGCCGTAAAAATCAAATGATTAATACGATGATCATTTCTTATCTGTCCTCTTTTCCGCAAAAATCAGCGCAGAAAAAAACATCCTCACTCTTTTAAGGTGTTTATAATTAAAATTTTTATAATAAAAGAACGTGATATTTAATTATCAGGATTAGGGCGTTGTTGTGGTGGTAAATAGGATTTACGGCGCCACAAAGTGCTCATTTCCTTTCCCTTTTGCGACCGTAAAAGCAGCATACTTCCTCGGCTCGCCCTCTCTTTTACTATAAAGCCAATGAGTCCGTTTGAATTGGAGCAGGCGCGCCTGCTATTGCCGGTGGCGTTGCAGTACAGAAACAGAAAGCCCGCCAGACGCCTGCATTATCGTCTGACGGGCTTTCTGAACGGTTCTTACCGCGATACAGGCTGGGACAGTGTCTCTTCTTCATCCACGGCAAAGCAGGCCACCCTCCGTTCACCGTAAGCGATAAGCTGAGGCTGCCGTGCCACACAGGCGTCGAACCGTTGTCGGCAGCGGGTGTTGAACGCGCATCCCGGCGGCGGATTGAGCGGGCTGGGCAGTTCCCCGCTTAGCTTGATGCGCTCGCGTCGCAAATCAGGATTCAGGCGCGGCGTCGCGGAGAGCAGCGCCTGAGTGTAAGGATGGCGGGGATGGTCAAAAATATCCTCCTTGCGGCCCTGTTCGACGCAACGGCCCAGATACATCACCATGACCTCATCGGCAATATGCTCGACCACCGATAAATCGTGGGAAATGAACACGTAAGACAGGCCCAGATCCTGCTGTAAGTCCATCATCAAATTCAGGACCTGCGCCCTGACGGATACATCCAGCGCTGAAACCGGTTCGTCCGCGATCAGCACGTCCGGGTCCAACATCAACCCGCGCGCAATGGCAATACGCTGACGCTGCCCGCCGGAAAACATATGCGGATAACGGTCATAAAATTCCGTTCTTAAGCCGACCTTCGCCATCATCGCCAGCGCCTTCTCCCGCCGTTCGGCTCGACTCAGCGCCGTGTTGATAATCAGTGGCTCTTCCAGAATCTGACCAATTTTCTTGCGGGGATTCAGCGACGCGTAAGGATTCTGAAACACGATCTGAATTTTCTGCCGCCGCAATTTTTCGGCCGCAGGGTCCGACTTCAGCAAATCTTGTCCCTGATAATAGAGCTCGCCGTGGGACGGCGTTTCAATCAGCGTCAACAAGCGGCCCAACGTCGATTTACCGCAGCCGGATTCGCCGACTACGGCCAACGTTTTGCCTTTTTCCAGCGTAAACGATACGCCATCCAGCGCTTTCACCACCCGCTCTGGCTGAAATATTCCAGACTTCACCGGGTAGTATTTTTTCAACGCACGCGCTTCCAGCAGCACGTCCTGACACACGTCTAGGTCATCACTCATAAACTGGGCCTCCCCGAATCATCCAGCGGCGTATGGCATTTTACCCGGCGGTCGCCCCAGGGCTGCAGTTCTGGCTCTCGCTGGCGGCAGAGGTCCGTAACATACGGACAGCGCGGGTTCAGCAGGCAGCCCGAAGGCCGGTCGTATTTGCCGGGGACAACGCCCGCCAGCGAGGCCAGCCGGGATTTATCCGTTGCAAACTCCGGCAAAGCTCGCAGCAGCGCCTGCGTGTAGGGATGACGCGGCGCTTTGAAAATCTCACCGGCAAGCCCCGACTCCACGACCTGCCCGGCATACATCACGATGATCTGATGCGCGGCTTCGGCGACCAGCGCCAGATCGTGGGTAATCAGTATCAGCGCCATATTTTCCTGCCGCTGTAGCGTCAGCAGCAGCTCGATAATCTGCGCCTGAATCGTGACATCCAGCGCGGTCGTAGGCTCATCGGCGATCAGCAGTTGCGGGCGGCAGGCAATCGCCATCGCAATCATGACACGCTGGCTCATGCCCCCCGACAGCTGATGAGGATAAATATCCAGCCGCGAGGCCGGATCCGGTATCCCGACCATCGTCAGCAGGTCGATGGCTCGCTGGCGTCGGGTTCGGCGATTACCGCCCTGATGCACCTTAATGGCCTCCATGATCTGGAATCCGACGGTGTAGCAGGGGTTGAGGCTGGTCATCGGGTCCTGAAAAATCATCGCGACTTCCGCGCCCACCAGCTGACGGCGCGCCTTCTCCGGCATGGCGATTAAATCACGGCCGTCGAACGTCAGACTGCCGGCAGCGACCTGACCGGGATAATCAATCAATCCCATAATGGCCAACGAGCTAACCGATTTGCCAGAGCCGGACTCTCCGACAATCCCCACGACCTGACCGCGTTCTACCTGATAGCTGACACGGTCGACCGCCTTGAACGGCTCCGCGCCCTCGCCGAAACTCACGGACAGGTGTTCTACGTTAAGTAACGCCATCGCTCTTCCTCTACGACTGCTTGAGTTTGGGGTCGAGCGCATCGCGCAAGCCGTCCCCCACCACATTGAATGCCAGCACCGTCAGCAAAATCAGCAGCCCCGGAAAGGTCACGACCCACCAGGCGCTTTGCGCATATTGCAGCACGTCCGATAGCATGGTTCCCCATTCCGGCGCGGGCGGTTGCGCGCCCATGCCCAGGAACCCCAGCGCCGCCATATCCAGAATCGCGTTGGAAAACCCCATGGACGCCTGAACAATCAACGGGGCCAGACAGTTGGGAAAGATATTAATGAACATCTGCCGCATCGCGCCCGCGCCCGCGACGCGAGAGGCGGTAACGTAGTCGCGGTGGACTTCCACCAGCACCGCGGCGCGCGTCAGGCGCACGTAGTGCGGCAGCGAGACAAATACCAGCGCAATGGCCGCATTCACGATCGACGGGCCGAAAATTGCGACCAACACCAGCGCCAAGAGCAGGCTCGGCAAGGCCAGCATGATGTCTACCAGCCGCATGATGGCGGCATCCACCAGACCGCCGAAGTAGCCGGAGATCAGACCCAATACGGTTCCGAACAGCAAGGAGATCGTCACGACCATACACCCGACCAGCAGCGACAGGCGCGCGCCGTACATCAGGCGGGACAACATATCGCGCCCCACATCGTCCGTGCCGAGAAGAAATGTCCAGCTGCCGCCGTCCTGCCAGACCGGCGGCGCAAGCAACGCTTCACGGAACTGTTCGGACGGCGAGTGCGGCGCCAATATCCCCGCCCCGAGCGCGATCAACAGCATGATCACGATGTAGGCCAGCCCCACCACCGCGCCTTTATTACGACGAAAGTCGTGCCAGAACGCCTGCAACGGCGTCAGCGGCGGCGGTGCCGTATTCACTGCGGATTGAGTCAGTTGCGTCATCGTGGCCTCCTATTTGCCATGCCGGATGCGCGGATTCACCACGCCGTACAGCAGGTCCACCAGCACATTGACCAGAATGATCAGCGACGCCACCAGCAGGACGCCGCCCTGCACGACCGGATAATCCCGGCGTTGCAAAGCATCCATCAGCCAGCGTCCCAGCCCCGGCCAGGAAAAAATGGTCTCCGTCAGAATGGCGCCCGCCAGCAACGTGCCGACCTGTAGCCCGATCACCGTGACCACCGGCAACATCGCGTTTCGCAGGGCATGCACCACGACGACCCGCAGACGGCTCAACCCCTTGGCGCGTGCCGTGCGGATATAATCCTCGCCCAGTACTTCCAGCATGGAAGAACGGGTCATGCGCACAATCACCGCCAGTGGAATCGTCCCGAGCACGATGGCAGGCAGGATCATATGCATCACCGCATCGGTGAAGTCGCCCTCCGCTCCCCATATAAAAGTGTCGATGAGCATGAAGCCGGTCAGCGGCAAAGACTCATCCAGAAATAAGGTATCGCCCACCCGGCCGGAGACCGGCGCCAGATTGAGATGAACGGAAACCAGCATGATGAGCATCATTCCCCACCAGAAGATCGGCATGGAATAGCCGGTCAACGCTACGCTGACTGCCGCATGATCGAAGAGTGAGTCACGCTTGACTGCCGCCAGGACGCCCACCGGAATACCGACCGCGATGGCGAAAAGCATGGCGCACACGCCAAGTTCAAACGTGGCCTTGAAGCGCGGAACGAACTCGTCCCAAACTGAAGTCCGGCTTTTGAGCGATGTGCCTAAATCGCCGTGCAGAACGCCGTCGATATAGTGGACATACTGTTGCCACATGGGCTTATCCAGCCCCATTTCAGCCATTAGCTGGGCGTGACGTTCGGGAGTGATCCCCCGCTCTCCGGCCATGATCATGACAGGGTCGCCGGGGATCAGATGCACAAAGGCAAAGGTCAGTAGTGTGATACCAATAAACGTTGGGATAACCAGCCCCAAACGCCGGAGTATGAACTGAAACATATTCGCACTCTTCGTAGATGACCGACCCGCCGGCGGATCGGTCAAGGGCCGCCGCCTGCAGCATTCATCGTCGCTGCGCCCCCGTAAGCACGCAGCGACATCCGCATCGTGGTCAGTGATTAATCCAGGGACACATGGTTGAAGTTATGTAGGCCGCGCGGCTCGATGACATAGCCCTTCACGTTGCTGCGAATGGGTTCGTATACCGTCGAGTGAGCGATGATCAGCGCTGGGGCCTGATCGTGCATGATGACCTGTGCTTGTTTATACAGCTCAATGCGCTTAGCCTGATCGGAGATGGCTCGAGCCGGCTGAATGACATCCTCGAATGGCTTGTAACACCATCGGGAATAGTTGGAGCCTTTGCGGGCGGCGTCGCAGCTAAACAGCGTCGCGAAGAAGTTATCCGGGTCCCCATTGTCGCCGGTCCAGCCAAACAGGACAGTCTGATGCTCACCGTCTTTGGAACGTTTCAAATATTCTCCCCATTCGTAGGTCACAATCTTGGCGTTCACGCCGATTTTGGCCCAGTCAGACTGAATCATCTCCGCCATACGGCGCGCATTCGGGTTATACGGCCTCTGGACCGGCATGGCCCACAGGTCAATAGTAAAACCATCACTTAGCCCAGCTTCCTGCAACAGCGCTTTCGCCTTTTGCGGATCGTAGGTGTAATCCTGCACCGCATCGTTGTAACCCCACATGGTGGGCGGTATCAGGTTTTTGGCCGTCTGACCGGCGCCCTGATAGATGGCATCGATGATGGACTGTTTATTGACGGCATAGTTCAGCGCCTGCCGCACTTTGAGGTTATCCAGCGGCTTTTTTTCCACGTTATACGAGAGATAGCCAACGTTCAACCCGGGTTTTTCTAGCAAGATCAGTCTCTTATCCTTTCTCAGACTGGCCAGATCTGCCGGATTGGGATAGGGCATGATCTGGCATTCGTTTTTCTGCAGCTTGGCGTAACGGACCGAGGCGTCCGGCGTTATGGAGAAGACCAGGCGGTCTATGCCCGGTTTCTGTCCCCAAAAACCGTCGAACGCCTTATATAGAATGCGTGAGTCTTTTTGATATTGCTGCAGTTGGAACGGACCGGTACCAAGCGGGTTTAGATCGACTTTCTCAGGCGTTCCGGCCTTCATCATCGCATCAGCATATTCAGCGGATAAAATGGAGGCGAAATCCATCGCCAGATCGGCGGCAAATGGCGACTCGGCGTGGGTCAGGTGGAAGCGCACGGTGTGGTCGTCCACTTTTTCCACGTTCTCAATCAGTTCCCGCATCCCCATACCTTCAAAGTATTCATAGCTGCCGCCTGACACTTTATGATACGGGTGATTCACATCCAGCTGACGCTGGAACGAGAACAGCACATCGTCAGCATTAAGACCGCGCGTCGGCTTGAAATCTTTACTGCTTTGCCACTTCACGTCAGTGCGCAGATGGAAGGTGTAAGTTTTGCCATCCTCGCTGATATCCCACTTCTCAGCCAAGCCGGGTTCGATCTCCGTTGTCCCATTTTTAAATTCAATCAGACGGTTATAGATGGGAACCGAACTGGCATCAAACGTCGTGCCCGACGTGTACAACTGAGGATTGAAACCTTCCGGGGAACCTTCCGAACAATACACTAACGTTTTAGACTGCGCGCCCGCCGCAACCGAGAGCGCCAGCAGTCCCAGACCAAGCCTCAGCATCCTTGATTTCATTATGGGTTCAGCCATTTACGTATGCCTCATAGTATGGATGTTGTGTAATAGCAGACGGACCATGGCGGTTATTCCTTGGTCCGAATACTGCGGCGTTACTGCGACAGGCATCAGTAACCAGGAAAATAAGCCGTGCGATGCTTCCCTGCTTGTCGAATAAAATAAGGGGAAATACCCCCACACAGACGGTGCTCTTTCCTGCAGCGTCATCAATTTGTCAACTGTTCACATCCAGGTCAATACAACCAATATGGATTTACAAAGTCATCCAGCGCGTTGAAACGAACAAAAAAGAGAAAAAAGCCCCTAACCTCAGATTTAAAATCCGAGATATATAAAAAATTAAGCCCAAAATCACAAAAAAGCCCAAACCCAGTAATTTAAAGACGAAAAATAACTATATGAAATTCATCTTACCTTCTTCCTACAGCGTCACTTTTGCGGATTTTTAGCGCAAGGATGATAATTTTGTCACAAATAAAGGGAAGGCAATGATTGCAGATTTTCATCTTACGTGGCTTAAGATGACTATCTGCGTAAGGTGAAAAAAGGGAGTTAAAAAGCGGTCGGCTCAACAGAGGCGATGCCTCCACACCCAGGGCGAACGCCTGCGGGCAACGCTTACTCATAAAGATAAACGGCGCTGTGTGATTGGCATCACAAAATAAAAGGAAATAAAAATGAGGAGGCGGGCTAAAATAAGGGTGATTATGTGACCCAGTAGACAATCCGCTGCAAATGTAAAAAGTACAAAGATTAATAATTACAGCAGTGATCTCATATTTCCCTCATGAAATTTACGTTAGTTTTAAAACTTTATTATCTAGGCGCCATTGGCTATTTTTATTACGCGATTATATTAAGATAAAAAGACATTGCCCGCTTAAATCATTTCCCGCCCCCATCTTGAGTTAATTTTAATTACAAAACTAAGAATTAAATTATTTAAAATGGAAGTGCCGTTCAGTTCACAATTACATCACGCATTCAATTAATGGCTATTATTTTTAACAATAAGCCATGCTAGATTGCCATATATTCAATGTCAGTATCCGAAATACCATACCCATTCACATTACGCATGTGAGCAAAAATAAAATAAATACTTATTATTCAACATCTTACGTTTATCCATTGACTTCTGTATGCCCTACCACCACAACAAGGTGAATATAATGAAAAAAATTGATGCTGATATCCTCCGTGAGGATACCCTCGTGAACACACCGCCTCCTGGTTTTATCAGTAGTTTGAATAAAACCACGATTGGTGCCGTCCCTTTAGTTCTCTTTATCGTCATTTCCGCCATTGTTTTTGTCGCCGCCTATACCGGTGTTTTGCCCAAAAATATGATCGGCGGTTTCGCCGTTATCATGTCGATGGGTTTTTTACTCGCGCACATCGGCCGCAATATTCCGGTGTTGAAAGAAATAGGTGGACCGGCAATTCTGTGCCTGATCGTGCCGTCGATATTGGTCTATTACCAATTCTTCAATGACACCACGATGGATACCGTGACCCTGCTGATGAAAGAGGCCAACTTCCTTTATTTCGTCATCGCCAGTCTGGTGGTGGGCAGCATTCTCGGCATGAACCGCATCATTCTGATTCAAGGCATGGTGCGTATGTTCGTTCCGCTGGTTATCGGTACGGTCACTGCCGTGTCGACCGGCCTGCTGGTCGGGAAATTGTGCGGTTATACCTTCTACCACACCTTCTTCTTCATCATCGTTCCCATCATTGGCGGCGGTATCGGTGAAGGCATCCTGCCGCTCTCCCTGGCCTACTCCGCCATTCTGGGTCAGTCTCCCGACGTCTACGTGGCCCAGTTGGCCCCCGCTGCCGTCGTTGGCAACATTTTCGCTATCATCTGCGCAGGCATGCTGGCGCGACTGGGCATAGCGCGCAAAGATCTCAGCGGTCAAGGCCGGCTGATCCGCAGCGATAAAGACAATGAGATCTTCAACGTGACGGAAACGCCCAAACCGGTAGACTTTTCGCTGATGGGCGGCGGCCTGCTGCTTATCTGCGCCTTCTTCATCGTTGGCGGTCTGGCGGAGAAAATCGTACACATCCCCGGTCCGGTTCTGATGATCCTGATCGCCGTTATCTGTAAATACGCTCGTGTCATTCCTTCCAGCATGGAAACCGGAGCCAGCAGCTTTTACAAATTTGTCTCCAGCGCTCTGGTATGGCCTCTGATGATTGGGCTCGGCATGCTGTATGTTCCGCTGGAGAGCGTTGTCGCCGTCTTCTCCGTCGGTTACGTGCTGGTATGTGGTTCTGTGGTTATCTCCATGGCGCTGGTCAGCTTCTTTGTCGCACCGTATCTCAATATGTACCCGATTGAGTCCTCCATCGTCACAACCTGTCACAGCGGCCTTGGCGGCACCGGCGACGTCGCCATCCTTTCCGCCTCCAACCGTATGTCGCTGATGCCGTTCGCGCAAATCGCAACGCGTATTGGCGGTGCGTCTACCGTTATCGGAGCAACGCTGCTGCTGAGATTGTTTGTCTAGCCGAAATCGAGTCAAAGAAAACCACCTTCTCTGAGAGGTGGTTTTTTTTCGCCAGCTTACCAGCGGCCGTAAAAAGCTATTTATCGAGGAGATGGGTGACAAAGGCCGATAAAAAATCCGCCAACCCAATGGAGGTGGCGGATTTTCATTTGGTAAGTTGAACCGTTATTCAGTTCAGACTGAACGACTCCATGATTCGTCCAGAGGACGAGCTCGGCGGCCTTTATGGCAATCATTCGCAGTATTGGCGCAATGCATCCTGCTTTTCAGGCAACAGACGATAGAGATACACCGGACGCCCCGTCGAACCGTACAGGATATTGGTGGCAAGAATGCCGGTGTCCGCCAGATAGATGAGGTACTTACGGCAGGAAACACGAGAGATGCCAATCGCATTGGCCAGCATTTCGGTGGAAAACTCCGCCCCCTGATTCCCTTCAATCCACTCGCATACGGTACGCAGCGTCAGGCTAGTCAGCCCTTTAGGCAGCTTCTTACGCTCGGCGATAGGATTCCCGCTAGTGCGTCGAATCAAGTTATCGATGTCCGTTTGCGCCACGAATTCACGGTGTTTAAGCAGGTTTGCTTCTTCGCGGTAAGCGGTTAACGCCTGCTCGAAACGAGCAAACTGGAAAGGTTTGATCAGATAGTCCACCACACCGTAGTGCAGCGCTTTTTTGATGGTGTACACGTCGCTGGCCGACGAGATAATGATCACGTCAGTGTGTTCGCTGAATTCGCGGATAGCCGGCAACAAGTCCAGCCCGTTATCCTGCTGCATGTAAATATCCAGCAACACCAGATCGATTTCACAATCTGGCTGCATCAGCAGATTTCTGGCCTGCTGCAACGTGGAGACGGTAGCGTAACAGTTGAATCCGGAAACCTGATTCAGGTAACACTTATTCAACTCAGCCACCATGGCATCGTCGTCAACGATCAGTACATTAATCATGGTCAATCTGCCTTGCTTTATAAGGAATGTTCACGAAAAACTGGGTATACACCTCGGGTTCAGAATCGAGATCGATGGTGCCGCCAATTTTTTCCAGACTTTGTTTAATCAAATACAAGCCAATGCCGCGTCCACTGCCTTTGGTCGAGAATCCTTCCTGGTAAATCTTTTGCTGTATATCCAGCGGTATACCGGGGCCATCGTCGCTGACCATACAGTGCAGATGCCCTTTTTTATGATGGAACGTCACGCGAATCTCGCGGTTTTCCAGGCCCGTCATCGCGTCTAGCGCATTTTCGATCAGGTTCCCCAGAACGGTAATCAGTTCGTTCGTCGCTTCCACATCATCGGTATCCGGCAGCAGGCTGTCTTCGCTAATCGACAGATTGATACCTAAATCCCGCGCCCGGTTGATCTTACCGAGCAAAAATCCGGCGATCACGGGAGACTTTATCTTACGGATAATGGCGCCTATTTCCGCCTGATAATGATTCGCCGTTTTGAGAATGTACTCTTCCAACTGCGGGTAGTATTTCAAATGCAGCATACCCAGAATGACGTGCAGTTTATTCATGAATTCATGAGACTGCGCGCGCAATGCGTCAGCGTAATACGACATCCCGGTCAAACGCTGCACCAGTTGGCTGATCTCGGTCTTATCCCGCAGCGTGGCGATAGCCCCTATCGTTTCTCCATTCACCACGACCGGCACCGTATTGGTCAGCAGTTGGTTGCCGTTAAAATTGATCTCTTCGTCTCGCTGTGGCTTTCCAGATTTTACGGCCTTTTCCAGACTCATCAGAGCCGGCCAGCGGCTGATCGTACTGCCGATAGTGAGCTCATTGCTGGCAGAGTGCTGGCTGAACAAGCGCTGGGCTTCATCGTTAACTATCGTCACGCGTAAATCAGTATCGACCGCAATAACCCCTTCCTTAATCTGCTTAAGCATAGCGTTACGCTGCTCAAACAAATTCGAAATCTCGAAGGGTTCGAAGCCAAGCATGATTCGTTTCAGGGCTTTCACCAGAAAATAGGTGCCTAATAATCCTACCAGCGCGCCAAAGAGGATCGTCCACGGAATAATCCAGCGGTTTTCATTGATTAGCGACTGCACGCTGGTTAACGAAATCCCTACGGCGACAACGCCCAGCTGTTTGCCGCTCTGGTCGAATACCGGGACAAATACCCGCAGGGCGGGTTCCAACACCCCACGATTCACCGCTGAATTCTCAAGACCCATCAGCGCCGGATAGAGATCATTGCCGATGAAGTGGCGGCCAATCTGATCGGACTCGGGATGCGAATGGCGAATTCCTTTCATGTCGGTCACGATGACGAACAGCAAGTGGTTACGCCATTTCACTTCTTCCGAAAAGCGCTGTACTTCTTCCGGGTTGCCGACATTGCTCAACTCGTGGATTACCACCGGGGCATAAGCGACGGTGCGAGCGATGGCAAATGCCTTTTCTCTGAGGTGGGTTTCCGTCAGCTCACTGATGCGGAAAAACAGCAGGGCATACACTACCAGCAGTACGGAACCAATCACCGCCGATACCATAAGGATGACTGATGTACTCAGCTTCAGCGGAGTCTTCTTCTTACCCATGGCTCGCTCCGAAAGAATGTCGTAACCCATTATCTTATACCGTTTAAGCTGATTTCGCGCAGTTCATATAACACGCCGCCGCTATAAAGCGGCGGCGGCGGTTTATTTCACTTGTGGGTGCTTGCTGCTTGTTACCACAGGCCCAGAACTTTCCACCAGAAGCTACCGACAATCAGCCAGATGGGGATGACGACCAACCCGGTCAGGAAACCGATTTTCCACCAGGTAGACAGCGACATGTAGCCGCAGCCGAACAAGATGGGCGCCGGACCGCCGGAGTAGTGCGTGGTGGACATGAACAGGTTACTGAAGGCGGCAAAGACCAGAACCGTCAACATAGGAGGGGCACCTGCGGCAATAGCAATGGAGACGAAAATCGCATACATGGCGCTGATATGCGCCACTGCGCTCGCCATCAGGTAATGGCTGTAGTAGTAGACCAGCAGCAGCAGACCCAGCATGGGCAGCCAGTGCATACCTTTGACGGAATCCCCCGCCATGTTGCCCAGCCAGCCGATCAGGCCCAATTTATTTAACTGCGTTGCCAGCATGATCAGTACCGCGAACCACACCACGGTGTGCCAGGCTTCTTTCTCACTTACCACGTCGTCCCACGTTAAAGCGCGAGTCAACAGCAGCACGCTCAAACCAGCCAGCGCAGTCAGCGTTGCGTCGATATGTAGCGTAGAACCCAGAACCCAGAAGGTGACGAGTCCCAGGAACACCCCCAGCACCACCCACTCATCGCGGCTCATTGACCCCATTTCACGCAGTTTTTCAACTGCCATGGCGCGTATTTCGCCCGTTTTTTTCAGCTCAGGGGGATAGAAGCGGTACATCACCAGCGGGATTACAATCAGGGAAACAAGCCCCGGCAGCAATGTCGCCATCGCCCACTGTGTCCAGCTAATGTGCACGCCGAATTGCCCAGCCAGCTTACTGATCATCGGGTTACCGGCCATGGATGTCATAAACATCGCGGATGTTACAGCGTTACACTGGAAGATAGTTTGCACCAGGAACGCGCCGATACGTTTTTGCGTTCCCTGAGCCGGCGTCGAACCGTAGGCTTCAGCGATAGAACGAAATAGCGGGGTGATGATACCGCCGCAGCGCGCTGAGGTAGACGGCATCGCCGGAGCAAACAGCAGATCGGTAAAGACCAGGCCGTAGGCCAGACCCAAACTACTGTTGCCGAGCTTGCTGATAAACAGTAGACCGATACGGCGGCCAAAGCCGGTTTTGATAAAACCGCGCGAGATGAAGAAGGCGCAGGCGATCATCCAGATGGTAGGGTCGCTGAAACCAGCCAGCACATCTTTTACGCTCAGCAGCCCCATGGCGGCAACCGCCGTGATGCTGAATATGGCTATCGCTCCCAGCGGGTAGGGAGAAAGAATCAAACCCACGACGGTCGCAATGAAGATGGCCATTAAATGCCAGGCTGAAGGGCTAACGCCCTCGGGGACGGGGAAAAACCATAATCCGACGGCAATGCCGAGGATGACCAGAAGTTTAACTAACCTGCTATTATTCGCAGACATACACACACCACTCATATTAAAACGAAATCAGACGTTTTACCGGGTGTACCCTGTCATGAGTGGGGGATCGTTATTCTCTTTTATTTCCCCATTAATAAATACAACGGGTACAACGACAGTAAAAAAAGCAAGAAAATAATAGCGTTTCAGCGATCCGCTTGCCCATAAATTCGATGAATGTTCAACGGTCCAGATAGTATTATAAATGGCGCCACCGAACCCCTTACTTTAATTACTAAATGGGTTTAATAATTTAATTATGATTTAATAATTGGTGTATCAACAAATAAAAACAACAAGATCACGACCAGCAAAAACCTCATAACAATAGAACATAAAATTAACGTAGTGACTGATATTTATCTATCTATCAATTAAAAAACTCACACTCTGTAATATTAACGAATCTGTTAATTTAATCGCTTTCATTTGATACTCAGAAATAATATCCAATGACGAGGAGTTTGGCAGAGCCAATATCAATTACTGCACATATAAAATCAGACGTATTTAAAAAAAGTATGTTCCCAATCATCGCCACCGAATTTTCCTCTCACCCGCAATCCAGCAAACCGGCAAGCAAAAAAAACCGCCCACTGCGGCAAGCAATAGGCGGTCGTTACGATGCCAGACGCGGTTGTTAAGCGTCAATCACCTCTACAGAGGGTTTATTCAGCTGCTTAGTACGCGACGTGCCGATAGCGATACGCTGCGGCTGCAACTCTTTGGGGACTTCGCGGACAAGGTCGATGTGCAACAATCCGAGTTCAAACTGCGCTTCCGCCACGCGGATGTGTTCAGCGAGCGTGAAGCTGAGGGTGAAAGGTTTGAATACTAACCCCTGATGGACGTACTTCACAGGCTTGTCCGCCGGGACGGGCGAACCTTTGATCGTCAGGCGCGGCCCTTCAATTTCAATCGCCAGATCCTGCTGCCGGAACCCAGCCAGAGCCAACGTGATGCGATAGCGATCGTCGTCCTGTTTTTCGATGTTGTAAGGGGGAAACTCCGCCGTCTCCTGACTGCCCATCGAGCTAGCCAACTTATCGAAGCCAATCCACTGACGCAGCAGCGGGGATAAATCATAGTTACGCATAGTCATGACTCCTTCTTTGAAGCGAGAAATTCATCCGGAGCGTCAAACATTCCGGGCGCGCCCCCACTCGGCAGGCGCCGCATATTAAGGCGAGACGTTGAACCTTTCTCGCCGGTGCTCACATCGGTCAACTTGGTTTCTTACTTAATTTCGATACGACGCGGTTTCAACGTCTCAGGGATCACGCGCTCCAGATCGATATACAACAGCCCGTTTTCCAGGTGTGCGCCTTTAATCTGAATGTGCTCGGCCAGCTGGAATTTACGCTCAAAATTACGTTCGGCGATGCCCTGATAGAGGTAATTACGAGGCGTAGGTGCAGCCTCGTCGCCGTGGGCGCCTTTGACAATCAGCATGTTGTCATGCGCGGTGATATCCAGCTCGTCTTCAGCAAAACCGGCAACGGCAATAGCGATCCGGTACTGATTCTCGTCGACAAGTTCGACATTATAGGGGGGATAACCGCCGTTACCCTGGCTTTGGCCAGCTTCCAGCAGGTTCAACAAACGATCAAAACCGATAGCGGAACGGTATAGCGGAGAAAAATCGGGGTTACGCATTATAGCCTCCTAAGCTTCAGCGAGGTGCTAACGACGGCCTTCCATCAGGACAGGCCCCTTGCCGGAAAGAAATACCCTGTCGGCATACTTCTCTCTGCGGCTCTATAACCGATATGGCGGCCACACCCTTTTTTTCAAGAGGGTCGAAAAAATTTTCGCCGGGAAGAGTGGAAATTAACCGAAAGGGATCTCACGTAGGACGGAGTTATCGCTTACACTGAACAAAGCACGTTTTGCCTAAATCCGTACCATCACCGGTGCACATCAATAACAGCACAAACGCGACAACGATTTGTGGGTATGCGGGCTCAAGAGAGTTTGCGGAGCGGTTTCCCTGTGGATAACGTTATGACCATATTGAAAGGTGTCTTATCTGCTTTCGTTCTGGCCGTTGGCATCATCATCGCATTAAGCGGATGCTCCAGCGTGATGACCCGAACAGGAGGCGACCAAGGTTATTATTCGGGTACCCGAGCGGGCATCAACATGCTGAAAGACGACCACACCGGCTGGGCGATGATGCCCTTGGTCGCGATTGATATCCCTTTCTCTGCCGCGTTAGACACGCTGTTGCTGCCCTACGACTACTATCATTCCGGTAATAAACCCGAAAAATCCTTGCACGACAGGGTCAGCAACAGCGATGCGAATGCGCCTTTCAGCTCGACTCCAGCGACGTCCGCCATAGCCAATCCATCGCAACGCTGAGTCGCCATGCTCGCTGCAAGACTTCGGTCGATAGTCATTCAGCCCGCATCGTCAAGTTGGAGGCGAACCCTGAAAATCTGATTCACGCCATCCACCTCCCGCAGGTAAGCGACGTCACTGCCGCTGGGAGAAAAGACGACGGCGTCTCCTGACGGCGGCACTGCACTACGCAGCGTCTGGCGGAATAAACGCCCCGTCGAAGCGTCACATACCATAATGCTGTTATCACAGACAAAGGTCAGATACTCCCCGCTGGGATGCCAGGTAAAGGCCGATTGTATCGAGTCAGGCCCATACGTCACCTGACGAGGAGCCCCGCCATTCGGCGACACCGTCCACAGCTGTACAATACCGTCGTCATCTTGCATCAAAAACGCAATTTGGCTGCCGTCCGGCGAAGCTCTTAACCAATGGCGCGGCTGATTCACCACCCCGGGGTAACGTCTGTCGGCGCTGAATGTCAGACGTCGCTGAGTGACGCCCGCAGGAGGGGAGGGCAACGTGGCGGCGGTCCCGGCAAGCGGCTCAGATCCTGGCTGCGCATAGGCTTCAAGCGCTTCCGGCAGATCGACGATGAACACCTCCGGCACCCGTTCCCCTGTCGTCGATACCGTATCGCCGATAAATGCCAACGCCCATCGCTGGCGACAGCCGTCCGTTCGGAGATACCCCCTTTCACCAATCCAGCCCTCTTCATAGGCCCGGTTGATCTCATCACTGCCCGGGCGAGGGCGCATCGTCGTGCGGCTGACGAGAACGCAGTAATGGCTGCCGTCATATTCTCTCGGATGCTGTTTCGGCACGATGACCGGCCGCAGCGGCACACCCACCCCGACGTTACGCAGGTCGAGAGACGGATCCCGCTCGTGCAGGACGTGATCGTTGTAGGTGAAGCTCAAACGCGTTCCATCAGGGCTGAAGACGTGGACATGTGTCCCGCCGCGCAGCGCGCCAGCGACATAGGGAGGCGTGATCGACAACGCATCCAGCGTGATGGCCTGACGACGTTTGTCGTCGGCGACGATAACACCGCGACGATGGTGGAAATCATAGTGCCAATCGTCATCCGGATGTTCCGGACCGTGGATAAAGACATAGCGTTGAGGTAACGCGGGGCTACCGGTTATCACACCGACACACGCATTTTCTCTCGCCTCATAGACGACCTCCGTCTGTCGGGTATGAATGTTCACGCGTTCAACCCGACGGCCGGTAAATGAAGAACCCGTTGGTCTGACGTCATACAGCACCCATTGACCATCGCATGTCCAAATATTGACGTTCGTCAGCTGATGGGAAACGGAGCCCGACGTTAATTGAAATTCTTCATTCATCGTAAAAATCCACAGGGTGTATCGATTATTAACCTATAATAAAAATCTATGTGTAAAATAAAAAATTAAATAGATAAAACAATTCGTTATTTACAGTACCTGACTTTCTTCTCGTTAAAACAGGAGGACTATAGTCGCAACTGATTACGGTTTATCGTCGTACCAACAAGGCAGGCGTTTCGCTACAGAAGAACGCGCCATTTCTTTTCGTTATCGATATAGAAGGTATAAGACTATGAAAAACGTTAAAATTGTCGTTGCAGCTGTTGTACTTTCCACCCTCTCTTTTGGCTCGTATGCGGCCCAATATATCAGCGTGCTACAGGCACAAAATATGGAAAAAATCGGCGAAGCCACCGATACCGCCAAAGACTTAACATCACTGCAGCAAAAACTCTCAGCCAAAGCCGATAAAGCCGGCGCTAAGGCTTATACGATCACGAAAACCACCGGCGACCAGGTCATGCACGGAACCGCAAATTTCTACAAATAGTTCTGTTGCTAAGCCTCCCCTGTTTTGTCCGTATTAACCGGATAAACGGGGGGAGTGGCGGCAATACGCCGCCTCGCATTATCCCTTCAAGACAAACTTCTCGATGGCATAAGCTACACCGTCTTCCTGATTGGTTTTGGTGACGAATTGACTGGCGGCTTTCACCTTCTCAATCGCGTTACCCATTGCCACGCCAAGTCCCGCATAGTCCAGCATCGCCAAATCATTTTCCTGGTCGCCCAGCGCCATGACCTCATCGCGCTCGAGGTTCAGGTGTTCCGCCAACATCTTGACGCCTTCCCCCTTATTTACCCGTTTATCCAGAATTTCCAAATAGAAATCAGCACTTTTCATAATGGTATAGCGTTCGAAAACGTCAGCAGGAATCTTTTTGATGACCTCATCTAACAGCGCAGGTTCGTCTATCATCATCAGTTTGGGAAAATGAAGGCAACGGTCCATTTCTACTACGGATCGGTATCGCAAGGGCATGCCAGTGAGAAACGACTCGTGCACCGTATAAGGGCTGATATCCTTATTCGCGGTATAGACATAATTAAAATCCAACGCGTGGAAATGAACGTTTAAATCCCTCGCCAATTTTTCGAAATAGAGATAATCATCAAAACTGAGCGTAGTTTCTGCAACGCACTCCGCACTGGCGGCCTTCTGAACCAGCGCACCGTTATTGGTGATGCAGAACTGATCGTCCTGATATAAATCCAACTCTTCCAGATAGCGCTTCACGCCGATATAAGGCCTCCCGGTCGCGATAACAACATGCACCCCTTTATCGCGTGCGGAGGCAATCGCGTCTTTTACCGCCGCAGATACGACATTTTGTGGGTTAAGCAGCGTGCCGTCCATATCGATGGCAATAAGTTTGATTGTCATAATTTGTACCGGTGTCGGAATAATAATTCGTATGCTAACGCGCCTTTGTGCGGCGATGCCAGTGAATATAGAACAAGGACATGGTTTCCTGGAACGGGAGCGAAATCGCTATAGGTTGCTGTTTAAAAATGTGACATTGATCATGTTCTGCCATGATAAGAACGGAAATAAACCGGATCAATAAACACAACAGCGAATTAAAATAACGGGACGCTTTCTTAGCCTTTTTTGATTTTCTAACCACACGTAGTAATACGCTTGTATTTCGAAATAACCCATGGATTAACCCCGGGCGTCACCGAATCTCCCTGATGAGCTCCCTTCAGATTACTTCATTTCGCTCACATATATTTCAAGCAAGCTTAAATGAGACGCGAGTTTTATCGGCTTCCCGAAATAAAACCGGGAATGGAATCCAATTCCAGCCCACGAGAGTCAGTCGCTGTGTTTTAGCCGTCGATACGGGATAAACGATGAAACGACTCCGCCTCAGGCAGGGTGGGTGTATCACGCTGAGGATTAAGCCCGAGGCAAAGTGAAATGAGGTGGAGGACAATACTAGCGCCAGAGCGGAAAACACCGCTTTAGGCAGGAACTTCCGGCGGCACGTATCAATGGAGATTCAACGCACCCGCCACCCTGATACTTAAGCGGCGGGTGACCCCACGTTAAACTTCTTCGTCATCCTGCAGTGGAACAATCAGCATATCGACATGGATGGTATTAATCAGCTGACGGGCGGAGGACATCAGCTTGCTCCAGAAGTCCTGGTGGTGTCCGCACATGACCAAATCGACATCGTACTTATGAATGGCGTCCAACAGCACCTGACCCAGATCGCCGCTCCCGCTTAGTGTTTCCGCAATGGGATATCCCGCGTTCTGCGACAGGTCTTTCAAGGCATTTTGCGTTTCTTCAGAGATGCGCTGCTGCATATCGCCGAGGTTGACATCAATCAGTCCGGTATAAAGATCGGAATAGTTAACATCAACATGAATCAGGGAAACCTTGGCATTATACGGCTTGGCCATTGAGACCGCCTTGTCGACTAGCATTTTGCTTTCCGGCGACAGGTCGACGGCAATAAGAATGTGTTTATAAGCCATAATAAGCTCCTTCCATAAAGACTAATGAATGGGTCGGCAGATATTTCTCCTGCCAAACTGATACTTACTGGCGATCTGCATCATAACACTCGCCGTCAAGGCGGGGATGTTCAGCAGATCACAACGCCGTAGAGTGGCGGTTAGCGGTAGTCACGGAACCCATCACTACGCCTCCCTATCCTGAAGTTAACGTCAGTGTACGCCGATGAGCGGCACCGCCGACGGAAAATCACGAGAACACATAAGTATAGTTAAAGATCGCTCGCGATAAGGCTAACAGGACTGGCTTGGATGACGGGGATCCTGCCAATTTTTCATCACATTAGCATGTCTAAGAGACATTAACGGCGTTATAGTAAAAAAATGAAACGGCCTTCTACAATGAAAATAATCCCGCGTCACTAGCTCAGCGCGGAGAAGAAGAATACGCCAGCAGTAGAAAATATCCGCGGACCGCGCCTTGATACGTAACAATCGGGCCGCTTTGAAACATCGCATACATGATATTTGGGATGACTATCTACAGGTGTCAACGACGGGGATGCGGGACGTACAAACACCTGCCGGATAGCTAAGCGGGAGGGGAGCATGGTAATCAGCACGTTTGCGCTTTTCTGGGCTTTATGCGTCATCTGTGTCATTAATATGGCGCGTTATTACTCTTCTTTGCGAGTGCTGCTGCTGGTATTGCGAGACTGCGATCCGCTGCTGTATCAGTACGTGGACGGACGCGGTTTCTTTACCACTCACGGCCAGCCCAGCAAGCAACTGAGGCTTGTTCGCTACATCTACAGCCAACGCTATCTGGACCACCACGACCCCGAATTTATCCGTCGTTGTGAACGCGTTCGCGGACAGTTCCTACTCACTTCCGCTTTGTGCGGACTGGTCATCGTAAGCCTTATCGCCCTACTCGTTTGGCACTAATGAAGCGGCCGTTTAAGGGGCATCGCGAACGATGCTTACTCGAATAGCGTCCATTAAAAATGGCGACCTAAGGTCGCCATTTTCCTACTTATTGCTGTTTCTTCGTGTTGTCGCGCAGCCTTAAATCAGCTTTAGCGTCAACCAGTACAGTACGCCGGACAGTATCAGCGATACCGGCAGCGTAAAGATCCAGGCCAGCAGGATGCTTTTCACCGTCTTACTCTGCACACCACCGCCATCTACGATCATCGTCCCCGCCACCGCGGAGGAGAGCACATGCGTCGTAGACACCGGCATGCCGGTATAACTGGCGACCCCAATCGACAGCGCTGCCGTTACCTGAGCCGAGACGCCCTGAGCATAGGTCATCCCTTTCTTACCAATCTTCTCACCGATAGTCACGGCAACACGTTTCCACCCCACCATGGTTCCCAGAGACAGAGCCAATGCCACGGCGACAATAATCCACAGCGGCGCATACTCTACGGTATGCAGCAAGTCGGTACGCAGATTGGTCAGCAGGCGTTTGTCTTCGCTGTTCGTTTCCGGCAGCTTGATGATGCGGTCCATGGTATCGGAAATACACATCAGCAGACGGCGAACCTGGCCACGGTCGTCGCTGGACAACTCGCTGTAGTCTTTCAGGTTATTCAACAAACCTAAAGAGTGGTCGATCGCCAGCATGACGCGTGAGCTATCGCAATGGAAGTCGGGTTTACCTTCGATAGGAATGGTTTTTTCCTGCGTGGGAATTATCGGCGGAGACAGATCGATGACATGCTTCAACGCTTCGCCGTGCGTGAGGTAGTATCCCTGCAGATTAACGACCGCATCGCGAGTTCGGCTAATATCATAACCCGATGCATTCATGTTCAGCACGAAACCTGCGGGCGCAACGCCAATCAGTACCAGCATAATCAGGCCGATGCCTTTCTGACCGTCGTTGGCACCGTGAGAGAAACTGACGCCGACGGCGGACAGGATCAAGGCCGTTCGCGTCCAGAACGGCGGTTTACGTTTGCCATCCTGTTTCTCACGTTCATCTGGTGTGAGGTGAACCCGCTTTCTTTTCTTGGTATTGCTCCAGTAACGACGCAGCAGGAACACCATTAGCCCAGCGATGATCATGCCCACAATCGGCGACAGGATCAGCGACAGGAAAATGCTGACCATCTTCGAAATATTAAGCGCATCCACGACCGACGTCTTCGTCAGCAGTGCATTGGTCAAACCGATACCGATAATAGAGCCGATCAGGGTATGGGAGCTGGAGGCCGGCAATCCGAAGTACCAGGTACCCAGGTTCCAGATGATCGCAGCCAGCAGCATGGAGAAGACCATAGCCAGGCCGTGAGCAGAGCTGACGTTCAGCAACAGATCGGTCGGCAGCAGATGGACAATGGCGTAAGCAACGCTTAATCCGCCCAGAAGTACCCCAAGGAAGTTAAATATTCCCGCCATCACCACAGCAAGCTGGGCGCGCATGGCACGAGTATAAATAACGGTAGCAACAGCATTGGCAGTGTCGTGAAAGCCGTTAATGGCTTCGTAAAACAATACAAACAGCAAAGCCAAAATCAACATCAGACCGGTGTGGAAATCAATCCCGGCAAATAAATGTAGCATAAGCGTTAGGCCATATAGTGGTCATCAACGCGGCGCATTATCGGCGACAAGCGGGGCTTGGGAAAAGGAAAATCTGACATTATTTTGACTTACTTTAATCCAATCATCCATCAGCTGATTATTTTTTTGATAAAAATCAAATAATTGTAACCTATTACGAAATTCTGCAATTTGTAACACTGGTCAGATCACAGGACGAGCACTACAATCTGCCGCCCTGAACGGCAATTCGGCCGCAGGCCGATACCTGACGAATTGCGGGGGTGCAAAGCAAGTGGAACAGTATGATGTGGTAGTGATTGGCGCAGGCGCGGCTGGACTTTTCTGCGCGGCGCAGGCAGGACAGAAAGGCCTGCGTGTGTTGCTGGTGGATAATGGCAAAAAACCGGGCCGCAAGATTCTGATGTCCGGGGGCGGACGCTGCAATTTCACCAACCTTTATGCAGAGCCTGGCGCTTACCTGTCGCAAAACCCGCATTTCTGCAAGTCCGCTCTGGCGCGCTATACCCAGTGGGACTTTATCGACCTGGTCAACCGCCACGGCATCCCCTACCACGAAAAAACCCTGGGACAGCTGTTCTGTGACGATTCCGCTCAGCAAATCACCGATATGCTGCTGAAAGAGTGCGAACAGGGTCAGGTCACGCTGCGGTTGCGCAGCGAGGTGCTCGAGGTGGACAAGGCCGAAGGCTTTACTCTCCGGCTGAACAACGGGGCGGTGCGGAGCCGGGAGCTGGTTATCGCCACCGGCGGCCTGTCGATGCCCGGCCTCGGCGCCAGCCCCTTCGGCTATCAGCTCGCCCGACGGTTTGACATCAACGTACTGCCCACCCGCGCGGCATTAGTCCCCTTCACGCTGCATAAACCGTTGCTGGAACAGCTGCAAACGCTGTCCGGCGTCTCTGTGCCGTCTCTGATCAACGCGGAAAACGGCGTGACCTTCCGCGAGAATATCCTGTTCACCCACCGCGGCCTGTCCGGCCCGGCGGCACTTCAACTTTCCAGCTACTGGCAGCCAGGCGAATTCGTCACCATCAATCTGCTGCCCGACCAGGATCTGACCGCACTGCTCGATGCAGAACGCCTCGCCCATCCCAATCAGAGTCTGAAAAATACGCTGGCGCAGTGGTTGCCCAAACGCCTGGTGGAATATCTTCAGGCACAGAGACAGTTGCCGGATGTGACGCTCAAACAGTTGCAAAAACCTCAGCAAACACAAGTAGAGAACACGCTACAGCAGTGGCGAGTGCAGCCCAACGGCACCGAAGGCTACCGCACGGCAGAAGTAACGCTAGGCGGAGTCGATACCCGCGAGCTTTCGTCAAAAACGCTGGAAGCCAACAAGGTGCCTGGACTGTACTTTATCGGCGAGGTCGTGGACGTCACCGGCTGGCTCGGCGGTTACAACTTCCAATGGGCCTGGAGCTCGGCCTGGGCCTGCGCTCAGGCTTTAGGGAAGTAACCACTCATTTGCCTGCGTGAAAGCGCAGGCGCGGCACCCAATGAACGTAAATCAATTCGGCAATCAGCTCGACCAGCGTCTGGCTAACCACCACGACAGGCATCAGAGGTAACGCGCCGGGAACCGCCAGCGCCAATGGCAAAATCACCAGCGAATTGCGCGTCGCAGCGCTAAATACCACGCCCCTTCCCTCCGCCGCATTCAACTTCAATAGTCGCGCAACGCCCCAACCCGCCAGCGGCGCAAGAGCCGAGAACAAAAGATAAACGGGCAACACCGCCAGCGCCGTACCGCGCGACTGCGTTAGCTGCGGTACGACAAACGCCGTAATCACCGCCAACACCAGCGCCGTTGCTGGCACGGGAAAGCACCCAAGCCAGTTCGCCATAACCCGCCCCGCTGCGGATGTCTTACTCCAGCGTTGGAAGATCCATGCCAACAGCAGCGGAGTGGCGATCATGGTGATAAAAGCCTGCAGGAAAGGCGCGATGCTGACGGTCTGGGCCGTATCGAACAACAGGCCAAAATACAGCGGCAATAGCAGCATTTGTAAAAGCAACAACAGTGGCGTAGCGGCAAGCAACAGACGCGAGTCCGCCTGACCCTGCTGACAAAACGTCACGACGTAGTCGATGCAGGGACATAGCAACACCATCGCGACCCCATACGCCACCACGGGCGCTAGCGGGAATAGCGCCAGCAACAGCGCCACCAGCGCAGGGATCGCGACAAAATTGGCGATAAACAGAGCCAGCAGGAAACGTACATACCGGAAGGCATTAAGCATCTCCCCCAACGGCAGCGACAAAAAGGTGACGAACAACATGGATGCCAAGGCCGGGTTGAGCACCACCACCACTCCCGACACCGCCGGCCAGCAGCCAGCAACGACCGCCGCCGCGACCATAGTCAAAAAATAAATCCCGGTTTGCCGGTGTTCCAACGTGTCTTTTATCTGGCTCATAAAAATCAGACATTTCAATGAAAAAAACGGCTAGCATCATGGCAGAGATAACCGGCGTTGCCTATTGGTGACCAGAATGCGGGAAGGTGTTGCATTGGGATAAACGGCAATGGCATCGGGAGATAGAGAACAATCTGTATCAGGGGGAGACAAAAACAAAAAAACCCGCTGTCGTTAGCGGGTTCCTTGATGAAGACAACCGGGTATTGTCTTCTTTGAATTTGGTCGGTGAGAGAGGATTCGAACCTCCGACCCCTTCGTCCCGAACGAAGTGCGCTACCAGGCTGCGCCACTCACCGAATGCGGGGCGCATATTACTGCGCCCCTGATAACGCGTCAATCCCTTTTTAACAAACAACCTTAGAGTTGGCGACAAAGTGTGCGACGCAGTTTCCAGGAGCAGGATAACTCTGTAGGTTATTGATTTTAATCAATTAACCGGTTTCTCACACCAGTTATTGCTCTGATTGATGCCGCCATCAGGAGAGGTATACCCCAGACATCCCAACACAGAGTCGAAGATCTCCTCATGGCGCAGAATTTCACCGGCCTCCTTTCTGGCCTTTAAATTAGCGAAAGCCTGCTGATGTTCTGGCTCAGCCAGAAACTTATCAGACGCCCACATCATTATCGGAGAACGAAATTGCTCCGGCGGCGCGACACGACGCGGCGTTCCATGCAGGTGCGAGTTCTCATCGATTGATTCGCCGTGATCGGACGAATAGAACACCAACGCTTTCTTATCTCTCACCTGGTTGATGACCTGTTCGATAAACGCATCCGTGTAGAGAACGCTGTTGTCAAAAGAGTTGATGAGCTGTTCTCGGGTACAGGAGGCATCCACGCTCATGCACTCCGGCTGGTAGCGGGCAAAGCTGCGCGGGTAACGCATCGAATACTGGTAGTGCGACCCTTTGGTATGTAGGACGATAAGATGTTTGCCTTTGGTATAACGCGCCAATGAGGACTTCATCTCATCGATTAACAACACGTCATCAACCGATTTTCCATCATTGCGTTTTTCAGAGGCAATCATCTCGCGGATGGAGTAGTTATCAGCCCGAATGTTGTTGTAGAACCACACCTCGCTTTGCATGGCAAACAACTCCGATGAGAATCCCAATCCTTTCATCACGGAAAAAATATTGTGCTCTTTCAGCGTTCGCTGAGGATTATCTTCCGCCCCGCCTTCGCGCACAAACATACAGCGCATAGAAAGTTTGGTGGAGGTATCGCAAGAGCGACCGCGAAACGCCAATAGATTTTCCTCTTTGCCCAACTGAGGCGTCGTGTCCCGTGAGTAGCCTAACAGCCCCAAATGATCCCATCGTGTCGTCTCGCCAATGATAAAGACGACATAGGTATCATCAATATCCTTAGGCGCCTGATAGGTAAATTGAGTGCTCGGATCAAACAGGGAAGAGGCATCCTGATTTTCATCGTAGTGGGCATAGGCGAACAATCCCAGGGCAGACAACCAGTTAGACGGCAGATACGAGTGAGCCACTACGCCGCCATAGCTGGGTAAATCTTGATTAGATGCTTTTTCCGCGTCAGCGTTGACCTTGCCCATATAATCCATGGGTAGCCAGACCAGCGCGACGATAACCGCCAAACCCAGCACTGCAGACAAACGTTTCCCTGGCGTTTTCAACTGTTCTAACAACGTTTGTTGCAGACGGCTTGTCCAGATGATCGCCAGCGGCGGCACGCTGACGAATATCATCCACAGTACGAAATTGACGCCAATCACCTCCCGAGAGAGATCGATATCTGTCGTCATCACTGAAGCGATGATGCCGTAGCCAATAACCACATTAAAAAAGGTCATGTAATAGCTGGCAGCCACTGAAATTAATGTCAGTAACGAAGCCAGAATACGAAAACATCTTTTTCCACCCAGAGAAATAAGCCGCATCAGGAAAAAAGTAAACAGAATGCAAGCCAGCAGCTCAGCCACGGCAGAAAGAAAATGCGTGGCATGTTTAAGGTCGAAAATAGCCAGAGAATCAAAACGGCGGTAATAAACGGATAGATTCAGGAATAAGCCTATATAAAAAGCTAATATCCAGGAAACTTTGGGTTGGGAATAAACTTGCATTCTTATAATCTGCTCCAGAGGCTTGCGTCTGTAATCTGTAAACAGACACCGCAGCCCCCCTCGGAGTTCATTATCTTTTAGCGTTATAGCGTAATAAATGTGATGAAGCGCAATCGCTTAGCTAACCAACCGTCGTATCAGACCTCTCCATTATTAGACTGGATCATGAAATGATTAGGTTGATTTATCTATTCTGCAAGGATAATCGTCTAACTCATTAGTTCTGATGTGTGAGTAAAACCCTGTGATCTTATTTATATATAACAAAAAATAGTTCCCCACGTTTCAATCCACAGCATTCCCTTTTAATAAATTTATTTATTAGCTATCTCACTTACTTTTTTATCACTGCCATCTAAGTCTTTTTAAAAACAAGAAATTACGCTATTTAATACCGTATGGCTCGATGCGCCGCATCATTGATTGCACTTCTGGATGAAGTAAAAACTGCCTTATTTTATGTGCACGCCGATGACCCACACCGGAAAACTGCTGCCACTCTGCGGTGCTACGCTGCTGAAGCTGAGACAAAGATAGTCCTTCCAGCGCGGCGTGCGCTGATTTCGGCAACGGCATACCCAAGGCCAGCAGCCAACGCGATAACGGCAGATGACGCGTCGACTGGAACTGCTGGTGCAGCATCGCCGCACGCGTTTCGCCGACATATGCCGCGGCACTAATCTGATTCCGGTCCAGAGCAAGCCAGTCAACGACATCCTTCATTTGCTCCGCCAGCATCAATCTTTTCCACATGCCTTCGCGTAATCCCCGGATCGCCAATCCGGCGTCGCTGCTTAACCAGACCAAGCGAGCCAGAAATTGCGGCTGACATGCTCTGCTCCATCGAAAGCAGGAAAATTCGTCGAACTGCGCTGCCTCCGGCGCATCCACCGTCGAGCGTTCCGCGCTACGCCACACGACGCCATCGAGCCGGGGAGTCCCCCGGCCTGCGAGACTGACCGTCACGCGATCTCCCGGCTCAACATCCCACTGCCGCCAGCGTGCCACAGATCCGACGTTCACTCTGCTAACCTGCTTATCATCCAGCATCACCGTTTCCAGCGCCAAAACGGCTCCTATTTTTCCGGTTCTCCCCACCGAAAACTCAATTCCCTTTACCTCAGCGACGCGATGAATCGGAGGATATTTCCAGGCAATCACCCATTCAGATTCTCCAGACTGCCAGTAGCGCCCCGCAGGTTCGTCTTCCTGGCGGATCACTACGCCATCGGTGACAAAAGGCAATGGGGACTGATACCAGTGCTTACGCCAGCGTCGGGCTTCCGCCAACGAGGCGATAGATTCGGAATAGCGCTCCGTCAGCGCAAAACCCATTTTTCGCAGCTCCACCAGCCGCTGCGTCATGCTGCGCGGGCCGTCGGGCCACGCCCAGATAAAAATCCCTATCCTCGCCAGCAAGGATGACGGCTGTTTTCGCCGCATTTCACCCGCGACCAGCGCCCGGGCATTGAGGCCGCCAAGCTTATTCTGACGATGATTTTTCACCGGAAAAAACAGCTCGCCCTGCAGCACCACACGCTCTGGTATCTCGGTATGGCTGCCCCGCATGATTTGCTGAGGGATCGCAGAAATTTGCCTCACCTTCTCCGTCCAATCTTCCCCCTGCCGCCCATTGCCTCTACTGACGGCAGAGATCAGGCGCCCCTGCTCATAAACCAGCGTCACCGCCACACCGTCGACCTTGGGTTGGACCCAAAGATGACGCCGGGCCGCCATCCATTGCCGTAGCTCGCCCTCGTCGGAAAGTTTTCTGAGGCCGGTATGCTCTACAGGGTGAAGCGTTTTACCCTGACTGGATAGGCGTACCTCAAACCCCATGTCCTGCGATGGAAAGCAGCGCTGCCAGCTTGCCAACATCGTCCGCATCTGGTCGTAAGTATCATCGGGAACCGGGCTTTGTCCCTCTTCATGATATGCCTTATCCCACAGCGTCAACTGCTGCCCCAGTCGCTGAATTTCCTTACGCGCCCGCTGGGGTGCCCACTCAGGACAAGAGTCGGCGGCCGAAGCCGGTTCCGTCAACAATATCGCCACTATGCCCAGCCAATATCCATATCGCATAAATCCTCAATCCTCCGCTAAACGCAGCGGCAGTAAAACACGCCGTCCGGAACCGAGACCAGTCCAAGGACGTGCAGTTGCGGCCCGTTTCGCAAACAATCAGCATATTTACAGCAAGGAGATAAAAAATTGCGGCGCACTGAGCAAGGAAGAGGAAAGGCGTTTGACCGCGACAGTAAAGATAAGCCAATTTGTCAAACAAGGCGGGTTCAATACTTACGTTGCACGACTGACAGCGGCGTGGCATGTATAATGCGATGAGCTGCGCGTTCAGCGGCATCAATTCTAACTACTGAATAGATACATTCACTATGGCTCAAGGCACGTTATATATTGTTTCAGCACCAAGCGGTGCCGGAAAATCCAGTTTGATTACTGCGCTGTTAAAAACGCAGCCGCTGTATGACACACAGGTTTCCATTTCTCATACGACCCGTGATAAACGGCCGGGAGAAAATCACGGCGAGCACTATTATTTCGTACCGGTTGATGAGTTCAAGCGCATGATTGGAAACGACGAGTTTCTGGAATATGCCGAGGTTTTCGGTAATTATTACGGCACATCTCGTACCGCCATCGAGCAAGTGCTGTCTACCGGCGTGGATGTATTTCTGGACATAGACTGGCAGGGTGCCAAGCAGATTCGCGAGCGGATGCCCTCCGCACGCAGTATTTTCATTCTGCCGCCCTCCAAAGAAGAGCTAGAACGTCGCCTACGTGGTCGTGGGCAGGACAGCGAAGAAGTCATTAATCGACGCATGGCGCAGGCGATTGCCGAAATGAGCCACTATGCTGAATACGATTATCTTCTCGTTAACGATGACTTTAATTTGGCGCTGCAGGATTTGAAAACCATCATTCGCGCCGAGCGTCTGCGTTTATCCCGACAGAAAGTGCGGCATGACGGCTTGATCACCAAACTATTGGCAGACTGACGGCACATTCAGTATCATGCCCAGTCTTTTTTTTATTTCCCTGTGGAGTACCTCATTATGGCACGCGTAACTGTTCAAGACGCTGTAGAAAAAATTGGTAACCGTTTTGACCTGGTGTTGGTCGCTGCCCGTCGCGCCCGACAGATCCAAGTTGGGGGCAAAGATGCCCTGGTTCCTGAAGAAAACGACAAGTACACGGTTATCGCACTGCGTGAGATCGAAGAAGGTCTGATCACTTCCCAGATTCTGGACGCCCGTGAGCGTCAGGAGCAGCAGGAGCAGGAAGCCGCAGAAATTCAGGCGGTCACCGCAATTGCTGAAGGTCGCCGCTAATCACACCACGAGTCGCCCTTGTATCTGTTTGAAAGTCTTAATCTGCTGATTCAGAATTACCTGCCCGAAGATCAAATAAAACGTCTACGGCAGGCTTACCTTGTCGCACGTGATGCTCACGAGGGGCAGACTCGCTCCAGCGGCGAGCCCTACATCACCCATCCTGTAGCCGTAGCCTGCATTTTGGCCGAGATGCGTCTCGACTATGAAACGCTCATGGCGGCGCTACTGCATGACGTGATTGAAGACACGCCCGCCACCTATCAGGATATGGAACAGCTGTTCGGCAAAAGCGTTGCCGAGCTGGTGGAAGGCGTCTCCAAGCTAGATAAGCTGAAATTTCGCGACAAGAAAGAAGCGCAGGCAGAAAACTTTCGCAAAATGATCATGGCGATGGTGCAAGACATCCGCGTCATTCTAATCAAACTTGCCGACCGCACCCACAATATGCGGACGCTGGGGGCGCTAAGGCCGGATAAACGCCGACGCATCGCCCGGGAAACGCTGGAAATTTACAGCCCGCTGGCCCATCGGCTCGGTATTCATCACCTGAAAACCGAACTGGAAGAGCTGGGGTTTGAAGCGCTCTATCCGAACCGTTACCGCGTTATCAAAGAAGTGGTGAAAGCCGCGCGCGGCAACCGTAAGGAGATGATTCAGAAGATCCTGTCGGAAATCGAAGGGCGTTTGCTGGAAGCCGGTATCCCCTGCCGCGTCGGCGGCCGGGAAAAACACCTCTACTCCATCTACTGTAAGATGCACCTGAAAGAGCAGCGTTTTCATTCCATTATGGATATTTACGCTTTTAGGGTGATCGTCCACGATCTGGATACCTGCTACCGCGTGCTCGGTCAGGTTCACGGTCTGTATAAACCGCGCCCCGGTCGCGTTAAAGACTATATCGCCATCCCGAAAGCCAACGGCTATCAATCTTTGCATACCTCTTTGATCGGGCCGCACGGCGTCCCCGTCGAAGTGCAGATCCGTACGGAAGATATGGATCAGATGGCTGAAATGGGCGTGGCCGCACACTGGGCTTATAAAGAAGGCGAAAGCAGCACGACCGCACAGGTTCGGGCGCGTCGTTGGATGCAAAGCCTGATGGAACTGCAGCAAAGCGCTGGCAGTTCATTTGAATTTATCGAAAGCGTGAAGTCGGATTTGTTTCCCGACGAAATGTACGTCTTCACGCCCGAAGGCCGCATTGTCGAACTGCCCTCTGGCGCCACGCCGGTGGACTTCGCCTATGCGGTACATACCGACATCGGCCACGCCTGCGTGGGCGCACGTGTCGACCGCCAACCATATCCTTTGTCGCAAGCGCTGAAAAGTGGTCAGACGGTTGAGATCATCACGGCGCCGGGCGCCCGTCCAAACGCCGCTTGGCTGAATTTTGTCGTCAGTTCCAAAGCTCGAGCCAGAATTCGTCAACTGCTGAAGAACCTGAAGCGTGACGACTCCGTCAGTCTAGGACGTCGTCTGCTGAACCATGCGCTGGGTCACGGACGCAAGCTGTCCGAAGTTCCCGCACCCAATATTCAGCGCGAACTGGACCGAATGAAAATCTCTTCGCTGGACGATCTGCTGGCGGAAATCGGTCTTGGCAATGCCATGAGCATCGTGGTGGCCAAAAATCTGCTGGAAGAAGATACCGGATTGAACAGTTCCGGCATCCGCAAGCTCCCGATCAAAGGCGCCGACGGCGTGTTGGTGACCTTCGCCAAGTGCTGCCGTCCCATCCCGGGCGACCCCATCATTGCCCATGTCAGTCCCGGCAAAGGGTTGGTTATCCACCACGAGTCCTGCCGCAATATCCGCGGATATCAGAAAGAACCCGAGAAATTCATGGCGGTGGAATGGGACAAGGTCACCGAGCAGGAGTTTCTGACCGAAATCAAGGTGGACATGCTCAACCATCAGGGCGTGCTGGCCAATCTGACCGCCGCCATCAACAGCGCCAATGCCAATATCCAGAGCATCAATACGGAAGAAAAAGACGGCAGGGTCTACAGTGCCTTTATACGGCTCACCGCGCGTGATCGCGTCCATCTCGCCAACATCATGCGCAAGATCCGCGTAATGCCGGATGTCATTAAAGTTAATCGTAACCGAAACTAATCTGTTATGACGCCAGAACGTTATACGCGCATCAGAGAGATGCTGAATCACCGTCAGCCCGACCTGACGGTGTGTATGGAACAGGTTCATAAGCCTCACAATGTCTCCGCCGTTATTCGCACGGCGGATGCCGTAGGCGTGCATCAGGTTCACGCCATATGGCCGACCGGACATATGAGAACGCTGGTTTCCACCGCCGCCGGCAGCAACAGCTGGGTAAAAGTCAAAACTCACGCCACGATTAAGGACGCCGTCGAACATCTGAAGGCGCAGGGTATGCAAGTGCTGGCCACCAACCTTTCTGACAAAGCCGTTGATTTTCGCGACATTGATTACACCCGCCCCACCTGCATTCTTCTTGGACAGGAAAAAAAAGGCATCTCCGCAGAAGCGCTGGCCTTGGCAGACCAGGACATCGTTATTCCGATGACCGGCATGGTCCAATCCCTCAATGTTTCCGTAGCCTCCGCGCTGATTCTGTATGAAGCGCAACGTCAGCGACAGATGGCTGGAATGTATCATCGGGATACCAGTCCGTTGGACGAAGAGGAGCAGCAGCGCCTGTTGTTCGAGGGCGGCTACCCCGTTCTCGCCCGCGTGGCGAAACGTAAAGGACTTCCACGTCCGCTCATAGGCCAGCAGGGTCAGGTGGTCGCCGACACCCCGTGGTGGGCCGCCATGCAGTCCACGGAATTATAATGCGCGGACGCCTGCTGAATACCCAACCGCTGAACACGCTTGTCGGCGTCGGGCCCAGTCAGGCGAATAAACTGGCCCGCATCGGCTTGGAAACCGTGGAAGATCTGCTGTTTCATCTGCCGCTGCGCTACGAAGACCGCACCCAACTTTATCCCATCAACGACCTGCTGCCGGGCATCTACGCCACCGTTGAAGGCGAAATTCTGCGCTGTGACGTCACTTTTGGCCGCCGCCGTATGCTGACCTGCCAGATCAGCGACGGCAGCGGCGTGCTCACGCTGCGTTTTTTCAACTTTAACGCCGCCATGAAGAACAGTCTGGCGCCGAGCCAGCGGGTCTTCGCTTACGGTGAAATCCGCCGTGGCAAGCTGGGAGCTGAAATTATCCACCCGGAGTATCGGGTTCAGGGCGAAGAAAGCGACGTGGCATTGCAGGAGACGCTGACGCCGGTCTATCCCACCACCGACGGCATCCGTCAGGCCACGCTGCGCAAGTTGACCGACCAGGCGCTGAAACTGCTGGACCGCCATCCGATTGATGAACTGCTGCCGCAGGAGCTCAATCACTCGATGATTAGCCTGACAGAAGCGCTGCATACGCTACATCGGCCGCCGCCCGACATGCAGCTGAGCGAGCTGGAACAGGGGAAGCATCCGGCTCAGCAACGGTTGATCATGGAAGAGCTGCTGGCCCACAATCTGAGTATGCTGGCCGCACGGGCCGGCGCCCAGCGTCACCACGCGCTGGCGCTCCCGCCCCGCGATACGTTAAAACAGCAGTTGCTGGCCGCCCTGCCGTTTTCGCCGACTCAGGCGCAAGATCGCGTCGTCGCCGAAATCGAACAGGATTTGAATCATCCCTATCCCATGATGCGGCTGGTACAGGGCGATGTCGGCTCTGGCAAAACGCTGGTGGCGGCTCTGGCCGCATTGCGCGCCATTGCTCACAGCAAGCAGGTGGCGCTTATGGCGCCCACCGAGCTGCTGGCGGAGCAACACGCCAACAACTTTCGCCAGTGGTTCGCGCCTCTGGGCATTAACGTAGGATGGCTGGCCGGAAAGCAGAAAGGCAAAGCGCGTCAGGCGCAACAGGATGCCATCGCCAGCGGCGATGTCGGTATGGTGGTCGGCACCCACGCCATTTTTCAACAGCAGGTCCAATTTAACGGTCTGGCGCTGGTAATTATCGATGAGCAGCACCGGTTTGGCGTCCATCAGCGGCTTGCTCTGTGGGAAAAAGGCGAGCAGCAGGGATTTCACCCCCATCAGCTAATTATGACTGCAACGCCGATCCCGCGCACGCTGGCGATGACCGCCTACGCCGACCTGGAAACCTCGGTCATCGACGAGCTGCCGCCGGGCAGAACGCCCGTCACTACCGTCGCCATTCCCGATACTCGTCGCGGCGATATCATCCAGCGTGTCGACAATGCCTGCCAGCAGGAAGGCCGTCAGGCCTATTGGGTGTGTACCCTGATTGAGGAGTCGGACCTTCTGGAGGCCCAGGCGGCGGAAGCGACCTGTCAGGAACTGCGCGAAGCGCTGCCGGAACTTACCATCGGGTTAGTGCACGGGCGGATGAAAGCGCAGGAAAAACAACAGGTGATGGAGGCGTTCAAGGCAGGAAATATTCAACTGCTCGTCGCCACCACCGTGATTGAAGTCGGCGTAGATGTCCCCAACGCCAGCCTGATGATTATCGAAAATCCCGAACGGCTCGGTCTGGCGCAATTGCATCAGTTGCGTGGACGCGTAGGCCGCGGATCGGTGGCCTCCCACTGTGTACTGCTGTACAAATCGCCGCTCAGCAAAACCGCGCAGAAGCGACTGCAGGTTTTACGAGATAGCAATGATGGCTTTGTGATCGCTCAACGCGATCTCGAGATTCGCGGACCGGGTGAACTGCTCGGCACCCGTCAAACCGGCAGCGCCGAGTTCAAAGTCGCCGATCTGCTGCGAGATCAGGCGTTGATTCCGCAGGTCCAGCGCCTGGCGCGCCACATCCACGAACGCTATCCCGAACATGCGCGGGCGCTCATCGAACGCTGGCTGCCGGAAAGCGCGCGCTACACCAACGCCTGACTGTCCACGGCGATCGCTTCCTCCCAAATTATCCTCTACGCTCGTGCATCAAGGCGGCATGCGCAACCGTTTGCTTTTATTAGGTAGATCATTAAAATGCGTTTTTTGTCGTTCTGGAGTGCCAACCGCCATGCGTATTCCCCCTGCCGAACCACTGCGCCCGGAAGAACCCGCCGCCGCCCAACCTCGCAGCGAACTTATCTACCGTCTCGAAGATCGCCCGCCGCTGCCGCAAACCCTGTTTGCCGCCGGCCAGCACCTGTTAGCCATGTTCGTTGCCGTCATTACGCCGGCCTTGCTGATTTGTCAGGCGCTCGGGCTGCCGGCGCAGGATACGCAGCACATCATCAGCATGTCGCTGTTCGCCTCCGGTCTGGCCTCCATTCTGCAAATTAAAACCTGGGGGCCTGTGGGTTCCGGGCTGCTGTCGATTCAGGGCACCAGCTTTAACTTTGTGACGCCGCTAATCATGGGCGGATTGGCGATGAAAAATGGCGGCGCAGATGTTCCCACCATGATGGCCGCGCTGTTCGGCACGCTGATGGTCGCCTCTTGTACCGAGATCCTGCTGTCCCGCGTTCTTCATCTAGCCCGAAGGATTGTCACTCCGCTGGTTTCCGGCGTGGTCGTCATGATTATTGGTCTGTCGCTGATTCAGGTGGGGCTGACCTCGATTGGCGGTGGATTCGCGGCGCTAAACGACCATTCGTTCGGCGCGCCCAAAAATCTGCTGCTGGCAGGCGTGGTCCTACTGGTTATTATCCTGTTGAATCGCCAGCGTAATCCCTATCTGCGCGTCGCCTCACTGGTCATTGCTATGGCCGTCGGGTATCTGGCGGCGTGGCTGATGGGAATGCTGCCGAAAGAGATGTCCAGCACGGCGCAGTCCGCCATCATGGTGCCGACACCGCTGTATTACGGTCTGGGCTTCGACTGGAGTCTGCTCGTGCCGTTGATGCTGGTATTTATGGTGACATCGCTGGAAACCATCGGCGATATCACGGCAACCTCCGACGTCTCGGAACAACCGGTACGCGGACCGCTATATATGCAACGCCTGAAAGGCGGCGTGCTGGCCAACGGCCTGAACTCCATGCTTTCAGCGGTATTTAATACCTTTCCAAACTCCTGCTTCGGTCAGAACAATGGCGTGATCCAACTGACCGGCGTCGCCAGCCGCCATGTCGGTTTCGTCGTTGCGCTAATGCTGATTGTGCTGGGGCTGTTCCCGGCCGTCAGCGGATTAGTTCAGCACATCCCGGAGCCGGTGTTGGGAGGCGCGACCATCGTAATGTTCGGAACGATCGCCGCCTCAGGCGTGCGCATCGTGTCTCGCGAATCGCTAAACCGCCGGGCTATCATGATCATCGCCCTCTCGCTGGCCGTAGGTTTGGGCGTCGCTCAGCAGCCGCTAATCCTGCAATTCGCTCCAGACTGGCTGAAAACCCTACTGTCTTCCGGCATCGCTGCGGGCGGGATCACCGCCATCGTCTTGAATCTGGTGTTCCCGCAAGAGCAAGAAGAAAAAGAATAGGGAGCCGGCTTCCAGATATTTCGTATTTACCGTGCTAATCAGGGTCCCATGATGCAACATCGGACCCTGATTCTTGTCAGGCGTATGATTACCGACTTGAGCGGCTGCAGACATTGCGGCATAACATTTCTATCCTCGACGACAGGCACGGACTGATACGATGAAATTTATCGGGAAACCCCTTATCGCACTGCTGTTACTCATCCTATTAGCTATGGCGGCGCTCTACGTCACGATACAGAGCGGATGGGGAGCCGACTGGGTCGGCAGGTGGGTCAGCCAGCATACCGAATACAGGCTATCGCTCAAACAAGCGTCTCACGACTGGTCGTCGCCCGGCCATATTCAGTTGACGGACGTCACTTTCGGCCGTGAAAACCAACCGCCGACGCTGGTCGCCAAACGGGTATCCCTCGGGCTTAGCGTCCGCCAAATCACCACGCCCTCTCATTTCGCCAGCCTGCGGCTGGAAGGCGGGACGCTCAATCTGAGTCAAACCGGTTACGCTTTGCCTTTTAAAGCTGACGTGTTGCAGCTCAAGGACATGGCGCTACAGCTGCACGACGGCGACTGGCGGCTGAACGGGCAGAAGGTCAACGGCGGCATCACGCCGTGGGAACCGCAGTCCGATCATCTGCTGGGAAACAATGCGCGTTTCCAGTTCAGCGCCCGCTCGCTGACGCTTAATGATATCCCCGCCAGTCAGGTGTTGGTTGAAGGCACATTCGACAATCGGCGCCTGACGCTGAGCAACTTCGGCGCCAATGTCGCCCGGGGGGATCTGACCGGCAGCGCGCAGCGCGCGGATGATGGCAGTTGGCAGATTAATCGACTCAGATTGAGTAACGTGAGGCTGCAAACTGCGCGTTCCCTCTCTGATTTTTGGCGGCCCGCCGCAACGCTGTCCGCCGTCAGCGTTGACCGTTTCGATCTGATAGACGCACGCATCGAAGGGCCGGGCTGGGCCGCCAGCGATCTTGACGCCACACTGCAACACGTCACATTCCGACAGGATAACTGGCAGAGTGAGGACGGCTCGCTCTCGTTCAACGCCACCGATCTTATCAACGGCGACCTGCATCTGATCGACCCGATTATCAATCTGGACCTGTCGGCTCAGGGGATCGCCATCCGCCAGTTCTCGGCCCGTTGGGAGAGAGGGCTGCTGCGGGCCAGCGGCAACTGGCTGCGCGGCGACCACCGGCTGACGCTGGATGAGCTGGTTATCGCGGGAATGGAATACACCCTGCCGGGAGACTGGCGTCAACGCTGGCAGCAGACGCTGCCTTCGTGGCTGGAAGAAGTCTCCGTCAAAAAATTTACCGCCAACCGTAACCTGCTGATCGATATCAACCCGGACTTCCCATTCCAGTTAACCGCACTTGATGGCTATGGCAGCGACCTGATGCTGGCCCGCCAGCATCAGTGGGGAATTTGGCAGGGCTCGCTAAACCTGAACGCCAGCGATGCCACTTTCAATAAAGTGGATATTCGACGCCCGTCGCTGGCGTTGACGGCCGACAACAATCGGATCACTTTTACCGATCTGAGCGCCTTCACGCAGGGTGGTCTGTTGGAAGCAAAAGCGATTATCGATCAGAACACTGCGCGTGAATTTATGCTGGATTTGAACGGCAAATCGACGACATTCGACGCATTGCTTCGCTGGGGCTGGCCGATGCCGACTCGCATGCCATCGGGGAATATCAATTTTCAGTTAAAACTGAAAGGCCAGATGGCGAATGCCGCGCCGCTGAAACCCACCCTAAACGGCGTTTTGCAGGGGACTGACAGCGCTGGGCAACCGGTTTATCAACAGTTGAATCAGGGTATCCTGCAGGAAGGGACGCCGGCGCCCTAAGGCGAATGGGCGATACCAAGAAGGAGGCCGGACTCATCATCCGGCCTTCTGTTATTCGTAGAGAGCCATTCCCAGAACCGTCAATATCTGCGCCTTATATCAGCCACTCGATAACCCCGTGGGCTCCGGAGGAGCATCCGGCGTCGGCGGTAAAACCATGTACACACCTTCAAATAATGCGCCTTTTTGCCCTTCACCGAATAATTCGACGTTCAGATGCACCCTTGCCCGACGGCCGCGAGCCAACTTGTCTAAATCTCCGCTCAGCGACCCAAGGTTCGCCACCGCGATGGGGCGGCCAGTGATTGGCGAGCTGTAACGAATATGCGCATCCGCCAGAACGATGGCGCCGCCCAGTTGACGCTCCCGCAGCAGTAGCCAAATAAGCCCCCAGCCGGTCAAGGTCGCCAGCGAAAACAAGCTGCCGGCGAAGATGGAGTGATGGGGGTTCTGATTGACGGTTTCCGGCATCGTGGTGATGAATTTCTTGCCGGTGTACTGGCTAATTCGTACACCCATCTTTTCACTCAGCGGAATGTGATCGTGCCAGGCTTGCTGTAGCTGACCACACCAGTCTGGGCGATGCAAAATATCATCCAGAGTCGCCACGGGTTTAATCATCAGGAAATGCCGAATTGGCGTCGTCTGCGGCGTCGTGATCTCGCCCTGGTCCACAAATCCCAGTTTGGCAAAAAAGGCCTTCGCCTCTTCGCGGGCGCTACACACCACGCGCTTGGCTCCCTCCTGACGCGCCACCGACTCCAGCGCCATCGCCAGCAAGGTGCCCAACCCTTTACGTCTTACATTAGGGTGGACCGCCAGAAAACGGATAGAGGCTTCGTTGTCAGCGTTGATGTAGAGCCGCCCCACAGCGACCAAACGCCCATGAACGTCGACCACGGTCTGATGATGCGCTAGCGAGTCATAAGCGTCGCGCTCGGATCCTAATGGCTGTTTCAACGGCTTACGCAGCATCTCCCAGCGAAACTGGTAGTAGGCGTCCAGCTCTTTGGCGCTTTCCGGCACTCTCAAGTGATACATAAACGGCCTCAGTTAACCAAGAGAAGCATTGCGGTCTATGCCTGTAACCAGAAGGTCACAGGGCCATCGTTGACCAATTCAACCTGCATATCGGCGGCAAAACGACCGGTTTCAGTGACGATGCCCTGTTCCCGGCATTGACCGACAAAACAGCGATACAATCGTTCGGCTTCGGCAGGCGCCGCCCCTCGAGAAAAACTGGGACGCATCCCCCTTTTTGTGTCGGCCGCCAGCGTAAACTGCGACACCACCAGCAGGCTGCCGCCCGCCTGACGCACATTCAGGTTCATCTTATCCTGCTCATCGCCGAAAATTCGGTACCCGATCACCCGTTCGCATAACCGCACGGCGTTCTTTTGGTCATCGCCCTGCTCAATGCCCAGCAATACAAGCAACCCTGCGTCGATTTTCCCGATGATTTCGTTGTCCACGGTGACGCTGGCTTTAGAGACGCGCTGAATTAACCCAATCATAAAAACGATGCTGCTCCTGTCTGATACCGAATGGAAACTGCCTGACGCTATTCACTCACCGTGGCGGAATAAGAAGAAAAGAAGTCCGTCAGAACCTGACGATCGTTGACCTGAATAGCATGGATGCCCAACGCGGATGCAGCGGTGATATTGTCCGCATTGTCATCGAAAAAGATGGCGTCTTGAGCGCGGTATCCTTCCTGTTGCAACACGTATTCGTAGATGGCCGCCTCGGGTTTACGTATGCCAAGCTCTTGCGACAGATACAAATGGTCGGCCGCCTGTTCTATCTCGGGATAAAGCAAAGACCACTGCTGATGATGCAGGCGGTTGGTGTTCGAGAGCACCACAACACGCTGCCCGTCGCGCCGTAGCTGCTGCATGATATCCAGCACTTCAGGGCGTACCCCGATAAAGATTGATTCCCAGCCTGCGGCAAACTGCTCAAAGCTGAGGGCAATCCCCATTTCGTGGCACAGCTCAGAGGCGAATGCCTCATCATCGATCTCGCCGCGCTCGTGCTGTTCAAACGCGTGCCCCATAACGAAGCGTTCGCTCAGGCTAGCCAGGGGGACACCGCTAAGGTTGCTCCATACTCCCAGCACCCGTTTGAAATCGATATCAATGACGACGTTGCCCAAATCAAAGATATACAACATAGGTCCTCCTGATGAGTGAATAGGTTTTCACTGTAACGGTAAAAGGGAGAACTGAACAGAGAAGATCGGAGGCCGAATACACCGCTTTCAGGTGTGTTCTCGATTCGAGAAATTAGGATAACCGAAGGAAAATAAAAGAAAAAAGCCAGTCAGCTTTCGCTGGCTGGCTTTAGTGAAACAAGACCGTCGTTACAGAAAAGACACTTAGTCTTCTTTGCTTGAGCGACCGGCGCGGCGACGGTCGTTTTCAGTCAGGTGACGTTTACGCAGACGAACAGACGTCGGCGTCACTTCAACCAGTTCGTCGTCATCGATAAACTCCAGAGCCTGCTCCAGCGTCATCTTGACTGGCGGTACCAGCGTCGTGGCTTCATCCGTACCGGAGGCACGCATGTTGGTCAGTTTCTTACCGGTCAGGCAGTTCACCGTCAGATCGTTAGAACGTGAGTGAATACCGATGATTTGGCCTTCATAAACTTCGGCACCGTGACCCAGGAACAACTTACCACGATCCTGCAGACCATACAGAGCAAACGCGACCGCTTTACCCTGACCGTTAGAGATCAGTACGCCGTTCTGACGCTGACCGATATCGCCCGGACGCACATCATCGTAGTGGCTGAACGTGGAGTACAGCAGACCAGTACCAGACGTCATGGTCATGAACTCGGTACGGAAACCGATCAGACCGCGGCTAGGGATAACGTAGTCGAGACGAATACGGCCCTTGCCATCTGGAACCATGTCTTTAACGTCGCCTTTACGCTCGCCCATCGCCTGCATGACGGAGCCCTGATGCTGTTCTTCGATATCCAGCGTCACGTTTTCGAACGGTTCTTGGTTGCGACCATCAATCACGCGGTTGATAACCTTCGGACGTGAAACGGCCATTTCGAAGCCTTCACGACGCATGTTTTCAATCAGAACGGACAGGTGAAGCTCACCACGACCGGATACGCGGAAAGCATCCGCATCTTCAGTCTCTTCAACGCGCAGCGCAACGTTGTGGATCAGTTCTTTGTTCAACCGCTCAAGGATCTGACGCGACGTCACGAACTTACCTTCTTTACCGCAGAAAGGAGACGTGTTGACGCAGAAGAACATGGTCACGGTCGGTTCGTCGACGCTTAGCGCAGGCAGCGCTTCAACGTTCGTCGGATCGCAAATGGTATCGGAAATGTTCAGCTCGCCCAGCCCCGTGATAGCGATAATGTCGCCCGCTTCCGCCAGCGTAGATTCGATACGCTCCAAACCCATGTGGCCCAGGACTTTACCGACTTTACCGTTGCGCGTTTTGCCTTCGCTGTCGATAACAGTCACCTGCTGATTGGGCTTAACAGTGCCACGTTTGATACGGCCGATACCGATAACACCGACGTAGTTGTTGTAGTCCAACTGAGAGATTTGCATCTGCAGCGGGCCGTCACGGTCAACTTTCGGCGCTTCGACGTGTTCGATGATCGCTTCAAACAGCGGCGTCATGTCGCTGGCCATATCGGAGTGATCCAGACCCGCGATACCGTTTAACGCAGAAGCGTAGACGATCGGAAAGTCCAGTTGCTCGTCAGTGGCATCCAGGTTTACGAACAAGTCGAACACCTGATCGACAACCCAGTCAGGGCGTGCGCCCGGGCGGTCGACCTTGTTGATGACCACGATCGGCTTCAGACCATTGGCAAATGCTTTTTTGGTCACGAAACGGGTCTGCGGCATCGGGCCATCCATTGCATCAACGACCAGTAGTACCGAGTCGACCATCGACATAACACGTTCTACCTCACCGCCGAAGTCGGCGTGCCCTGGGGTATCAACGATGTTGATGCGGTAGTCTTTCCAATTGATGGCGGTATTTTTAGCGAGGATGGTGATCCCACGCTCTTTCTCCAAATCGTTGGAGTCCATAACACGTTCGGTGGCTTCACTACGTTCATCAAACGTACCGGACTGTTGTAGCAGCTTGTCGACCAGGGTGGTTTTCCCATGGTCAACGTGCGCAATAATAGCGATGTTACGCAAATTTTCGATCACAGCTTTGCCTCAGGCATTTAGAAATAGCGCGCTATTGTACACGGATTAATCGAGGGACTAAACAGGATCACAAACATCTCTTGCAAACAACCTCACCTCGAGGAGGTTGTGATCCCTTTCACGGTGCAATTGCGCTACAAACACATTGAAGAGCACCAATCTGGTGCTAACAATGCAAAATAAAGCACTATCTTGGTGCGGGTTACTATATTGGTGCAGCCGAAGTCCACTTAGAAAACCACAGAATAGGCTCTCAGGCACAAATACTAAAGTTGGCACAGATTTAGCTATAGTTTACGGACGGTCACAACAACATTCCACAATGATATTCGTTCCACGACGATAAATGATATAACCCGGGAGAACCAAGTATGTCAGTTGAACACGTTTTGACGCTGCTGAAAGAACATGAGGTGAAATTCGTCGACCTTCGTTTCACCGATACTAAAGGTAAAGAGCAGCACGTCACGATCCCTTCCCATCAGGTAGATTCAGATTTCTTCGAAGACGGCAAAATGTTCGATGGTTCTTCTATCGGCGGATGGAAAGGCATCAACGAATCAGACATGGTGTTAATGCCTGACGTCACGACCGCCGTTCTCGACCCGTTCTACGAAGAGTCTACGCTGATCATCCGCTGTGACGTCCTCGAGCCAGGCACCATGCAGGGCTACGACCGCGATCCGCGTTCCATCGCCAAACGCGCAGAGGACTTTCTGAGTTCTTCCGGCATTGCGGATACGGTACTGTTCGGGCCAGAACCCGAGTTCTTCCTATTTGATGACGTTCGTTTCGGCAGCAGTATCTCCGGCTCTCACGTCACCATTGATGATATCGAAGGTGCCTGGAACTCCAGCAAAGAATACGAAGGCGGCAACAAAGGCCACCGTCCATCCGTAAAAGGCGGTTACTTCCCAGTTCCGCCTGTCGACTCTTCTCAGGACATCCGTTCCACCATGTGTCTGACCATGGAGCAGATGGGTCTGGTCGTTGAAGCCCATCACCACGAAGTGGCGACAGCGGGTCAGAATGAAGTGGCAACCCGCTTTAACACCATGACCAAGAAAGCCGACGAAATCCAGATTTACAAATACGTCGTTCACAACGTCGCGCACGCTTTCGGTAAAACGGCGACATTCATGCCGAAACCGATGTTCGGCGATAACGGATCCGGTATGCACTGCCACATGTCTCTGTCCAAAGACGGCGTGAACCTGTTCTCCGGCGATAAATACGGCGGCTTGTCCGAAATGGCGCTGTACTACATCGGCGGCGTGATTAAACATGCGAAAGCCATCAACGCTCTGACCAATCCGGCGACCAACTCGTACAAACGACTAGTTCCAGGCTATGAAGCGCCGGTCATGTTGGCTTACTCCGCGCGTAACCGTTCTGCATCCATCCGAATCCCGGTGGTTGCTAGCCCGAAAGCGCGTCGTATCGAAGTTCGCTTCCCGGATCCGGCAGCCAACCCATACCTGGCTTTCACCGCGCTACTGATGGCTGGCTTAGACGGCATCATCAATAAGATCCATCCTGGCGACGCCATGGATAAGAACCTCTACGATCTGCCGCCGGAAGAAGCGAGCGAAATCCCGACCGTGGCAGGCTCGCTGGAAGAAGCGCTGAATGCGTTGAACGAAGACCGTGAGTTCCTGACCCGCGGCGGCGTGTTCACCGAAGACTCTATCGATGCTTACATCGAACTGCGTCGCGCAGAAAACGACCGCGTACGTATGACTCCGCACCCGGTAGAGTTCGAACTGTATTACAGCGTGTAAGTATTCGCGCAATGACGGCAGGCCCGAATAATAATGGTGTTGAAACTGCCGTCGCTAACAAACGTTCTTGTTTATTTTGTTGCCGTGGAAACTTTTCAGCCCATCTTCGGATGGGCTTTTTTCTCCGCGCAACATCGCACGGTTGCTAAGTCACAGTAATCAATCCAGAATGTAACGCACTAAAATAGTGCAGGAGTCTGCGTTATGGCAACAGGCACGCTGCCCGATGCTGGGCAGATCCTCAATTCTTTAATCAACAGCATCCTACTGCTGGATAAAAATCTGGCGATCCACTATTCCAACCCAGCAGCGCAACAACTTCTGGCTCAGAGCTCGCGAAAACTGTCGGGAACGCCACTGCCTGAACTGCTGGGTTATTTTTCGCTTAATATTGATCTGATGCTGGACAGTCTAAATTCCGGACAGGGATTTACGGACAATGAAGTCACCATCGTGGTCGACGGCCGAGCCCATATTATGTCGCTGACGGCGCAGCGTATTCAAAATGATTTTATTTTGTTGGAAATGGCGCCGATGGATAACCAGCGCAAACTCAGTCAGGAGCAGCTGCAACACGCGCAGCAGCTTGCGGCGAGAGATCTGGTGCGCGGGCTTGCCCATGAAATCAAAAATCCGCTGGGAGGCTTGCGCGGCGCGGCGCAACTGCTGTCCAAAGCGTTGCCGGACCCATCGCTGACGGAATACACCAAAGTCATTATCGAACAGGCGGATCGCCTGCGTAATCTGGTCGATCGCCTATTGGGGCCGCAGCAGCCGGGGCTGCATGTGACGCAAAGCATTCACCAGGTTGCTGAACGGGTTTTCCAGCTGGTTTCATTGGAAAAGGCCGATAACGTCACGCTGGTCAGAGACTACGACCCCAGCCTGCCGGAGCTGATGCACGACCCGGATCAAATTGAACAGGTCCTGTTGAACATCACCCGCAATGCGTTGCAGGCGTTGGGAGAAGAAGGCGGTTCCATCACGATCCGGACTCGCACCGCCTTCCAGCTGACGCTGCACGGCGTCCGTTATCGCCTGGTGGCGCGCATAGATATTGAGGATGACGGCCCGGGCGTTCCGGCCCATTTGCAGGATACCTTGTTTTATCCGATGGTCAGCGGACGCGAAGGCGGTACCGGACTCGGACTGTCGATAGCCCGTAATCTTATCGATCAGCACTCCGGTAAAATTGAATTTAACAGTTGGCCAGGTCACACCGAGTTTTCGGTTTATCTGCCCATTCGCCAGTGAGGTCCATGATGCAACGAGGGATAGTCTGGATTGTCGACGACGATAGCTCCATCCGCTGGGTGCTCGAACGCGCTCTCACCGGAGCCGGCTTAACGTGCGCTACGTTCGATAACGGAAATCAGGCGTTGAATGCGTTATCTACGCAAACGCCTGATGTGCTGCTTTCCGATATCCGTATGCCGGGAATGGACGGCCTGGCCCTGCTTCAGCAGATTAAACAGCGCCACCCCATGCTGCCGGTCATTATCATGACGGCGCATTCCGATCTCGATGCGGCGGTCAGCGCCTATCAGCAGGGCGCCTTCGATTATCTGCCAAAACCTTTTGATATTGATGAAGCGGTCGCGCTGGTGGAACGCGCCATCAGCCACTACATGGAGCAGCAGCAGCCGGTCCGTAATCAGCCTATCAGCGGGCCGACGACGGACATCATCGGGGAAGCGCCCGCGATGCAGGACGTATTCCGGATCATCGGACGCCTTTCGCGCTCTTCCATCAGCGTCTTGATCAACGGGGAGTCCGGTACGGGTAAGGAGCTAGTCGCGCATGCGTTGCATCGCCACAGCCCTCGCGCCAAAGCCCCTTTCATCGCGTTGAACATGGCCGCGATCCCTAAGGATTTGATCGAATCAGAACTGTTCGGCCATGAAAAAGGCGCCTTCACCGGCGCTAATCAGATCCGCCAAGGCCGCTTTGAACAGGCCGATGGCGGCACGCTGTTTCTGGATGAAATTGGCGATATGCCGTTAGATGTGCAGACTCGCCTGCTGCGTGTACTGGCGGACGGACAGTTCTACCGCGTCGGCGGCTACGCGGCGGTCAAAGTCGACGTGCGTATTATTGCCGCGACCCACCAAAATCTGGAACTGCGGGTGCAGGAAGGCAAGTTTCGCGAGGATTTATTCCACCGTCTGAACGTCATCCGCGTACATTTGCCGCCGCTGCGCGAGCGCCGGGAAGATATTCCACGCCTCGCCCGCTACTTCTTGCAAGCGACCGCCAAGGAACTGGGGGTTGAACCGAAGAACCTGCATCCTGAGACCGAAGCGGCGCTGACGCGTTTGCCGTGGCCCGGCAACGTCCGCCAGTTGGAAAATACCTGCCGTTGGTTGACTGTCATGGCCGCGGGTCAGGAGGTACTGATTCAGGATTTGCCGCCAGAGCTGTTTGAAACCACCGCGCCTGACGCCACGGTACACGTCCAACCCGACAGCTGGGCGACCCTGCTGGCGCAATGGGCTGACCGGGCGCTACGTTCCGGTCATCAAAACCTGCTGGCTGAAGCCCAGCCAGAAATGGAGAGAACACTGCTGACGACCGCGCTGCGCCATACGCAGGGGCATAAACAGGAAGCCGCTCGTCTGTTGGGCTGGGGGCGTAATACGCTCACGCGCAAGCTGAAAGAGTTGGGGATGGAGTAACGCCCGAGGGCTCTCTGGCAGGCAGAGTCGTCCCCCTGCGGGAGCAGAGGAAAAAGAAGGCCTCAGCGCAGGGATGATTGTCGTAAATTTATACTTTACATGATCATAATCAGCAGTATGATCGCTGCGCTGACAGGAGAATATAACCATGCTGGAATCACTTTTTTCGGCGTTGTCACAAGGCGCTGAAATGGGCAATGCGGTGGGACACTCCCCGCAGACAGCCATCGCAGCCGTTTTGTGTGCCGCCTTGATTAACTTTTTTAACTGATCCCGCAGGCCATCACCGTGGGTTCACGCTGGCAGGAAAGATAAAAACAGCCGCAAAGCGGCTGTTTTTATTTCTATCGGGACTTATATCACCCGTGAGAACTGGCGAGTTTGCATCTTACTGCGCAGATAAATGTCGAAACACATGCAAATATTGCGGATCAGCAAGCGCCCCTTCGGCGTCACAATCAGCTCCCGAGACGTCGCCTCAATCAGACCATCAGCCACCATCGGCTCCAGCAAGGTCAGATCCTCAGAGAAATAATCTTCGAAATCAATCTGATGTTCCGCTTCTATCGCAGCATAGCTTAGCCTGAAGTTGCAGATCAGCGTTTTAATGACATCCCGACGAATGCAATCGTCATGCGTTAATTGCACGCCGCGCCACAGCGCGTTGCCCTGGGTCTGGACCTGAGTGTAGTAGTCCTTTAAGACCTTCTGATTCTGAGCATAACTATCACCGATCATACTAATCGCGGAGACACCCATCCCCAGCAAATCAGTCTCGCCCTGCGTCGTATAGCCCTGAAAGTTTCGATGCAGTTTCCCTTCGCGCTGCGCCACCGCCAACTCATCGTCGGGGCGCGCAAAATGGTCCATGCCGATGAACTGATAACCCGAGGCGGTCAGGTCATGGATCGTCTGCTGTAAAATATCCAGCTTCTGCTCAGCGCCAGGCAAATCCGCTTCCTTTATTTTCCGCTGCGCGGCAAATAATGTCGGAAGGTGGGCGTAGTTGAACACACTTAACCGGTGCGGGCCTAACTCTGCCACGCGTTGGAGCGTATAGGCGAAACTTTCCGGCGTCTGTTTCGGCAGACCGTAAATCAAATCGATATTGGTGGAGGTGAACCCGAGCGCTTTGGCCCGTTCGATTAGGGCAAAGATAAACGTTTCGTCCTGTTCACGATTGACCAATCGCTGAACCTCTTTATTGAAATCTTGTACCCCCATGCTCAGGCGATTGAACCCTTCCTGATACAGGTGATCCACGATATCCAACTCGATTTCACGCGGGTCTATCTCCAGCGACATCTCCGCATGAGCGTCAAACGTAAACTGCTCGCGCAACAGCGCCATTAAGCGGGTGATTTGTTTTGCATTCAGGAACGTCGGGGTTCCGCCGCCCCAATGCATCTGAGTGACGATTCTTCCGGCGAACAGTGGGGCTCGCTGACGGATTTCCTGTTCAAGGACATCCAGATACTCGTCCGCCTTGTGCAGCTGACGCGTCACCAGCTTGTTGCACCCGCAGAAATAGCACAGACGATGGCAAAACGGGATGTGGATATACAGGGAAAGCGGTCTCTCGGGGTAACGAGCGACCGATTGCAGAAAAGCGGATTCATCGTAGCTTTCGGTGAATTCCAGCGCGGTAGGGTAAGACGTATAGCGGGGACCGGAGTAGTTATACTTTTGTATCAGCTCCAAATCCCAATCGATGCTCGTTCCAGACATAGTGCTGCTTACTCCTTGCGGTATCGTTTATTGCCTGACCGTCTCTGCGGTATTGGCTGCTGCCGGGAAGACAGGCTGCGTCGCAGCAATCGCGTCTTCCTGTTCGACAGACACCACAGTTTAGCCAACAGACTCAGCAAAAAACACATAACCATCAAGGTTAAAATCAGAAACACCCCTTTTAACATCAATGACCGTCTGTGGGCTGGTTGCGTTTAAGCAACTGCAGCATATCTTCCTGAGGCTTTTCCTCTTCTTCGTCGTCATCCAGCTCGATGCCCAGCAGCTCCATCAGCGCATCGATACGGTCGAGTTTCTCGTCGACCCAGGATTGATCTTTCACGGAAAGCGTCTCCCCTTTTTCAAGCAGATCGAGCAGTTCGTCCAGACGCGGATCGTTTTCCAGCATCTCCAGCTCGGCTTCCGGTGACAGCGTCGCCCGTTGTTCTAGCTCAGGCTCTGCCACGGAAACCACCGGGATTTCATCCGCCGGGGTCAGCGGGATCTTTTTCTTGCTGCCGATACGCGGATCGACAACTTTTCCCAGTCCGGAAGACGTCTTGTTATCGTTTCCGCCCTGGGCGCGGCTTCCCGCAGCCAGTCCACGACGTTTTTTCTGACGCTTACGTGCACGAGCTTCGGTATCCAATTCTTCACGGGTTTTTCTTTTGATTTTAGGTTTGGCGGCCTTACCGCCCGGCCGTTTGAAGGGCTGTTTCATGGTATCGATCTCAGATGATTAAGATTGTAGGGAATTGAGGCGGAATCTAGCAGAAAGCGCACGAATAAAAAAGCACCCAACTTCACGGAAGAAGCTTTTATTTTTTCACGATATTACGCTGATGTCGTCAAAGTGACGATACAGATAAAGACCACAGCCACGGCAAGTTACAGGTATAATCGCTGAGTAACTATTAATCCAGACAGAGACGAAAATTGTGACCCATCAATACAACTACCAGGTGACCCATTTCGTTACCAGTGCCCCGGACATTCGCCATTTGCCCGCAGATATCGGTATTGAAGTCGCCTTTGCTGGACGTTCAAACGCCGGAAAGTCCAGTGCTCTTAATACGCTAACCAATCAAAAAAGCCTGGCCAGAACCAGTAAAACCCCTGGGCGTACTCAGCTCATCAACCTGTTTGAGGTGGTCGACGGCATACGGCTGGTGGACTTGCCCGGCTACGGCTACGCGGAAGTGCCGGAAGAGATGAAGCGGACATGGCAACGCGCCTTGGGCGAATATCTGCAGAAACGTCAGTGCCTGCAGGGATTGGTGGTGCTGATGGATATCCGCCATCCGCTGAAGGATCTTGACCAGCAGATGCTGGAGTGGGCTGTTGCTGCAGAACTGCCGGTGCTGGTTTTGCTGACTAAAGCGGACAAGCTGGCTCAGGGCGCGCGCAAAGCGCAACTGAACGTGGTGCGTGAAGCCATACTGCCGCTGATGGGCGATATTCAGGTGGAGACCTTCTCGTCTCTGAAAAAGAGCGGCGTTGATAAGCTGCGCGAAAAACTGGACAGCTGGTTCAACGGCACCCCCTTCGAAGACTTCCCCGAACAGGGCGAATAATGCCTGATATCATGGGTTTAATAACCCATCGAAATTGACAGCCCCGCGTTCAGAATTTCAGCACCCCGATAAAAAACGCCCCGCTCAGAAAACCGAGCGGGGCGGCTAATATTCAGCCAAATCCGATTACGTGAAGTAAAAGGTCTGAAAGATAGAACATCTTACCTCTGTACCCTACGGCAACAACTCTACCCTATTTTTTTACGGCTACAAAGATTTTTTTGTTGTTTACTTTCACGCATTGCGTAAAGCATCGCCATAAAAGTGGACATCGCCGCATAATCTTGTAGCTTAATTACAAAACGGCCCGTTTTCTGATGAACATGACTCAAGTTTGTCAATAGTTATGCTAGATAACATAATGAATTTTGGGCATTAAGTATGCAGAGATTGCCTGCCGCAAGTCATAACAGGGCAGGGCAAATAGCACCGTTTTAGAAAGAAAAAGGAGGGTGAGTTAGTGTGCCTGATCCCAGCTAATACCGGTTCCCACGTCGACACGCAGCGGCACATCCAGCTTCATGCATCCTTCCATTAAGGCTTTGATTTTCGCCTTGGATTGCTCCAGCACTGAGTCATGGACTTCAAAGACCAATTCATCGTGAACCTGCATAATCATGGTCACCAGCGGTTCATCCTGTTGTTGCAGCCAGCCGTCGATGGCAATCATCGCTTTCTTGATGATATCCGCCGCCGTCCCCTGCATCGGCGCATTGATCGCCGCACGTTCCGCCGCCTTACGGCTCATGGCATTTCGCGCGTTAATTTCCGGCAGATAAAGGCGTCGACCATCCAGCGTGGAAACATAACCCTGTTCAGCCGCCTGCTCACGCGTGCGCTCCATATACTCCAGCACGCCCGGATATCGCTCGAAATAGAGATCCATGTATTTCTGAGATTCATTGCGCGGAATATTGAGCTGTCGAGACAGACCAAAGGCGCTCATGCCGTAAATGAGACCAAAGTTGATCGCCTTGGCGCTGCGTCGCTGCTCGGACGTCACCTTATCCAACGGAGAACCAAACACTTCCGCCGCCGTGGCGCGATGAATATCCAATCCCTCAGAGAAGGCCCGCAGCAGTCCGGCATCCCGAGAAAGATGAGCCATGATACGCAATTCGATTTGTGAATAGTCCGCCGCGACGATGCTGTAGCCTTCGCTGGCGATAAACGCCTGACGGATACGCCGCCCTTCCTCGTTACGCACCGGGATGTTTTGCAGGTTGGGATCGCTGGAAGACAACCGACCGGTCGCCGTCACCGCCTGATGATAGGACGTGTGTACCCTTCCCGTCAGCGGATTGATCATCACCGGCAGCTTATCCGTATAGGTAGATTTCAGCTTCGCCAAGCCGCGATACTCCAGAATCAGCTTCGGCAACGGATAGTCCAACGCCAGTTCCGCCAGCACTTCTTCGTTGGTGGAAGGCGCCCCTTTCGGGGTTTTCTTCCTGATGGGTAGCTGCAGCTTTTCATACAGAATGTGCTGCAACTGTTTGGTAGAAGAGAGATTGAAAGGCTCGCCAGCCAGTTCATGAACTTCAACTTCAAGCTCCGCCAGTCGCTTCGTCAACTCTTTGGAGTGCTCGGCAAGAATGCTGGCGTCAATCAATACGCCGTTGCGTTCCATACGCGACAAAATCGGCACCAGCGGCATATCGATATTGTCGAAAACGTTTCGTAGCTCAGGCTCTTTTTCCAGCTTTTCCCACAGCGTCTGGTGCAAATGCAGCGTGACATCGGCATCTTCCGCCGCATACACCGCCGCCTGTTCCAACGGGATTTGATTAAAGGTAAGCTGATTTTTGCCTTTGCCAGCAATCTCTTCAAACGAGATGGTTTTATGCTGCAGGTAGCGTGATGCCATGCTGTCCATATCGTGACGGCCGCCCACACTGTCCAGCACATAAGATTCCAGCATCGTGTCGAACGCCATTCCCTGCAACTCAATGTTGTAGCGGGCCAGCACGCCGCGATCGTACTTCAGATTCTGACCGACTTTCAGTACGGCAGGATCTTCCAGCAGCGGCTTGAGCAGTTCTAACGCTCTGTCGCACGTCATCTGTGCCGGGGCATCCAAATAGTCGTGACCCAACGGCAGATAGGCGGCCTCGCCCGGCTTATCGGAGAACGAGATGCCGACCAAATTGGCGCTCAGCGTATCCAGACTGTCGGTTTCCGTATCGAACGCAAAAACGTCGGCTGACTTCAGACGGTTAATCCACGTATCAAGCGTCTTTTCATCCAGAATGATGACGTAGCCTTCCTGCGATAGAGTGCTCTCAACCGCAGGCGCACTTTTTTCTTCTATCACGAGTTTATTTTGTGCCGCAACCGGGCTCTTTTTGCCCTGCAACCAGATTCCCGATTCCAGTTCAATCTGCCAACGCCGGAACTCATAATGCCTGAACAGCTCACTCAGCTCGTCCACTTGCGGCTCGGTGACCGCCAGCTGTTCGCAGCTCAGCTCCAGCTCAACATCGGTTTTGATCGTAGCCAACTGGTAAGAGAGGTAAGCCACCTCTTTATGCTGTTCCAGTTTAGCCGCCATGGTTTTAGCGCCGCGGAAGGAAAGATCGGCGATTTTATCCAGATTGGCGTACAGCATATCTAAACCGCCCAGTCCCTGTAACAGCGCCTGCGCCGTTTTCTCGCCAATGCCCGGCACGCCGGGAATGTTATCGGAAGCGTCGCCCATCAGCGCGAGGAAATCGATGATCAGCTCCGGCGGGATACCATATTTGTCGCACACCTCCTGAGGACCCAGGATAGCGTTGTTCATGGTGTTAATCAGGGTGATATTGGGCGTTACCAACTGCGCCATATCTTTATCACCGGTGCTGATCAGAACCGGCGTCGACTTCAACTCCGCCTGCTGCGCCAGCGTGCCGATGACATCGTCCGCTTCTACGCCGGAAACCGCTAACAACGGCAGGCCCATCGCCCTGACCATTTTGTGCAACGGCTCGATCTGAGCCCGCAGGTCATCCGGCATCGGGGGTCGGTGAGATTTGTAATGTTCAAACAGCTCATCGCGAAAGGTTTTTCCTTTCGCATCAAACACAACCGCAACGTGGCTGGGATGATATTGAAGTAACAGGCTGCGCAGCATGTTTAGCACACCATACATCGCCCCGGTAGGTTCGCCCGCACTGTTCGTCAGCGGGGGGAAAGCGTGATAGGCGCGGTACAAGTAAGAGGAACCGTCGACGAGAATTAAAGGGTTGTCTGCTATTTGAGCCATAATCTGTTTCAATTGTTATTTCCAGCCATCGTATAAGCATGCCATAGGTGGCAGGAAGAGACGAATAATAACGCGTAAAGACGGCGGCGCCTTCGTAATGTATCGCAGAACCCCCTGTGGATAAGTTTGTGTGTAGAAATACTTAAATAATTAACAGGAGAATAAATATCACAAAGGGGTAATTAAATTTTCAAGTAAAATCAGTTAAATGAGATAAAAAACCGTCTTTACTGGTCGTTGATGGTAAACATAAGATTTGTGGATACCTATGAAATGAAAATACACTTTCACCAAGTCATTTTCCAAGGAAGATTCGCTTTCAGAAAAATCGACGCCACACGGCTCTCACCGCATGGCGTCGGCTTACATTACTTTTTAGAGATTAGGAATTTCACGACTTCAGTATATTGCTGGACGTAAACGTCCATTGAGCTGGTATCCAGACCGTCATTCTTAACCATATATTTTCCGTTCACAAACAGAGCCGGAACACCGCGCAGCTGCAAATCCGCCGCCGCTTTGGCCTGCTGTACCACCAGGGATTTTACGACGAAGCTGTTAAGCGCGCTGTCGTAATCTTCGCCTTTAACACCCGCAGAAATGAAGATTTTGCGGATATCTTCCGGTTTCTGGACCGTCTGATTTTTCTGTACCGCATCAAACATGAGCGGGCTGATTTTATCTTCAACGCCCAGAGCGATAGCGACGGCCCACGCTTCCGTCAGGTTTTTGCCTAAAGGTCCCAGGAAATCCACGTGATACTTAACCATCTTGGTGCCAGCCGGCAACGTTTTCTTTATCGCGTCAGGGATCTGATAAATCTGGGAAAACTGATAGCAGTGCGGGCAATAAAAAGAGAAAAACTCCAGCACCTGTGGTTCCTGCGTTGCAGGCTTATCCAGCGTAACAAACTGTTTCCCCTCGCTGAAATCTGCTGCGGAGGCACTGAACGCCATGATGACACCAATCAATGTTAGCCATACTTTCTTCATATCACTCTTTTCTCCGTTAACTTTAGTACATCGGCGTCAGCTGCAAAGGCGGTTCCTGCAACAGCTTAACCTGCTCGACAAAGGTGGAGGCCTGTTTCGACCAGAAGTCGGCATCCTGCATCCAGGGAAAACTCCTTGGAAACGCAGGATCCTGCCAACGTCGGGCAACCCAAGCCAGATAGTGAATCATTCTCATCGCCCGCAGCGGTTCGATGAGCGCCAGTTCCTTCTCTTCGAAAGAAGAAAACTCGCTGTAAGCTTCCAACAGTATATCCAGCTGGATTCGTTGCTCGCGTCGCTCGCCATGCAGAAGCATCCACAAATCCTGAATGGAGGGACCGTTACGGGCATCATCCAAATCGACGAACAAGGGGCCATCGCGCCACAGAATGTTGCCGGGGTGGCAATCTCCGTGCAGGCGGGCAGACGCCCAGTCGTCATGCCAGCAGCGCTTCACTTCCTGAATCAAGCGATCGGTCGCGTTCAGAAAAGTTTCCCGCAGCGAAGCCGGTATCAAAGCGCATCGGGATAGCTCATCAAACGGCTCATGCAGATACTCCTGTAGGCCGATAGTCGGCCGCACGACGAAATCACGCTTACGGCCAGTTTGATGAATGCGTCCCAAATAACGACCGACCCCTTCCAGTTGATCGTCGTTATCTATTTCATACTGCCTTCCTCCTACGCTTGGAAAGACGGTAAAGAAAAAGCCGTTATGCTCATGCAAGGTTTTCCCCTGCAGCGCCAAAGGAGCAACGACCGGCACTTCATCCTGCGCCAGTTCAGCGGCAAACTGATGCTCTTCGGCGATTTGAGCCTTGATCCAGCGCTGAGGACGATAAAATTTAACCACGTAACGCCGGCGATCTTCATCACTGAGCTGGTATACCCGGTTTTCGTAGCTATTCAGCGCGATTAATCCGGAGTCTACGCGGACGCCCGCAGACCATAGCGCATCCATGATGACGTCGGGCGATAGCGTATGAAAATTGAAAACAGCATCATGCATTGCGTTTAACGCTCCAGTTGCAAAAAGGCGTACCCGCGCATCGACGCGAAAAACAAGCTTTTCATTAGTCTTTGATGACTCCGCGGGCCCGCAGGATCGCCGTTTTGAAATCAACTTCAAAATCTTTCTGCAACCCAGGGATCGGTTGCTCCTGGTTAGAGCCGCGCATTTTTAAATGGTAGATAAGGATATCATCAGTCAGATCGACTAGCGCCCCCTCAAACCCTGCTTCCTGTGCAAGTTTTTGTAAAAATTCCATCAAATTCAAATCGGGCTCCAGCTGCCAGGCCGGGTGCAACAGTTCAACTAACTCATTCACGCGATGACATTTCATGGTCGGTTCTCCATACTCAATTCGAATAGTAGTGTACTTAGTATGAGGAAAGCGCTTGGCGTTATGCCGTTGCTTTCACTCAGTCAGCATCATTTATATTTAGGTCGAAACATTATGATCACGGGAATTATTCTAGCTGGCGGACAATCCTCACGGATGGGTGGTCACGACAAAGGTCTGCTCCTGTTGGATGGCATACCGCTGTATCGACACGTTTTAACACGGCTGGCAAGCCAGGTGGATAACCTACTTATTAATACCAACCGTCATCATGAACGTTACCAGCAAAGCGGTTATCCGGCGATCGGTGATATAAACCGCCAGTTTGCCGGACCTTTAGCGGGGATGTATACAGGGTTGACCATTATGGAGACCGAATGGGCGCTTTTTGCTCCCTGTGATATGCCAGCGTTACCGTTGAATCTCGTCTCTCGCTTACAACAGCACATCGGTCTTCATCCTGCGGCCTATGCGACTGACGGCGAACGCGACCATCCGGCGTTACTTCTCATCAATAAAAGCCAGACCCAAGCGCTTAAGGCCTTCCTGTCCAAGGGCGACCGCAAACTAATGCTGTTTCTCAAACACATTGATGCTCAGCCCGTATCGTTCAGCGAACAACCTCAGGCATTTCGAAATCTTAATACGCCAGAAGAACTTACTGAGTGGCGAGAGGAGAGAAAACATGACTAGCACGGTGCCGCTTCTGGTGGTCGCCGCATACAGTGGTACAGGAAAAACGACGTTGTTAACGCAGTTAATCCCCTTGATCCAAGAATCCGGCATTCGCGTCGGCATGATTAAACATACTCACCACGAGATGGATATCGATACACCGGGCAAAGATAGCTATCGTCTCCGCAAAGCGGGTGCTGAGCAGACGCTGGTCGCCAGCGCCAAACGCTGGGCATTGATGACGGAAACACCGGATCAGTCGGAACCCGATATTGCGTGGCTGGCTGGCAGAATGGATCTCACAAAGCTCGATCTAGTGCTAGTCGAAGGCTTTCACCACGAGAAAATCCCAAAAATTATTCTGTATCGGCAGGAGACAGGCTATAACGTGGCTGACTTGATCGATGAAAACACTCTGGCGATCGCCAGCGATGTTCCGTTAAACGTCTCAGTTCCCCAACTCGATCTCAATTATCCTCCCGCCATAGCCGCATTTATATGCCAATGGCTTGAAGCCCAGTAGTCATGGACCGGCATCATCCGGCTTACATTCACCGTATGGCGACCTTTTCCCTGGTCGGCGCTTCTCGCGACGCCTCATTGACGCTGCCGGATCATCGTCGGATGGGCGTGTCGCCGGTTGTCGCGTCGCTCAGAGCGATAGGATAAGTACAGGGTCAGGCTCAGCGAAAGCGCAGAAAGCCAAGGAGAGAAAAAGAGTCGGGAGTTTCACGCTGACGCGAAATCATGGGCGACCGTGCTCTCAGGTGCAACAGCCTCAGCATTTTAGGGGGACATAGTCTGGTCTGGCGTGGGCCGCAGGCTCTGAGTGATTTGCCGGCCGTTTTCACCGCCCCAACGCAAAAACCCCCAGCTCTCGCTGAGGGTCTCTACTTTAATTAATGCCTGGCAGTTCCCTACTCTCGCATGGGGAGACCCCACACTACCATCGGCGCTACGGCGTTTCACTGCTGAGTTCGGCATGGGGTCAGGTGGGACCACCGCGCTATCGCCGCCAGGCAAATTCTGTTTCATTCCAATCGTTACACACGCTCTCCGTGCAACCACCAGAACCAATCTGCAAACAAGCTGAACTTCTTCTCGTCTCTCTAAAACACCTTCGGTGTTGTAAGGTTAAGCCTCTCGGGTCATTAGTACTGGTTAGCTCAACGTATCGCTACGCTTACACACCCAGCCTATCTACGTCGTCGTCTTCAACGGCCCTTCAGGGGACTCGAAGTCCCAGGGAAGACTCATCTCGGGGCAAGTTTCCCGCTTAGATGCTTTCAGCGGTTATCTCTTCCGCACTTAGCTACCGGGCAATGCAATTGGCATCACAACCCGAACACCAGTGGTGCGTTCACTCCGGTCCTCTCGTACTAGGAGCAACCCCCCTCAATCTTCCAACGCCCACGGCAGATAGGGACCGAACTGTCTCACGACGTTCTAAACCCAGCTCGCGTACCACTTTAAACGGCGAACAGCCGTACCCTTGGGACCTACTTCAGCCCCAGGATGTGATGAGCCGACATCGAGGTGCCAAACACCGCCGTCGATATGAACTCTTGGGCGGTATCAGCCTGTTATCCCCGGAGTACCTTTTATCCGTTGAGCGATGGCCCTTCCATTCAGAACCACCGGATCACTAAGACCTGCTTTCGCACCTGCTCGAGCCGTCACTCTCGCAGTCAAGCTAGCTTATGCCTTTGCACTAACCTCCTGATGTCCGACCAGGATTAGCTAACCTTCGTGCTCCTCCGTTACTCTTTGGGAGGAGACCGCCCCAGTCAAACTACCCACCAGACACTGTCCGCAACCCCGTTCAGGGGCCCACGTTAGAACATCAAACATTAAAGGGTGGTATTTCAAGGTCGGCTCCATGCAGACTGGCGTCCACACTTCAAAGCCTCCCACCTATCCTACACATCAAGGCTCAAGGTTCAGTGTCAAGCTATAGTAAAGGTTCACGGGGTCTTTCCGTCTTGCCGCGGGTACACTGCATCTTCACAGCGAGTTCAATTTCACTGAGTCTCGGGTGGAGACAGCCTGGCCATCATTACGCCATTCGTGCAGGTCGGAACTTACCCGACAAGGAATTTCGCTACCTTAGGACCGTTATAGTTACGGCCGCCGTTTACCGGGGCTTCGATCAAGAGCTTCGCCTTGCGGCTGACCCCATCAATTAACCTTCCGGCACCGGGCAGGCGTCACACCGTATACGTCCACTTTCGTGTTTGCACAGTGCTGTGTTTTTATTAAACAGTTGCAGCCAGCTGGTATCTGCGACTGGTATCAGCTCCGGGAGCCAGTCCCTTCACCAACGCCAGCGTGCCTTCTCCCGAAGTTACGGCACCATTTTGCCTAGTTCCTTCACCCGAGTTCTCTCAAGCGCCTGGGTATTCTCTACCTGACCACCTGTGTCGGTTTGGGGTACGATTTCGTGTTACCTGGAGCTTAGAGGCTTTTCCTGGAAGCTTGGCATCGGTTACTTCATCACCGTAGTGACTCGTCGTCACGCCTCAGTGTTAACGGTGTTCCGGATTTACCAAAAACACCCACCTACACGCTTAAACCGGGACAACCGTCGCCCGGATAACCCAGCCTTCTCCGTCCCCCCTTCGCAGTAACACCAAGTACAGGAATATTAACCTGTTTCCCATCGACTACGCCTTTCGGCCTCGCCTTAGGGGTCGACTCACCCTGCCCCGATTAACGTTGGACAGGAACCCTTGGTCTTCCGGCGTGCGGGTTTTTCACCCGCATTATCGTTACTTATGTCAGCATTCGCACTTCTGATACCTCCAGCAGCCCTCACAGGCCACCTTCGCAGGCTTACAGAACGCTCCCCTACCCAACAACGCCTAAGCGTCGCTGCCGCAGCTTCGGTGCATGGTTTAGCCCCGTTACATCTTCCGCGCAGGCCGACTCGACCAGTGAGCTATTACGCTTTCTTTAAATGATGGCTGCTTCTAAGCCAACATCCTGGCTGTCTGGGCCTTCCCACATCGTTTCCCACTTAACCATGACTTTGGGACCTTAGCTGGCGGTCTGGGTTGTTTCCCTCTTCACGACGGACGTTAGCACCCGCCGTGTGTCTCCCGTGATAACATTCTTCGGTATTCGCAGTTTGCATCGAGTTGGTAAGCCGGGATGGCCCCCTAGTCGAAACAGTGCTCTACCCCCGAAGATGACTTCACGAGGCGCTACCTAAATAGCTTTCGGGGAGAACCAGCTATCTCCCGGTTTGATTGGCCTTTCACCCCCAGCCACAAGTCATCCGCTAATTTTTCAACATTAGTCGGTTCGGTCCTCCAGTTAGTGTTACCCAACCTTCAACCTGCCCATGGCTAGATCACCGGGTTTCGGGTCTATACCCTGCAACTTAACGCCCAGTTAAGACTCGGTTTCCCTGCGGCTCCCCTATGCGGTTAACCTTGCTACAGAATATAAGTCGCTGACCCATTATACAAAAGGTACGCAGTCACACCCCGAAGGATGCTCCCACTGCTTGTACGTACACGGTTTCAGGTTCTATTTCACTCCCCTCGCCGGGGTTCTTTTCGCCTTTCCCTCACGGTACTGGTTCACTATCGGTCAGTCAGGAGTATTTAGCCTTGGAGGATGGTCCCCCCATATTCAGACAGGATAACACGTGTCCCGCCCTACTCGTCGAACTCACAGCTCATGCCTCTTCGTGTACGGGACTATCACCCTCTGTCGTGCGACTTTCCAGACGCTTCCACTAAGACTCAAACTGATTCAGGTTCTGGGCTCCTCCCCGTTCGCTCGCCGCTACTGGGGGAATCTCGGTTGATTTCTTTTCCTCGGGGTACTGAGATGTTTCAGTTCCCCCGGTTCGCCTCATGCCACTATGTATTCATGACATGATAGTGCAACGGATTGCACTGGGTTTCCCCATTCGGGTATCGTCGGGTATAACGGTTCATATCACCTTGCCGACGCTTTTCGCAGATTAGCACGCCCTTCATCGCCTCTGACTGCCTAGGCATCCACCGTGTACGCTTAGTCACTTAACCTCACAACCCGAAGGTGTCTCGTAAGACACCCTTCACGCTGCGATTATTTGAGAGACTCTGACGCAACCAAATCACCGCTCAATACTGCACGCAGAGAGATGTTCAGCCGCATCGTTTCAAATTTCAGCTTGTTCCAGATTGTTAAAGAGCAATATCTTAAACACGACTCGTTAAAGTCATCTTTAAGATATTCAGGTGATAATGCCTTTCACTCATTATCGGTATGGCGTCCCCAAGGGGATTCGAACCCCTGTTACCGCCGTGAAAGGGCGGTGTCCTAGGCCTCTAGACGATGGGGACACGAAATCCGACTCAACCCTCAGGCTCAATCGTTCCGCATCAGCATGAGTCAGAGACTCATCATCAACAGGTGCGCTTTTGCTCTTGCTTCTTCATCAGACAATCTGTGTGAGCACTTCACTAGCACTTCACTTCGGTAAGGAGGTGATCCAACCGCAGGTTCCCCTACGGTTACCTTGTTACGACTTCACCCCAGTCATGAATCACAAAGTGGTAAGCGCCCTCCCGAAGGTTAAGCTACCTACTTCTTTTGCAACCCACTCCCATGGTGTGACGGGCGGTGTGTACAAGGCCCGGGAACGTATTCACCGTAGCATTCTGATCTACGATTACTAGCGATTCCGACTTCATGGAGTCGAGTTGCAGACTCCAATCCGGACTACGACGCACTTTATGAGGTCCGCTTACTCTCGCAAGTTCGCTTCTCTTTGTATGCGCCATTGTAGCACGTGTGTAGCCCTACTCGTAAGGGCCATGATGACTTGACGTCATCCCCACCTTCCTCCGGTTTATCACCGGCAGTCTCCTTTGAGTTCCCACCATTACGTGCTGGCAACAAAGGATAAGGGTTGCGCTCGTTGCGGGACTTAACCCAACATTTCACAACACGAGCTGACGACAGCCATGCAGCACCTGTCTCAGAGCTCCCGAAGGCACCAAGGCATCTCTGCCAAGTTCTCTGGATGTCAAGAGTAGGTAAGGTTCTTCGCGTTGCATCGAATTAAACCACATGCTCCACCGCTTGTGCGGGCCCCCGTCAATTCATTTGAGTTTTAACCTTGCGGCCGTACTCCCCAGGCGGTCGACTTAACGCGTTAGCTCCGGAAGCCACAGTTCAAGACCGCAACCTCCAAGTCGACATCGTTTACAGCGTGGACTACCAGGGTATCTAATCCTGTTTGCTCCCCACGCTTTCGCACCTGAGCGTCAGTCTTTGTCCAGGGGGCCGCCTTCGCCACCGGTATTCCTCCAGATCTCTACGCATTTCACCGCTACACCTGGAATTCTACCCCCCTCTACAAGACTCTAGCCTGCCAGTTTCAAATGCAGTTCCCAAGTTAAGCTCGGGGATTTCACATCTGACTTAACAAACCGCCTGCGTGCGCTTTACGCCCAGTCATTCCGATTAACGCTTGCACCCTCCGTATTACCGCGGCTGCTGGCACGGAGTTAGCCGGTGCTTCTTCTGCGGGTAACGTCAATCAGCGAACGTATTAAGTTCACTGCCTTCCTCCCCGCTGAAAGTACTTTACAACCCGAAGGCCTTCTTCATACACGCGGCATGGCTGCATCAGGGTTTCCCCCATTGTGCAATATTCCCCACTGCTGCCTCCCGTAGGAGTCTGGACCGTGTCTCAGTTCCAGTGTGGCTGGTCATCCTCTCAGACCAGCTAGAGATCGTCGCCTAGGTGGGCTCTTACCCCGCCTACTAGCTAATCCCATCTGGGTTCATCCGATGGTGTGAGGCCCTGAGGTCCCCCACTTTGGTCTTGCGACGTTATGCGGTATTAGCTACCGTTTCCAGTAGTTATCCCCCTCCATCGGGCAGATCCCCAGACATTACTCACCCGTCCGCCGCTCGCCGGCAAGGGAGCAAGCTCCCTTCCGCTGCCGCTCGACTTGCATGTGTTAGGCCTGCCGCCAGCGTTCAATCTGAGCCATGATCAAACTCTTCAATTAAAAGCTTGATTTGCTAACTTAATAGCGATGCTCAAAGAATTTTACTGTTGATTCGTAATGAATTAACTGTTGTTCACTCTTCAAGACTTTTTCGTATCTTTTGCGATAGTGTCTTGTGAGTGCCCACACAGATTGTCTGATTATATTGTTAAAGAGCGTTTCGTTTCCGCCTAAGCGGCTAACGTGAGGCCGCGTATATTACGCTTACCTCGTTCAGAGTCAACGACTTTCTTCGTCTTTCTCCGACTGTCACCGCGCCGCGTTGTCCGCTTCGCCGTGTCAGTGGGAGCGCATTATAGGGCGTTATTTCGGGCTGACAAGCGTTAATACGAAAAATATTATCGAGTGGATTCTTTTTGTCCAGAGCGTATGCAAAACCCGCAATTTACCGCTAATTTGTCTAGAAAAACCGCACCGTCAGAAACAATAACGGTATTTCCCGACTGATTCCCGGATAGCCAGCTCCGGCGTCAGCGTCAAAACACTCGGTGGAGAGTCCGGATCCGCCATTCGGTACAGCAGCGTATCGATGGCAAGTTCCCCCAATTCATCCTTAGGTTGATGAATGGTGGTTAAAGGCGGAGAGAGATAGCGTGCCAGCTCTATATCGTCGTATCCCATCACGGCCATATCCCCGGGTATAGACAACCCGGCCTGATGCAACGCACGGTAAACGCCCACCGCCATGGCATCGTTGCAGGCAAAGACGGCTTCAGGAGGTTGCTCTAGCGACAATAACTGCTGCATCGCGCGATAACCGGAGGCAAATTCGAAATCGCCAGAGATCTCATAGAAAGGAAGACGGGGCAGTCCTGCATCGTCCATCGCTTTACGGTACCCCTCCAGACGATTATGCGCCGTGGTTTTATCCAGCGGCCCGGTGATGCAGGCAATACGGCGATAGCCTTGTGCTATCAGGTACCGTGTTGCGATCTCACCGCCCTGCAGCGAATTGTCTTTAATCACCCCGCCGCATCCTTCAAAAGGCGCCCAGTCCATCATGACCGTTGGCAATGAAGGGTATCGGCTCATGATATCCGGAGAGAGCTCGCTGCTCTCCGAGCACATCAATAGCAGACCATCCACCCGTTTTTGCAACAGCGTCTCCAGACTGCGGCTCATACGTTCGGGGTCACCTTCCGTATTGCACAGAATAAGACTGTAGCCGCGTTCATAGCAGCTGCGCTCCACGCCGCGCACCACCTCTGCATAAAAGGGGTTGCTGCTCGCCGTCAGCAGCATGCCGATGGTGCGGGTTTGATTGATTTTCAGACTACGGGCCAGCGCGGACGGCGCATAGTTCAACTGCTTAACCGCCTGCAAGACTTTCCCACGCACGGCTTCGCTGACAAAACGATCGCCATTAATAACGTGAGATACCGTCGACGTGGATACGCCCGCCACTCTGGCGACGTCTTTCATCGTTGCCAAAAATCACTCCTGTTCCTGCAAAAAAGCCTCTATTTCATTACGCCAAGGTACTGATGGCTGACCGCCGCTTCGCGTTACTGCAATCGCAGCAGCGGCATGCGCGAAACGAACGGCGGCCAGCATCGGCATCTCTTCCAGCAACGCGGTCAGCAAAGCGCCGTTAAAGGTATCGCCGGCAGCAATAGTATCGACAGCCTCCACCTGAAAACCGGGGATCAACTGCCCGCGTCCCTGTTCGCTCACCCATGCGCCGCGACGCCCCAACGTAATAATCACGCTACCCACTCCTTTATCATGCAGCGCCTGCGCTGCACGCCGGGCGTCGTCGTCGGTTTCCACGCGAATACCGGTGAGATGCTGCGCCTCGGTTTCATTAGGCGTCATTATATCCACCAGCGACAGCAGTTTGTCCGGCAGAGGGCGCGCAGGCGCGGGATTGAGGATGACTCGGGTGCCATGCCGCCGCGCTAACTGAGCGGCCGCCGTCACGGTTTCCAACGGGGATTCCAGCTGCATTAACAGCGCAGACGCCTCCGCTATCTTCTGCTGAAACCGCGCCATCACTTCAGGACTTAAGGCCGCGTTCGCCCCCGAGTGAATGGCAATCATATTTTCAGCATCATCGTTGACCCAAATCAGCGCCACGCCGGTCGTCTGGCCGGGAACCGCTTCCACGGCGGAGACGTCGACGCGGTCGTCCGCCAGTTGCTGGCGAATACGTTGACCGATATCGTCGGCCCCCACGCAGGCGATAAAAGCGATATCCGCCCCGCAGCGACCGGCCGCGACGGCCTGATTGGCCCCTTTGCCGCCAAAGGCCACGTTATAATGCTTACCGATCACCGTTTCACCGGGCGAAGGGAACTGTTTCAGATTGAGAATATGATCCGCATTGATGCTACCTAGCACCGCCAGTCTTCCGGCTTTCATAACAGGCTCTCCGAATAAATGCGCCGCGTTGAATCGTGGCGCATCGTCAACACGCTATGGCTTGGTGACTAATTTCAAATCGACAGGGATCACCGCAGGCACCTGTTCGCCTTTCAGGACCTTATCCGCCGTCTGAACGCCGATGATACCGATCTGGTCCGGTCGCTGAGCCACCGTCGCAGCCAGCTTGCCGCCGTTGACCGCTTTTATCCCGTCCGTCGTGCCATCGAATCCTACGACCAGTACATCGTCTCTGCCCGCTGTCTGTAAGGCGCGCAGCGCGCCCAGCGCCATTTCATCGTTTTGCGCGAATACCGCTTTCACCGCAGGATGCGCCGTCAGCAGATTTTGCATGACGTTTAGCCCTTTAGTGCGGTCAAAATCCGCCGGCTGGCTGGCCAGAATGTCGAATTGGTGTTGCTTTGCCGACGTCATAAAACCGCGACCGCGTTCGCGGGCCGCCGATGTTCCCGCCAGTCCTTCCAACTGGATAACCTTCGCGCCTTCGCCCAGCTTACCGGAGATAAAGTCTGCCGCGGCGGCTCCGCCAGCGGTATTGTCCGACGCCACGTGGCTCGCGACCTTGCCGCTGCTGGCGACGCGATCCAGCGTAATCACCGGGATGTTAGCCTGATTGGCCATTTTGATGGCATTTACCACGGCGTCGGAGTCCGTGGGGTTAATCAGCAGCAGCCGGGCGCCGCGAACGGTCAGGTCCTGCACGTTAGATAGCTCTTTCGCCGGGTTATTCTGCGAATCCAGCACAACCAGGTTGTAGCCCTGTCTATCCGCCTCTTTCTGAACCCCGTCCTTCAGTGAAACAAAAAAGGGATTGTTCAGCGTCGACACCACCAGCGCGATGGTCTCTTTGGCCGCAACCTGAGCGGAGAGCGTTGCGCTTAAGGCAACGGCGGAGATTAACGTCACAAGCGTTTTGATTTTCATCTTTAAGATTCCTGTATCAATGACGGTTATTTACTGCTTTTGTTGTCTACCAGAACCGCCAGCAGAATCACGGCCGCCTTGACGATCATTTGGTAGTAAGACGATACGCCCAGCAGATTCAGCCCATTGTTCAAAAACCCAAGAATCAATGCGCCGATCAGCGTACCCATGACACGCCCTTTTCCGCCCGCCAGGCTGGTGCCGCCCAGAACGACGGCGGCGATGGCATCCAGCTCATAGCCCGACCCCGCCGTAGGCTGAGCAGACGACAGACGAGCCACTTCAATAATGCCCGCCAGCGCCGAGAGCAGACCGCATAGCGCGTATACCGCAATTTTGACCTTATCCACGCTGATGCCGGAGAGGCGAGTCGCCGCCTCATTACCGCCCAATGCATAGATGTAGCGTCCGAAGCGGGTGTGGTGGAGCACGTACCACGCCGCCAGAAATACGCCGGCCATTAACCAGATAGGCGTCGGCACGCCCAGCGGACGCCCAATGCCGAACCAGCCCAAGACGTCCGCCGACGCTGAAAAGCCCGCGTTAATCGGGCTGCCGTTGGTGTAAACCATGGTGACGCCGCGCAAAAGCAACATCATGACCAACGTCGCGATAAAAGCCTGCACACGACCTTTGGCGACAATGAAGCCGGTGCTGGCGCCGACAGCCGCTCCCAAACCCAGCGCGGCGAACACCGCCACCAGCGCATTGACCTCCATCCCCACCAGGGACGCCGCCACCGCGCCGGTCAGCGCCAGCAGCGATCCGACGGACAAATCAATGCCCGAGGAGAGGATAACCAACGTCATCCCCACGGCCATAATGGCGTTGACCGACGTCTGTTGGAGAATGTTGAACACATTGTTCAGAGTGAAAAAATTGGGGCTTAGCGCCGACACCACAGCAATAAGCATCAGCAGCGCGATCAACGACTTTTGCTCCAGCAGCCACGCTTTGCCGAAGCGGCGCTTTGAGATAATTGTGTGAGTGCTCATATCGGCCTTACTCCTGCTCTATGCTGTATTGTGGTTTTCCAACGGCGGCCGCCATCAACGCTTCCTGCGTCGCTTCATCGCGGGAGAACTCGCCGCTCAGCCGCCCTTCGTGCATCACGATGACGCGGTCACTCATTCCCAGAACTTCGGGCATTTCCGACGACACCAGAATGATGCTCAGCCCTTCCTGCTTAAACTGGTTAATCAACTGGTAGATTTCCTTTTTGGCGCCGACGTCCACGCCGCGGGTCGGTTCGTCAAGAATCAACACCTTCGGCCGCGTCATCAGCCCGCGTGCTATCGCCACTTTTTGCTGATTGCCGCCGGAAAGCAGTCCGATAGGCTGCTCCATCGACGGGGTTCGGATATGAAACAGACGGATGAAATCGCTCACGGCCTGCGCTTCTTCGCCGTGTTTCAGCGTTCCGCCGACATGGCTGAAATAACGCAGCGCAGTCAGAGACATGTTTTCCTTTACCGACATGCCGAGCACCAGTCCGTCGCGCTTGCGGTCCTCGGAGATATAAACGATGCCGTTCGCCAAACCGTCTTGCGGTGAATGAGTCACCACATCCCGACCATCCAGCGTTACCGTGCCGCCGGTGCGGGGCAGGGCGCCGTAGAGGATTTTCATTAGCTCCGTGCGGCCTGCGCCCATCAGACCGGAAACACCAAGAATCTCGCCTAGGCGCAAGGTAAAGCTGACCGGCCATACGCCCGGGCCGCAGACCCTATCGACTATCATCCTGACGGTACCCGGCGCCTGAGCGAGGCGGGGATATTGATCTTCGAGCTTGCGGCCCACCATCATCTCGATCAGCCGCTCTTCCTGCAGATCGCCCACTGGAAGCTCGCCGATAAACTGCCCGTCGCGCATCACCGTCACGTCGTCGCAGACCTCAAAGATCTCCTTCAGGCGATGAGAGATGTAGACCAGTCCGCAGCCCTGCGCTTTCAACTCGCCGATGACGCTAAATAAAGAGGCGGTTTCGGTATCGGTCAACGCGTCCGTAGGCTCATCCATGACGATGACCTGCGATTCAAAGCTGAGCACCTTGGCGATCTCCACCATTTGCTGATCGCCGATAGACAGCTCCCCCACCGGACGACGGCTGTCATAACGCAGGTTCAACCGCTGTAGTAATCGATCCGCTTCGGCATACATGCGTTTCCAGTCGATGCGGCCCAGCGGCGTGGTGAATTCACGCCCCAGGAAGATATTTTCTGCGATGGTCAGCTGCGGGATCAGGTTCAGTTCCTGATGGATGATGCCGATCCCCGCCTCCTGCGACGCCTTGGGTCCGCTAAAGGCGACTTCTTCGCCGAGGAAACGCAGGCTTCCGGCGTCTTTGCGGTAAATCCCGGTCAACACCTTCATCAGGGTGGATTTGCCCGCGCCGTTCTCGCCCACCAGCGCCATGACTTTGCCCGGATAGACGTTTAGCCCCGCGCCGGATAACGCTTTGACGCCTGGAAAGGATTTGGTGATGCCGTGCAGTTGCAGTAAAGGTTGCATAGCGGCCTCAGAAAGTGACGCCCGCGCACAGGATGACGTTCGCATAAGGGGAGCACTCCCCGCTGCGGATCACGGCCCGGCTTTGAGCGCTTTGCTGTTTGAAGTCGTCATGGGTGAAATAATGCAGCGAAATCGTATTGCCCTGACGTTGTTCAAGCTGCAGCAAATGCTGCAACAGCGCATCGTGAATACGAGGATTTTTCTCGACGATCTCGTTGGCCAGAATGGCCGCTTCCACCTGCATTTCCGCCGTCACCGCCGCTACGACCTGCATAAACTCGGGCACATTGTGGGTGAGCGCCAGATCGATGCGGGGTGTATTCTCCGCCACCGGCAATCCGGCATCCGCAATAACCACGCTGTCGGTATGCCCCAGACGGGCTATCACCTCGGAAATCGCGGTATTCAGCAACACACCTTTTTTCATCATTCCCCCTGAGCGAAACGTTTCGCGTGCCGGGATAATGAGCAAACAGGAGAGGGAAGACAATCAATATGTAGCCGAAATGTGATCGCTATCGAAACGTTTCGCTCGCACGATAAAAAACAAGGGGGAAGAACATATTAAAGGATGGAGAAAGCAAAAAAACAGGAACTGGGGCGGGCAAACCCGCCCGGAAAAGAGGAGTGTTAAAGACGTGTCAATTCTGTATTTTCTTTACCTGTTTCACATCCAGCTCTGCGGAGTTGAAGCCTTTATCCAGCTCGCCTTGCAGCTCCACCTTGTCGGTCGGCGTCACGCTCTGGCCGTTCCAGTATTTGTCGTCGATCTCGACCGTTATCGTGCCGCTTTCGTCGCGGAACAGGTAATCCTCGCTGCCGACGCGGCGTTCAATATGTCCGCGCACCGTCACCCAACTGTCGTCCTTCATCTCTTTGGCTTTCGCCACAGTCGTTACGCTCCCGTCGGGACCGGAAAACCCGCCGGCGGAATGCGACGGGGACGCATTAGGCTCCACAAATCCGCCGGTCTGAGCGGCAAAAACCGAGGCGGAACACAGGGCGGTGATAGCGAATATTGCTGCTGTTTTTTTCATAGAATACTCCTTAATACCTTTAATTGCCGTAGGGTAAAACTGCGTTTGATTTGCCTTACAGCACCACTAAAACAAAAAGTTCTTAACAGGATCTTAAGGATAGCCAATCATCCGTTATTTTTATCAATAGGGTGGTTATCGCCACATTCCGGGACCGTTGAACTGTTCTCCCTGTACCGTCCCCCGCTAACATCCCCTCAACGCAAGGTGGGAGAAAATGAGAATACTGCTGATAGAAGACGACCGGCTGATAGGCGACGGCATTAAGGCTGGGTTGAGCAAACTGGGGTTTAGCGTCGACTGGTTTCTGCAAGGCGAACAGGGCATGCAGGCGTTGCACGCCGCCCCTTACGACGCGGTAGTGCTGGACCTGAGCCTGCCGGAAATAGATGGTCTGGTCATCCTGCGACGCTGGCGGGAGGCCGGAGAGTCAATCCCCGTGCTGATTCTGACCGCGCGCGACGCGCTGGAAAATCGGGTTCAGGGATTACAGGACGGCGCAGACGACTACCTGTGCAAACCATTCGCCCTCACTGAAGTGGCCGCGCGGTTGCAGGCGTTGATCCGCCGCCGTCACGGCGAGCTGCGGCCAAAGCTCGTCTACGACAACGTGGCGTTAGAGCCGGGAACGCGCACCGTCACCGTCGACGATCGTCCGGTCGAGCTGAAGTCGCGCGAACTGGCGCTGCTGGAGCTGTTCATGATGAACGCCGGTCGGATTCTGACGCGCGCGCAGTTGGAGGAAAAGCTGTACGGCTGGGACGATGACGTTTCCAGCAACGCCGTGGAAGTCCACATTCATCATTTGCGCAAAAAGCTGGGCAGCCACGTCATCCGTACCGTCCACGGCGTGGGTTACCGGCTGGGAGACGCCCTATGAAACGATTGAATCTGAGCCTGCGGCTGCTGCTGGGCTTCATGCTGCTGACGCTGCTGTGCTGGGGCGCGGCCGCCTTACTTGCCTGGCAACAGACGCGGCATAACATCAACGAGCTGTTCGATACCCAGCAACTGCTGTTCGCCAAACGGCTGGCCACCCTCACGCCTCAGGATCTCCAACCTCAGGCGCTACCGGCCGCCCGGCAAATCACGAAAAAGGCGCGAGGCGAACAGGATGAGGATGCGCTGGCCTTCGCCATTTTCCGGACCGACGGACAGCGAATACTGAGTGACGACGACAACGGCAAACGATTTCTGTTCTCCGACTATCGACACGATGGCTTCACCACCGGCCAATTACACGACGACGACGATCTCTGGCGGCTGGTATGGCTGACCACGCCGGATAAACGCCATGTGGTGGCCGTCGGACAGGAGGTGGAATATCGTCACGATATGGCGCTCAATATCGTAAAAACCAATCTCATGCCCTGGCTGGCCGCCCTGCCCGTGATGCTGATCTTGCTGTTCCTGCTGGTCACCTACGAGCTGCGGCCGCTGACGCATATCGCACGCCAGCTCGGACAGCGCCGCCCGGATGATGAGTCGCCTATCGCCACGCCGAGACTGCCGCCAGAAGTGCGCCCGCTGGTGGACGCCCTGAACGGCCTGTTAGCCCGCATCAGCGCCATGCTGACGCGGGAGCGTCGTTTCACCTCCGATGCCGCCCATGAACTGCGCAGCCCGTTAGCCGCGCTGAAGGTGCAAGCCGAGGTCGTCCAACTGGCTCATGACGATGAAGAGATGCGCCGACGCGCGCTCGGCCAACTGGACGCAGGCATCGACCGGGCGGCCCGGCTGGTCGATCAACTGCTGACCCTCTCTCGTCTCGACGTCGACAAAGATCTCACATCATCGGAGACGGTGCATTGGCAGCCGCTGCTTCAGCAGGCCGTCGCCGCTCAGACGGAGGAAGCCCAGCGTCAGGGCGTGACGCTAAACCTCAACATGCCAGAAACGTCCGTGGTCACGCCGGGCAATGCGCTGCTGTTGACGCTGCTGGTGCGCAATCTGCTGGATAATGCCATTCGTTACGGCAATCACGGCGCAAGCGGCGTCGTACGCATCCTGTTGACGAGGGAGGGATTGGAAGTGGCCGACGAAGGACCGGGCGTACACGAGGGGATATTGCAGCGGTTGGGCGAACGCTTCTTTCGTCCGCCCGGTCAGGAAGCATCGGGCAGCGGACTGGGCCTGTCGATAGTGAACCGGATCGCCCACCAGCATGGTATGACGACACGGTTCGCCAATCTGCCGGGCGGCGGATTCTCCGCCCAACTGACCTGGACGCTAACCGAGGCCACTAGATTTCTACCTGAATCCCCAACTCAATCAGTCGGTTAGGCGGAATTTCAAACTGTTCGGCGGCTCTCAGCGCGTTGCGGCTCAGCATCATGAACAGCTTGCCTCGACCGCGCAGATACCACGGACGTTTGCCCATAATCAGCGATTCGTTGGACATGAAGAAGGTGGTTTCCAGCATCTGACAGGCCAGGCCGTCCTGCCAGCAGCGGTGGAAAACCTCTTCCACGTTGGGCGTTTCCCGCCACCCGTAGCGGGCGATGACCCGCCAGAACGAGGGGGAAAGCTGTTCGACCGTCACCCGGCGAGCGTTATGCACATATGGCGCATCTTCGGTCCGCATCGTCAGCAGAACCACGCGCTCATGCAATACCTTGTTATGCTTCAGGTTGTGCAGCAGCGCAAAGGGGATGACGTGCGTCGCGCGGGAGAAGTAAACCGCCGTGCCCGGCACCCGCACCGGCGGGTTTTTCTCCAGCGAAGCGATCATCGCCTCCAACGAGTTGCCGTGTTCATTCAGCCGCCTCATCAGACGGAAACGCTCGCTCTTCCAGGTGGTCATGATGACGAACATCACCATGCCCAGCGCCAGAGGCAACCAACCGCCGGAGAAAATTTTCATGGCGTTGGCCAGGAACATCGGCACGTCGATCATCAGCAGTACCGCCAACAATAGATAGACCACATAACGATACCAGCGCCAGTTTTTGACCGCGACGATACACACCAGAATACTGGTCAGCACCATCGTCCCGGTCACCGCAATCCCATACGCCGCCGCCAGTCGGCTCGAGTGCTCAAAGCTGACGATCACCAGTACCACCGCCACATACAGCAGCCAGTTAATCACCGGAATATAGATTTGCCCGGACTCCATATCGGAGGTATGCACAATCTTCATCGGCGGCAAATAACCGAGACGAACCGCCTGACGGGTGAGGGAGAACACGCCGGAGATTACCGCCTGCGAAGCGATGATAGTCGCTAAAGCGGCCAGCACCAGCAGCGGGATCAGCGCCCAGTCGGGTGCCAACAGGAAGAACGGGTTTTTAATGGCGTCGGGATTTTTCAGCAGTAGCGCGCCCTGACCGAAGTAGTTGAGCACCAGCGACGGCAGCACCACCAGGAACCAGGCGATGCGGATAGGCAATTTGCCGAAGTGCCCCATGTCGGCGTACAAGGCTTCAACCCCGGTAATGGCCAGCACCACCGCGCCCAGCGCGAAGAAGGACATCATCTTATATTTGATGAAGAAGTTCACGGCCCACACCGGGTTCAGCGCCTGCAATACCAGCGGATTGTCGATCACGCTGCGCGCGCCGAGAATGCCGAGCGTCAGGAACCAGACCAGCATCACCGGCGCGAACAGACTCCCAACGCGTCCGGTGCCGTGTTTTTGGATCATGAACAACAGCGTCAGAACGGCGATGGAGACGGGGATGATATAAGATTCCAACGAGGGCGCGACGATATCCAACCCCTCTATCGCCGACATCACTGAGATAGCCGGTGTTATGACGACTTCGCCGTAAAAAAAGCTGCCGCCGATCAACCCCATAATAACGACTATCGCCGTGACTCGGTCCGAGGTATTGCGCCCGGCCAGAGACATTAATGTCAGTATGCCCCCTTCCCCGGCGTTGTCCGCCCGCATGACGTAACTCAGGTATTTCATTGAAACGACTAATACCAACAGCCAGAAAATCAGCGACAGAAAACCGTATACAGACTCCGCCCCTACGCCGAAACCAAACTGCCCGGACAAACATTCCCTAAGGGTATAAAGCGGGCTAGTACCGATATCGCCATATACCACCCCTATTGCTGCCAGCGTAATGGCTGGCAATGGACGTTTATGTTCTGAATTCATAAACTCTATCTTCTGTAGTCCATTGACATGTTGAACGCCCCATGAATTGGCCCGCCCCAAAAAAGCTCAGTATGCACAAATCGCGCTAAAAGCCCATTGTTAAAACCCGCCGTCCTGTTTCATCGACAGGACAACGATTGATTAACGCCGCTAACAATGCCCATAATCAGCTAATAATTCTTCAGCCGGACTGTTAATCTCAAACGGTGACTGACGGCAATGATGGATAAATAATGATACGACCCACCGCGCTGGCTGACCGAATCGCCCGCCTGAGCCAAGCCCTCGAACACGGCCTGTACGAAAGACAACACGCCATACGCTTATGCCTGCTGGCCGCGCTGAGCGGTGAAAGCGTCTTTTTACTTGGACCGCCGGGGATTGCAAAAAGCCTTATCGCCCGCCGTCTGAAATATGCGTTCAGAGATTCCCGGGCTTTTGAATATCTGATGACGCGCTTTTCCACGCCGGAAGAGGTCTTCGGACCGTTATCGATTCAGGCGCTAAAAGATGAAGGGCGCTACCAGCGTCTGACCTCCGGCTATCTGCCGGAAGCGGAGATCGTGTTTCTGGATGAGATCTGGAAGGCGGGCCCGGCGATACTGAATACCCTGCTGACCGCCATCAATGAACGGCGCTTTCGCAACGGCGACAGCGAAGAGCCGATTCCCATGCGCCTGCTGGTTACCGCCTCCAACGAACTGCCTGAAGCCGACAGCAGTCTGGAAGCGCTCTACGACCGAATGTTGATCCGCCTGTGGCTCTGCCGCGTGCAGGACAAACAGAACTTCCGGGCCATGCTGACTACCAGCGGCGGAGAACGCGATAATCCGGTCAGCGACGCCTTGAGCGTCAGCGGCGAAGAGTATGTGCTGTGGCAGTCGCTCATTAACCAGATAACGCTGCCGGATGCGTGTTTCGATTTGATTTTCCAACTGCGCCAACGACTGGACTCGCAGGAAAATGCGCCCTATGTCTCCGATCGCCGCTGGAAGAAAGCCATTCGTCTGCTTCAGGCCTGCGCCTTCTTCAGCGGGCGGGACAACATTACGCCGGTGGATATCATACTGCTTAAAGATTGCCTCTGGCACGACAACACCTCGTTCGATCTGGTGAAACAGTTGATGAATCAGCTGATGACCGAGCACGCCTACCAGCAGCAGACTCTGCTTTTCCGGCTCCAGCAGCTTAATCTCGAACGGCAACAGTACGAGCAGCAGCAGAGTGAGCGACAGGCCTTCCGAGTGGAAAAACGGGGCAATATCTTCGCTCGCAAACCGCACTACACACTGCCTGAAACCCTCGCCGACGAGCAACTGACGCTGGTGCTGCAAACTCCGCTGGTGCTGAACGATCGCACGGTCACTCATCTGGTCTTCGAGACCAAGGCGTTGTCTCACTGGTTGAACGCCGGAGGAGAAATCCGCGCGAAACTCAACGGCCTAGGATACGGGCAACGCATCGATATGAAAGTCAACGAATCTCAGCACTTGGTGGTCCATGACATCAGCCTACAGAGCACCACGCTTTCGTTACCGGACAAAAACAACATCAAGCTGCCCGAGTCTTTGTTGCAGCAATACGACACATTGAAATTACAGCTTAAAGAGCAGCAGCGCCGCTTCTCACAGCATCAGCCTTGCCTGTTCATCCCAAAAGAGTGGTTCGCGCGGATTGAGGAAAGCCTGCGGCTGGTCGATGAACAGATAGAACAGTCTCGACAGGAGTAACCCCCAATGCTGACGCTGGAATCGCTGGAGCTCCTGCTTTCTATTGATGAAAACCATCTCCTGGACGATATGCTCGTCACGCTGCTGTCGACGCCGCAACTGGCGATGTTCTTCGAAAAGCATCCGCGACTAAAATCCGCCGTCATGAACGATCTCCCCAAGTGGAAAACGCTTTTGCAGCAGCGGATCCATACCACGGCGGCCCCGGAAGAACTCGAAAAGGAAGTGGCGGGCTACCAACAGGCGCTGGCCACCAGCCGCCATACTTTGCCATCCCGCATGCCGGAGCTGATGATGCTGCTGAAAGAAGTCAATTCGCCGTTTCTGGCTCAGGCGGACAAACTACGCCACTCGCCGGATACCTCCGACCATGAGATGAGCCAGGGATTACATGCGCTGTTTATCCAGCGCTGGCGCGCCAGCCTGACGCAGCAGACGCTGGAGCTGCATCACCGGATCGTCGAGCAGGAGCGGGATACTCTGCTAGAGGAGTTGCAGCAGCGTCTCACCGTCACCCAATCACTCATTCCGGTATTGGCGGAAAACGATACCGCTTCAGGTCGATTATGGGATCTCAGCGCAGGGAAGCGTCTGCTCCCGGATCTGCAACCGTTGCTCGCCACCAGCGCCTTCTTGCAGCAACAGCCTGAACTCCAGCAATTGGCCGAACGCCTGGGCCGCAGCAATGAAACCAAAACGGTACTCAGTCACACGGCGCCGCTCGAAACGTTCAAGGTGATGATTCGCGAGCCGTCCCTGACGCCGGAACAGGTCAGCGGCATTCACCAGAGCGATGATATTCTGCGATTGATCCCGACTGAGCTGTCAACGCTTGGCGTTGACGAACTGGAGTACGAGTTCTATCGCCGGCTGGCGGAACATCGCCTGCTTACTTACCGCCTGCAGGGCGAAGGCTGGCGAGAAAAGATTCAGAAGCGTCCGGTCGTTCGTCAAAATCAGGAGCAGCAGCCGCGCGGGCCGTTCGTCCTCTGCGTCGATACCTCCGGCTCGATGGGCGGCTTCAATGAGCGATGCGCCAAAGCATTCTGTCTGGCATTAATGCGCATCGCGCTGGAAGATAATCGCCGCTGCTACATCATGCTGTTCTCGACGGGCGTCGTGAGCTACGAGCTGACATCCGCCAACGGTCTGGACGAAGCGATTCGCTTCCTTAATCAGTCGTTTCGCGGCGGTACGGACGTGGCGGACTGCGTCGCCGCGCTGCTGGATATCATGATCAGTCAGCAATGGCAGGACGCGGACGCCGTCATGATCTCGGATTTTATCGCCCAGCGTCTTCCGGAGTCGCTGATCGCGGAAGTCCGGCGGCGTCAGCGCCAGTATCATCATCGTTTTCACGCGGTAGCGATGTCCGATCACGGGAAACCAGGCATCTTGCATATTTTTGACCATATCTGGCGCTTCAACACTGGGCTGAAAAGCCGTTTGCAGCGTCGTCTGCACCACTCGAAAAGCTGAGCGGCCGCTCGGCTTTTTCCAACATCGCCGTGATAGACGTTGCTTCAACCCGCCATTCGCAGTAAAACGCAGAAACAGACAACAATAGAGACGTGTTATGGCCGACAGCTATTCAATGGACGAACTCGACCGCAGTATCCTCGGCGCGCTGATGGAAAATGCGCGGACACCTTATGCGGAACTCGCCAAGCAGTTCGCGGTCAGCCCCGGCACCATCCATGTCCGGGTAGAAAAAATGAAGCAGGCTGGCATTATCGTCGGCACGCGTCTGGACGTGAATCCCAAGCAGCTGGGTTACGACGTATGCTGTTTTATCGGCATTATCCTGAAGAGCGCCAAAGATTACCCCTCCGCGCTCGAAAAGCTGAATAACCTCGAAGAAGTGGTGGAAGCCTATTACACCACCGGGCACTACAGCGTGTTCATCAAGGTGATGTGTCGCTCTATCGATGCGTTGCAGGATGTACTTATCAACAAGATCCAGACCATTGATGAAATTCAGTCCACGGAGACGCTGATCTCCCTGCAAAACCCCATCATGCGGACTATCACGCCCTGAGTCTTTTTTTCTATCCCCCTATTATCCACAGGTAGATCCCACCAAAATCACAGCGTACAATGGCCGTCTTTTCATCCGACGGGATCGTGTATGACCCATATCACTCTTATTAGCGGTAGCACGCTTGGCAGCGCGGAGTACGTCGCAGAGCATCTGGAAACCCTGCTGCAACAGGCTAACTTTTCCACCACGCTGTTGCATGGCCCCGAACTCAGCGAGGTTTCTACGCAAGGGTTATGGCTGGTGATCACCTCTACGCATGGCGCTGGTGACTTGCCAGACAACTTGAAAACGTTGTTTGAGGAAATAGAAGCGAATAAGCCCGATTTATCGGAGATCCGTTTTGGCGCTATCGGGATAGGCAGTAAAGAGTACGACACATACTGTGGTGCGATCCTGACGGTCGATCGCATTTTGCAGGATCGTGGAGCCAAAAGGATCGGCGAAATCCTTAAGATCGACATTACCCAACACGAAATACCGGAGGATCCAGCGGAAGAATGGCTGGGATCGTGGACTAATTTACTCAGATAATGCCTTTTTTCATCCTTTTATCTGTGGATAAAGTGCCTTACAACAAGGGTAAAACCGGTAGTTATCCCAATAACAACTGCCGCTCGTTTTCTGACCTGTGCATAACTCCCCATTCGGATCCCAGCTTATACTGTGTGGGATCACCGTTCTTTCACAGCTAATGATCCCGATCAAAGGGTTGATCTTTCTTACGAATTTTGGGTTATCCACAGATAACGTCGATCCTAATAAGAGATCTAATAAAGAGATCTTTAAATAAAAAGATCTTTCTTTAATTACCTGACGATCAACCGCGCTTGGTCGTTCGAACAAACTTGAGTAGAATCCCCCACCCCAGGGCCGTAACGATCGTTCGCAACCACGCGAGGTGCAGTACCATGTTTTATCCAGATCCTTTTGACGTCATTGTGATCGGCGGAGGTCACGCCGGCACAGAAGCCGCGATGGCTTCTGCTCGAATGGGACGTCAAACCCTTTTACTGACGCATAACATTGATACGCTGGGACAAATGTCATGCAACCCAGCGATTGGCGGAATCGGAAAAGGACATCTGGTCAAAGAGATCGACGCCATGGGCGGCCTGATGGCCAGCGCTATCGACCAGGCGGGTATTCAGTTTAGGATACTAAACATCAGCAAAGGGCCAGCGGTTCGCGCAACCCGTGCTCAGGCAGACCGCGTTCTGTATCGGCTGGCGGTGAGAACGGCGCTGGAGAATCAAGAGAACCTGACGATCTTCCAGCAGGCCGTTGATGATCTGATAGTGGAAAACGATCGCGTAGTGGGCGTCGTCACCCAGATGGGGCTGAAATTCCGCTCTAAATCCGTCGTTCTAACCGTCGGGACTTTCCTGGACGGCAAAATTCATATCGGAATGGATAACTACAGCGGTGGCCGTGCTGGCGATCCGCCGTCCATTCCGCTGGCCAGACGTCTGCGGGAACTGCCGCTGCGCGTCGGCCGTCTGAAAACAGGGACACCGCCGCGTATCGACGCACGCACTATCGATTTCAGCGTGCTGGGCCAACAGCATGGCGACAACCCGATGCCGGTCTTCTCCTTCATGGGAAACACCAGTCAGCATCCGGCGCAGATGCCGTGCTACATCACGCATACCAACGAACATACGCATGAGGTGATCCGTAATAATTTGGATCGCAGCCCGATGTACGCCGGCATTATCGAAGGCATCGGTCCCCGTTACTGCCCGTCTATCGAAGACAAAGTCATGCGCTTCGCCGACCGCAATGCTCACCAGATCTTCCTGGAGCCGGAAGGACTGACCAGCAACGAAATATACCCGAACGGTATCTCGACCAGCCTGCCGTTCGACGTGCAATGGCAGATTGTTCGCTCGATGGTCGGGATGGAAAATGCACGCATTGTTCGTCCGGGCTACGCGATCGAATATGACTTTTTCGATCCCCGCGATCTCAAACCGACGCTGGAAAACAAATTTATCCACGGCTTGTTCTTCGCCGGCCAGATCAACGGCACCACCGGTTATGAAGAGGCCGCGGCTCAAGGCATGCTGGCAGGACTTAATGCAGCACGGCTGGCTTTCGAGCAGGAAGGATGGACTCCTCGCCGCGATCAGGCCTACATCGGCGTGCTGGTGGACGATCTCTGCACGCTGGGCACCAAAGAGCCGTACCGCATGTTCACCTCGCGCGCGGAATACCGGCTGATGCTGCGGGAAGACAATGCGGACCTGCGTCTGACCGAGCAAGGTCGACAGCTTGGGATGGTGGACGATGCTCGCTGGGCGCATTTCAACGACAAGCTGGAAAGCATCGAGAAAGAGCGGCAGCGCCTGCGCGATGTATTCGTCCACCCACATTCGGAACAGGTTGCCGAGATTAACTCGCTGCTGAAAGCGCCGCTGTCGCGTGAAGCCAATGGTGAAGATTTGCTGCGTCGCCCTGAAATCGACTATGCGCTGCTAACCCAGCTGCCGATGTTCGCTCCGGCGCTGACCGATGACAAAGCGGCGGAACAGGTCGAGATTCAGGTCAAATACGAAGGCTATATCGCCCGTCAGTTGGAAGAGATCGAAAAACAGCAGCGTAATGAAAATACCTTGCTGCCGGCCGATCTGGACTATCGTCAGGTCAGCGGGCTCTCAAACGAAGTGGTCGCCAAGCTCAACGATCACAAGCCGGGCTCGATCGGCCAGGCATCCCGTATCTCCGGCGTCACGCCTGCCGCCATCTCCATTTTGCTGGTGTGGTTGAAGAAACAAGGGATGCTGCGCCGCAGCGCCTAAAAGAGCGCGGCCGAACGCCGCGCTGCATGATGTCTATCGAGCTAACAGAACGAAAAATCAGGATTTTGCGTGCTTACGAAACTAAACCTCCTGCTGGACAGCGCAGGTATAACGTTGACCGATCGCCAGAAAACACAGCTGATACAGTATGTTGAACTGCTGAATAAGTGGAACAAGGCCTATAATCTGACTTCGGTGCGCGAGCCCGGCCAAATGCTGGTGCGCCACATCATGGATAGCCTGGTGGTGGAACCGCATCTGAAAGGACTGCGTTTTATCGATGTCGGCACCGGTCCGGGCCTGCCCGGCATTCCGTTGGCCATCATTCGTCCTGACTCCCATTTCGTCCTGTTAGACAGCTTGGGCAAGCGTGTACGTTTTCTCCGTCAGGTGCAGCATGAGCTGCAGTTGGAAAATATCGAACCGGTGCAGAGCCGCGTTGAGGACTTCCCCGCGGATCCTGCGTTTGACGGTGTCATCAGCCGCGCCTTCGCTTCTCTGCAGGATATGGTCGAATGGTGTCACCATCTTCCGTCGCGTCCTCAGGGGCGTTTTTACGCGCTTAAAGGCGTACTTCCCGATGATGAGCTGAATGCCTTGCCGGAGGGCAGTTCCGCTGAGTCTATCGTCAAATTGAGCGTACCCGAGCAGGAGGGGGAGCGTCATTTGGTCATCTTGCGTCAGCTTTAATGTTGTTTTTTATCAAATAAGCACGAAGTAATCGCACTTATCGCCCGATAGTCAGGGGCGTGCACGTGATAAATTAGCGGCCTCAGTAATTTTAATGTGATGTTACACAGCGGTGTCTTTAATGCATTTTGACGAGAGTGTGGGGGGGTGTTTTTTTAAACAGCCTGGCAATTTCGGTGCCGTTTTAAGTGACGGATACGTGTTAATGATGTGAGATAAAATCATTCGGAATGTCAATAACCGGTTTTCGCTGTGGTTTTGTTATGTTTGCTGAGTGTTGGTTTTTAACTATTTGAAATTAAATAAATAAAAATAGCTATTTTTGCTAAAGACAAAAAAAAAGCCGATCGTATATAAAACGCTGTAACGCGTTTTATGTGAGTGATATCACACAATGTAGCCGATTTAGTGCCGGTTTTATTAAAGTCGTGTTAACAGCATAGCGAGTAAAAATAAGGCTTCTGAAATAAATTTAAATAATCGTTCACCTTTTGGCTACTTATTGATTGAATTCGCATGGCTGAAACGTATAATTTGCTCGTTTTTTGCTGCTTGACTCGATGCGCTAAAGGCAGTTTTATACGACTTTGTTCAGGATACCTATTAGAAAAGGTACGGGGAGAGCAAGCGTCATGTCTGTACCCCTTTACAATGGGAAGGTCGCGCTGCATTCGTTGCTGATACAATGTGTGGTGCTGTTGGCGTTGAGCGCTATTTTCGCCACGGTAAGCCACCAAGCCGCGGTTTCCGCATTAGGCGGGGGATTGGCAGCCTGGTTGCCGAATATGGTGTTTATGCTGTTAGCCTTACGGAACGTGCAGACACCGTCGGCAGGACGCATTGCCTGGTCATTTGCTGTGGGCGAAGCGCTGAAAATGCTCTTCACCATTGCATTGTTGGTGGTGGCGTTAGGCGGGTTCCATGCGGCGTTCCTTCCGCTTGGCCTGACATACTTGTCTGTGTTGGTCATCCAGATCGTGGCACCCGCTGTCATTAACCGTTACCGTAGTTAACAACATAAAGGGTAAGAGACATCATGTCTGCTTCAGGAGAAATCTCTACTCCGCAAGAGTATATCGGCCATCATCTGACGCATTTACAGGTGGGTTCAGGCTTCTGGGCTATCAACATCGATTCGATGTTTTTCTCAGTCGCTCTTGGCATACTCTTTCTGGTCATCTTTCGTTCAGTCGCTAAAAACGCAACCAGCGGCGTGCCTGGCAAGCTGCAAACCGCAGTTGAGCTGGTCGTCGGTTTCGTTGATAGCAGCGTGCGTGACATGTATCACGGCAAGAGCAAGTTGATTGCTCCTTTGGCGCTGACCATTTTCGTCTGGGTTTTCCTGATGAACTTTATGGACCTGCTGCCGATCGATTTGCTGCCGCAAATTTGGGCGAAGATTTATAGCGCCGCCGGGTACGATCCTGCTCATGCCTATTTGCGCGTGGTGCCTTCCGCCGATGTAAACATTACGCTGTCGATGGCGTTAGGCGTTTTCATTCTGATTCTGTTCTACAGCATCAAAATGAAAGGCGTGGGCGGCTTTGTCAAAGAGCTGACACTGCAGCCGTTTAATCATCCTGTCTTTATTCCTGTCAACCTGATTCTTGAAGGTGTCAGCCTGCTGTCCAAACCGGTTTCACTGGGTTTGCGACTGTTTGGCAACATGTATGCGGGTGAGTTGATCTTCATCCTGATTGCCGGTTTGTTGCCGTGGTGGTCTCAATGGTTGTTGAATGTCCCATGGGCCATTTTCCACATCCTGATCATCACGCTTCAGGCCTTTATTTTCATGGTTCTGACGGTTGTTTATCTCTCGATGGCATCTGAAGAGCATTGATTTTCTTTCAACACAATAACGTTTTAACTGAAACAAACTGGAGACTGTCATGGAAAACCTGAGTGTGGATCTGCTGTACATGGCTGCCGCGTTGATGATGGGTTTGGCGGCTATCGGTGCTGCGATCGGTATCGGCATTCTGGGTGGTAAATTTTTGGAAGGCGCTGCACGTCAGCCCGATCTGATTCCTCTGCTGCGTACACAGTTCTTTATCGTAATGGGTCTGGTGGATGCAATCCCGATGATCGCTGTTGGTTTGGGTCTGTATGTGATGTTTGCGGTCGCCTAAACAAGTTTGCGCTTGTCAGGTGGTGGAACATCAACCATTTAACTTACGAAGAGGCATTGTGCTGTGAATATTAACGCTACAATCCTCGGCCAGGCCATTGCGTTTGTCCTGTTTGTCCTGTTCTGCATGAAGTACATATGGCCGCCGATTATGGCTGCCATTGAGAAGCGTCAAAAAGAAATTGCTGACGGTCTGTCTTCTGCAGAACGCGCCAAGAACGATCTGAACCTAGCGCAGGCCAATGCGACCGATCAACTGAAGAAAGCTAAAGCGGATGCTCAGGTCATTATTGAGCAGGCGAATAAGCAACGCGCTCAGATTCTGGAAGAAGCGAAAGTGGAAGCAGAAACGGAACGCAACAAAATTGTGGCGCAGGCCCAGGCTGAGATTGACGCTGAACGCAAGCGCGCTCGTGAAGAGCTGCGTAAGCAGGTCGCCTCGCTGGCCATTGCGGGTGCCGAGAGAATTATTGAACGTTCCGTGGATGAAGCTGCCAACAGCGACATCGTCGATAAACTGGTCGCTGAACTGTAAGGAGGAAGGGGCTGATGTCTGAATTTGTCACGGTAGCTCGCCCCTACGCCAAAGCAGCTTTTGACTTTGCCGCAGAACACCAGGCGGTTGAACACTGGCAGTACATGCTGGCATTTGCTGCGGAAGTAAGCCGAGATGAACTGATCGCCGAACTGCTTTCCGGCGCTGTTGCGCCGCAAACGCTGGCGAATACCTTCATCGAGGTATGCGGTGATCAACTGGATGATGCGGGCCAAAACCTAATTCGGGTTATGGCCGAAAACGGGCGTTTACCGGTGCTTACTGAAGTGCTGGAACAGTTTGTTCAACTTCGTGCGGCACAGGAATCGACAGTTAATGTCGAGGTGATTTCCGCCGCGACGTTGAGCGAGCAGCAGCTATCCAAGATAGCGGTTGCGATGGAACAACGTCTGTCACGTAAAGTGAAGCTGAATTGCAAAATTGATAAGTCTGTTATGGCCGGCGTGATCATTCGCGCAGGCGATATGGTGATAGACGGCAGTATTCGTGGTCGTCTGGAGCGTCTGGCAGACGTCTTGCAGTCTTAAGGGGACTGGAGCATGCAACTGAATTCCACCGAAATCAGTGAACTGATCAAGCAGCGGATTGCTCAGTTCAATGTTGTGAGTGAAGCTCACAACGAAGGTACTATCGTTTCCGTCGGTGACGGGATCATCCATGTACACGGTCTGGCCGACGTCATGCAGGGGGAAATGATTTCTCTGCCCGGCAACCGTTATGCCATCGCACTGAACCTGGAGCGCGACTCCGTGGGGGCAGTGGTTATGGGTCCCTATACGGACCTGGCCGAAGGCATGAAAGTCAAATGTACCGGCCGTATTCTGGAAGTGCCGGTAGGCCGTGGCCTGCTAGGCCGAGTGGTCAACACTCTGGGTGCGCCTATCGACGGTAAAGGTCCGGTAGAGCACGACGGCTTCGCGGCCGTTGAAGCGATTGCGCCGGGCGTAATCGAACGTCAGTCTGTCGACCAGCCAGTGCAAACCGGTTACAAATCCGTCGACGCGATGATTCCTATCGGCCGCGGTCAGCGTGAGCTGATCATCGGCGACCGTCAGACCGGTAAAACCGCGCTGGCCATTGACGCCATCATCAATCAGCGTGATTCCGGCATCAAATGTATCTATGTCGCTATCGGTCAGAAAGCGTCCACTATTTCCAACGTGGTTCGCAAACTGGAAGAGCATGGCGCGCTGGCTAATACCATCGTGGTGGTAGCTACGGCATCCGAATCTGCCGCTTTGCAATACCTGGCGCCTTATGCCGGTTGTGCGATGGGTGAATATTTCCGTGACCGCGGCGAAGACGCGCTGATCATTTACGATGACCTGTCCAAACAGGCTGTCGCTTATCGTCAGATTTCTCTGCTGCTGCGCCGTCCGCCGGGCCGTGAAGCATTCCCGGGCGATGTGTTCTATCTGCACTCCCGCCTGCTGGAACGTGCTGCGCGTGTTAACTCGGAGTACGTAGAAAAATTCACCAATGGTGAAGTGAAGGACAAAACGGGTTCTTTGACGGCGCTGCCTATCATTGAAACTCAGGCTGGTGACGTTTCCGCGTTCGTTCCGACCAACGTTATTTCCATTACCGATGGTCAGATTTTCCTGGAATCCACCCTGTTCAACGCCGGTATTCGTCCTGCTGTTAACCCGGGGATCTCCGTATCCCGTGTGGGTGGTGCGGCTCAGAGCAAGATCATGAAGAAACTGTCCGGGGGGATTCGTACCGCGCTGGCACAGTATCGTGAACTGGCGGCGTTTTCTCAGTTTGCTTCCGATCTGGATGATGCAACGCGTAAACAGCTGAATCACGGTCAGAAAGTGACTGAACTGCTGAAACAGAAACAGTACGCGCCGATGTCCATCGCGCAGCAGTCTCTGGTGCTGTTCTCCGCAGAGCGCGGTTATCTGGAAGACGTTGAGCTGTCTAAAGTGGGAAGCTTCGAAGCGGCGCTGCTGGCTTATGCTAGCCGTGAGCACGGCGAACTTCTGCAGCAGATCGACCAGACGGGTGCTTATAACGATAAAATCGAGGGTCAATTCAAAACTATCCTCGATACCTTTAAAGCAACCCAGTCCTGGTAATTGCCGCGGTCTGCCGAGAGGCGGACCGCTAGGCTATTGAGGAGAAGCTAAGATGGCCGGCGCAAAAGAGATACGTAGTAAGATCGGAAGCGTCCAGAATACGCAGAAGATCACTAAAGCGATGGAGATGGTCGCCGCTTCCAAAATGCGTAAATCGCAGGATCGTATGGTGGCCAGCCGTCCTTATGCTGAAACTATTCGCAAAGTGATTGGTCACCTTGCGTTAGGTAATTTGGAGTACAGACATCCATACCTGGAAGAGCGCGAAGTTAAGCGCGTCGGGTATTTTGCGGTGTCTACAGACCGTGGCCTGTGCGGCGGCTTGAATATTAACCTGTTCAAAAAGCTTCTGGCCGAGATGAAAGAGTGGGGCGACAAGGGCGTAGAAAGCGATCTGGCGCTGGTCGGTTCGAAAGGCGTCTCTTTCTTCAATTCCGTTGGCGGAAACGTTGTCGCTCAGGTTACTGGTATGGGCGATGCCCCCAGCCTGTCCGAATTGATCGGGCCGGTAAAAGTCATGCTGCAGGCCTATGACGAAGGTCGTCTGGACAAGCTGTATGTGGTGAGCAACAAGTTTATCAATACCATGTCTCAGGAGCCTCAGGTTGTTCAATTACTGCCTCTGCCCCCGGCGGAAGACAGTACGCTGAAGAAAAAATCCTGGGATTATCTGTATGAACCGGATCCTAAGTCGCTGCTGGATACACTGTTGCGCCGTTATGTGGAGTCTCAGGTTTATCAGGGCGTCGTAGAGAACCTGGCCAGCGAGCAGGCCGCGCGAATGGTTGCGATGAAGGCCGCCACCGATAACGGCGGTAATCTGATTAAAGAGCTGCAGTTGGTATACAACAAAGCTCGTCAGGCCAGCATCACTCAGGAACTCACCGAGATCGTCGGGGGAGCCTCCGCGGTTTAAGCTAGGTTTACGAATTACGTATTGTCGAATTACGTAGAGGATTCAAGATGGCTACTGGAAAGATTATCCAGGTAATCGGCGCCGTGGTGGACGTCGAGTTCCCTCAGGATGCCGTACCGAAGGTGTACGATGCGCTTGAGGTTGAAAACGGTGCTGAAAAACTGGTGCTGGAAGTACAGCAGCAGTTAGGCGGCGGCGTTGTTCGCTGTATTGCAATGGGTTCTTCAGACGGTCTGCGTCGCGGCCTGGACGTTGCTAACCTTGGTCACCCTATCGAAGTGCCGGTAGGTAAAGCGACGCTGGGTCGTATCATGAACGTACTGGGCGAGCCGGTCGACATGAAGGGCGATATCGGCGAAGAAGAGCGTTGGGCTATCCACCGCGAAGCGCCGGATTACGAAGATCTGTCCAACTCCCAGGAACTGCTGGAAACGGGTATCAAGGTTATCGACCTGATGTGTCCGTTCGCCAAGGGCGGTAAAGTCGGCCTGCTTGGCGGCGCCGGTGTGGGTAAAACCGTCAACATGATGGAACTGATTCGTAACATCGCTATCGAGCACTCCGGTTACTCCGTGTTTGCGGGGGTGGGGGAACGTACTCGTGAAGGTAACGACTTCTACCACGAAATGAACGAATCCAACGTTCTGGATAAAGTGTCCCTGGTGTATGGCCAGATGAACGAGCCGCCGGGTAACCGTCTGCGCGTGGCATTGACCGGTCTGACCATGGCGGAGAAATTCCGTGATGAAGGTCGCGATGTTCTGCTGTTCATCGATAACATCTACCGTTACACGCTGGCCGGCACCGAAGTGTCCGCACTGCTGGGCCGTATGCCTTCCGCGGTAGGCTACCAGCCGACGCTGGCGGAAGAAATGGGTGTGCTGCAGGAACGTATCACTTCTACGAAAACCGGATCCATCACGTCCGTACAGGCCGTTTACGTCCCAGCGGATGACTTGACCGACCCGTCGCCAGCCACCACCTTTGCTCATTTGGATGCAACCGTGGTACTGAGCCGTCAGATCGCGTCTCTGGGTATCTACCCGGCCGTTGACCCGCTGGATTCCACCAGCCGTCAGCTGGATCCGCTGGTTGTCGGTCAGGAACACTATGATGTGGCTCGTGGCGTGCAGTCCATTCTGCAGCGTTACCAGGAACTGAAAGACATCATCGCGATTCTGGGTATGGACGAACTGTCTGAAGAAGACAAACTGGTCGTATCCCGTGCTCGTAAGATCCAGCGCTTCCTGTCTCAGCCGTTCTTCGTGGCAGAAGTGTTCACGGGTTCTCCGGGTAAATTCGTCTCTCTTAAAGAGACCATCCGTGGCTTTAAAGGCATCATGGACGGAGAATACGACCACCTGCCGGAACAGGCGTTCTACATGGTGGGTTCCATTGACGAAGCCGTGGAAAAAGCCAAGAAACTGTAACGCCTTGATAGGAGGGTGACATGGCTGCTATGACTTACCATCTGGATGTCGTGAGTGCGGAACAGGCAATGTTCGCCGGCCTGGTACAGAAAATTCAGGTGACCGGTAGCGAAGGCGAGCTGGGGATTTACCCTGGTCACGCCCCCCTGCTGACGGCCATTAAGCCTGGTATGGTGCGTATTGTTAAGCAACACGGTGATGAAGAGTTCATCTACCTGTCCGGTGGTACCCTTGAGGTACAGCCGAACGCGGTCACCGTTTTGGCTGATACCGCCATCCGTGGGCAGGATCTTGATGAAGCGCGGGCTTTGGAAGCGAAACGCAAGGCTGAAGAGCATATCCGTAGTTCACATGGTGACGTGGATTATGCTCAGGCCTCTGCTGAACTGAGCAAAGCCATTGCTAAACTGCGCGTTATCGAGCTGACCAGAAAATCGATGTAACAGAGACAGTCTCCAAAAAGCCGGCCGGTTTTTACCTGCTGGCTTTTTTTATACCCGTGATCCGGGCGATGTTGAGGGGAGCAACACCTGAAAGCGTCGCAAAATGGACACATTCGAGGAGGAATATGCCATTTAGTCGGTGTTATCTCGCAAAATGAGACCAAGCAGGATTTTTCGCTGAAAAATATGTAGTAATCCGGTGTAATAATAGGGTTAACTTTCATTCGTCCCACTTAGTGGGCACCAATCAGTTTCAGTCAGGATACCTATGTCGAACAGTGCTATCAGCGTCGTTATTCTTGCCGCCGGCAAGGGGACGCGCATGTATTCCGATCTTCCCAAAGTTCTCCACCCGCTGGCCGGTAAACCGATGGTTCAACACGTGATTGATACCGCCATGAAGGTGGGTGCCGAGCGCGTTCATCTGGTCTATGGCCACGGCGGCGATCGCCTGAAAAAGACGCTGTCCGGCGAAGCGCTGAACTGGGTGTTGCAGGCCGAACAACTGGGGACGGGACATGCGATGCAGCAGGCGGCGCCAGCGTTTACCGATGACGAAGATGTCCTGATGCTGTATGGCGATGTGCCGTTGATCTCCGAAGCGACGCTGAAGCGTCTGGTGCAGGCGAAGCCCGAGGGCGGTATCGGCCTGCTAACCGTAAATGTGACCGATCCTACGGGATACGGCCGGATCGTGCGGCAGGATCAAGAGGTGGTCGGCATCGTGGAACATAAAGATGCCAGCGAGGCGCAGCGTGAAATCGGCGAAATCAATACCGGTATTCTGGTGGCGGGCGGACGCGATCTGAAGCGCTGGTTGAGCCAGCTGACCAATAACAATGCCCAGGGCGAGTACTACATCACCGATATCATCGCGTTGGCCGCTCAGGAAGGACGCTGCGTTGCAGCGGTACACCCTGAGTGTGCCAGCGAGGTGGAAGGCGTCAATAACCGTCTCCAGCTGGCGCGTCTGGAGCGCATCTATCAGCAGGAACAGGCGGAGAAGCTGCTGCTGGCAGGAGTGATGCTACAGGATCCGGCGCGCTTCGATCTGCGCGGCAACGTGACGTTTGGCCGCGACGTCACCATTGACAGCAACGTCATCCTGGAAGGTCAGATCACGCTGGGCGATCGCGTCACGATCGGCGCAGGCTGCGTGATCAAAAACAGCGTCATTGGTGATGACTGCGAAGTCAGTCCATACTCCGTGCTAGAAGACGCCGTGCTGGAAGCGAAATGCACTATCGGTCCTTTTGCGCGTCTGCGACCTGGCGCCGAGCTGGCGGAAGGCGCTCATGTCGGCAACTTCGTTGAAATGAAAAAAGCCCGCTTGGGTAAGGGTTCCAAAGCGGGTCACCTGACTTATCTGGGCGATGCCGATATCGGCTCGAACGTGAATATCGGCGCCGGCACCATCACCTGTAATTATGACGGAGCCAACAAACATCAAACCATCATCGGCGACGACGTGTTCGTGGGCTCTGATACCCAACTGGTAGCGCCGGTTCGCGTCGGCAAGGGAGCGACCCTCGGCGCCGGCACCACGGTGACTCGCGACGTCGGCGAGAACGAGCTGGTGCTCAGCCGTGTCCAGCAGACTAATATTGCGGGCTGGCGGAGGCCGGTGAAAACACAGTAAATCGCAGCAGCAATGGCGGCTGATGTGCGCCATTGTCGAACAGAGCATCCCGTCTGAACAGGGGCGGGATGGGTAATGTCTTGATGAAAGACGGTTTTGTCCTGCATTTTCACGTTGATGCGCGAACTCGCAGGCCAAAACATAATAATTCCCCACTCTACAAGGCTCGGGGAGCCCGGAATGAACCGGATTAATCAGGTCAAAGACTTCATCGGTGACACAGTATGTCGCCTTAATAGGAATACCATTGTATGTGTGGAATTGTAGGCGCAGTCGCGCAACGAGATATTGCTGAAATCCTGCTGGAAGGGTTACGCCGTCTGGAATACCGAGGCTACGATTCGGCCGGTCTGGCGGTGGTCGATAACGAAGGGCATCTGACCCGTCTGCGTCGTCTGGGTAAAGTTCAGATGCTGGCCCAGGCGGCGGATGAACATCCGCTGCACGGCGGCACCGGGATCGCCCATACGCGCTGGGCGACGCATGGCGAACCATCGGAAGCGAATGCGCATCCGCATGTGTCTGAAAACATCGTCGTGGTGCATAACGGCATCATTGAAAACTATGAGCCGCTGCGTGAAACGCTGATCGATCGGGGCTTTCAGTTCGTTTCCGAAACGGATACGGAAGTCGTCGCGCATCTAGTGCGCTGGGAGCAGAAAGAGAAGGGCGGTTCGCTGATTGATATCGTCAAGCGCGTCATTCCTCAGCTGCGCGGCGCTTACGGCATGGTGCTCATGGACCGCCGCGATCCCAACGTTCTGGTGGCCGCGCGTTCCGGCAGTCCGCTGGTCATTGGCCGCGGCGTAGGAGAAAACTTCATTGCTTCCGATCAGCTGGCGTTATTGCCGGTGACGCGTCGCTTTATCTTTCTGGAAGAGGGAGATATCGCCGAAATCACTCGCCGTAAGGTACGTATTTTCGATCGTCACGGTGCGGAAGTGACGCGCGATGAGATTGAATCCAACGTGCAGTACGACGCCGGCGACAAGGGTACCCACCGGCATTACATGCAGAAAGAGATTTATGAACAGCCTCTGGCGATCAAAAACACGCTGGAAGGCCGTTTCAGCCACGGCGAGATCGATCTATCCGAACTGGGAGCGCATGCAGACGAACTGCTGTCGAAAGTCGAGCATTTGCAGATTATCGCCTGTGGAACCTCCTACAACTCTGGAATGGTGTCCCGCTACTGGTTTGAGTCGCTGGCCGGTATTCCGTGCGATGTTGAAATCGCTTCCGAATTCCGTTATCGCAAGCCGGCGGTGCGGCGTAACAGCATGATGATTACGCTGTCCCAGTCTGGGGAAACCGCCGATACGCTGGCGGCGCTGCGTTTGTCGAAGTCGCTTAGCTATCTGGGCTCGCTGGCGATTTGTAACGTGGCCAGCTCGTCGCTGGTTCGCGAGTCCGATTTGGCGTTGATGACCAAAGCCGGCACTGAAATTGGCGTGGCGTCGACCAAGGCTTTCACCACTCAGCTGACGGTATTGCTGATGCTGGTGGCGCGCATCGGGCGTCTGCGCGGTATGGATCCTCAGGTCGAGCACGACATCGTACACGCGCTACAGGCCTTGCCTGCGCGTCTGGAGCAGATCTTATCCCAGGATAAGCTGATTGAATCGCTGGCGGAAGGCTTCTCCGACAAGCACCACGCGCTGTTTCTGGGGCGTGGCGACCAGTATCCGATAGCGATGGAAGGGGCGCTCAAGCTCAAAGAGATCTCCTATATTCACGCGGAAGCCTACGCTGCCGGTGAGTTGAAACATGGTCCGCTGGCGTTGATCGATGCGGATATGCCGGTTGTGGTGGTCGCGCCCAACAACGATTTGCTGGAAAAACTCAAATCCAACATTGAGGAAGTCCGTGCTCGAGGCGGCGAACTGTATGTCTTCGCGGATGAAGAAGCGGGATTCACCTCGGACAGCGACATGATGAAAATCATTTCTCTGCCGCATGTGGAAGATGTGATTGCCCCTATCTTCTACACCGTGCCGCTTCAGCTGCTGGCTTACCACGTTGCCTTAATAAAAGGGACGGATGTCGACCAGCCGCGTAACCTGGCTAAATCCGTCACCGTTGAGTAATTAAGCCTGCCTCGTCGGCCAGAGAAATCATGTTCATATTCTCTGGCTGACGTTATTTTCCCCTTTTATTTTATTCCGTTATAAATATTTCCGCCCCGCCGCCGTTTTAATCCTTACTGCCTTGATGACTTTTTTTATTTACGTTTGGCCGGTTGTTTAGTGAGCGCTCGTTCGACTGAATTATGATAATTTTTGTAAAAAAGTTACATTTTTGGGTAATATGTGCGCAGTGATGCGTGTTCTTTTTTTCGGCTTCGCATCCATGACTGCCGTTTTGAATCAGGCAGACCAAATGGTGAAATTCTTACAGGGATTCTATGAAAAAGTTTCGTATTTTAGCCGCGTGTCTGGTGTGTCTCTTTACATTAGTGGGTTGTTCATCCAGGAGCGCTTATATTCTGAATGTGAATAAACCCATTACCGGCCATTACACCATCGACCAGGTAAAAACAGCCATTCTTCAGGCGGGTCAGCAGCGTGAATGGATTATGACGCCGGTCTCTCCTGGCGTGATTAATGGTCATATCGACCAGCGCGGTCATATTGCGGATATTCGCATCAACTATTCGACCAGTAGCTACTCCATCAACTATGTCAGCAGCCAGAATCTTAAAGCGGGCAATGGTAAAATCCATCGTAATTACAACCGCTGGATAAATAATCTGGATCGGGAAATTCAATTGCGTCTGTCAGCTCAACTTATTAAATAATCATCTGGGCCGGACAAATTTATTCGGCCTGTTATTTTTATTTATTTTCAGGGGAATGCTGTGTCTTACGGATACGATAAAGATAATCTCAGCGCCTTAGACGCAATTACCGAAGCTCAGCGTATCGCCTTTGCCCCCCTGTTGTTTCAGGCGGCGGTCAATTTGCGAGATTACGGCATTTTGCCTTTTCTGGACGAACGCGGACAGACAGGCGCCTCGCTGAATGACATTATTTCCGCCGTCGATTTAAATCGTTATGCTGTGGAGCTTTTGCTGGACGCAGGATTGAGCGGTCGCCTCGTTTACCTGAAAAATGATCATTATTTCCTGACCAAAACAGGGCATTACCTTATTCGTGATCGTATGACGCGGGTGAATATGGATTTTACCCAGGACGTTTGTTATCAGGGCATGTTCTATCTCGATAAGGCCTTATCAGAAAACAAGCCGGCGGGATTACGCGTTTTTGGCGATTGGCCGACGATCTATCCGGCTTTGAGCGTGTTACCACCGAAGGCGCGGGAAAGTTGGTTTGCTTTCGATCACTTTTACTCGGATGCGGCGTTTAAAGCTGCGTTGCCCTACGTGTTTCAGTATGGTCCCCGGCAGTTGTATGACGTGGGTGGCAATACCGGTAAATGGGCGATGTTGTGCCATGACTACAATCCGGATGTCCACATCACTCTGGTCGATTTACCTGAACAGATAGCGTTAGCGAAAACGGCCGTGGCGCAAGCCGGTAAGTCCGGCCGCATCAGCGGCATGGCCGCCGACATCCTTTCTGACGATGCTTTGCCGACAGAGGCCGATATCTGGTGGATGAGCCAATTTCTCGATTGCTTCAGCGAAGAGCAGATTGTGTGGATTTTATGCAAGATCACGCGGAGTATGCAGCCGGAAGCCAGGATTTGCATTCTGGAAATATTCTGGGATCGACAGAAATGGGAAGCGGCCGCATTCAGCCTCAATATGTCGTCGCTTTACTTTACCTGTCTTGCCAACGGTAACAGCCGTTTCTATGCCGCGAAGCGCTTTATACCGTTGTTGGCTCAGGCGGGGCTGGACGTGGAACAACAGGTCGACAATATCGGCGTGGGACATACGTTATTGGTCTGTAAAAAAGCCGCTGCATCAATTAATTAACGTCAGGGAAAGCCGGTAGTTTCGACACGATAAATACCGAAAAGAAGAAAACCAAGTATGAATTTTGCTTTTACACTCCTTGACTGGCAGGCGAGAGCGCCGGGCTTAAATGATTTTACCGACTGGCAGCGCTGGGCGAAAACGCCCTGTGCCATCGATCCTGAGCAACCCGTGGGCAAATGCCGTCATCTGCCGATGATGACGGCGAGACGTCTCAATAGCGGTAGCCGGCTTTCGGTCGACTGCGGATTGTCTCTGTTACAACAGCATGGCGGCGACGCCGTCGTATTTACCAGCCGTCACGGCGAACTGGAGCGTAACCTGCGCATCCTGCTGGCGCTGTCGCAGCAGGAAAGCCTGTCTCCTACCGACTTCACGATGTCTGTGCATAACTCCTCGGTGGGAAGTCTGACTATCGCCGCCCGATCATCGTTAGTGTCGACGTCGATTGCGGCAGGGCTGGACTCCTTTCAGCAGGGGCTACTGGAAGTCGCCGCACTGCATAAGGCGGGATATCGCCATGTCGTGCTGGTGGATTTTGATGGCGCGGTGCCTGCCTTTTTCGACGATAAACTGCCGGAACAGGTGCCGCGTTACCCTTATGCCGTTGCGCTGCTCCTGGCTCCCGGCGATGACCTGACGTGTGCATCCTCTCCTTTAAGTGTGGCGGAAGAGCCTGGAACGCCCCAAAGTCTGCAATTTTTGCAGGCGGTATTAGCGCAAAAAAAGACATTTAACATTGAGGGCGCCAACGTCAGCTGGCAGTGGAAGGCGCGCTATGAGTGATGATGCTATTGCGCCAATGGCTCCCTCTTCCTGGCTAAACCGAGGCTGGCGGCTGGCGATGACCGGCTTCTGTTTCGGCATGTTCAGCCTGGGCGGACTGCTGCTTTCGCTGGTGTGGTTCAACTTACTGCTGCTTATGCCCTGCGGCGCACTATGCCGCCGGCAGCTGGCGCGTCGCAGCATCTCCGCGAGCTTTCGGTTTTTCCTCTGGTGCGTTCGTACATTGGGCGTGCTGGACTACAAAATAGAAGGGGGGGAAACGCTCAGGAGAGACCGCGGTTGTCTCGTTATCGCCAATCATCCCACGCTGATCGACTATGTCATGCTGGCGTCGGTCATGCCGGAAGTGGATTGTCTGGTGAAGGCCGAGCTGTTGAAAAATGTGTTCTTTCGCGGGGTCATCCGTTCGGCGGACTACCTGATCAACAGCCAGTCCTATACCTTGCTGCCGGAGTGCGAACGGCGCTTGAAGCGCGGAGAGGCCATCATGATTTTCCCCGAGGGAACCCGAACCGACCCCGGGCGGCCGCTGGTGTTGCAACGCGGTGCGGCAAATATCGCCGTTCGCTGCGGCTGCGATCTCCGCATCGTCCATATTCGTAGTACCCAGCAGACGCTGGGTAAACACGACCGCTGGTACCACGTTCCCCGCATAAAACCGTTGTTGACCGTCACGGTTCAGGATCGCATTAGCAGCCAGGATTTTGTCGGACAGGGCGACGAACCCTCTTTGGCCGCGCGACGCCTGACTCGTTTTTTACAAGATTCGTTAACGCTTTAATTTCATTATTATTCAAAAAAACAGGTATGAGTTATGGATAGTCTTTTCATTGAAATCAAACAAATGATGATTGATGCACTGAACCTCGAAGAGGTAAGCGTTGATGAGATTGAGACCGATGCGCCGTTGTTTGGCGACGGGCTCGGTTTGGATTCTATTGATGCACTTGAACTAGGGCTGGCGGTTAAAAATCGTTATGGCGTCGTGCTCTCTGCAGAAAGTGAAGCGATGCGTCAGCATTTCTTCTCTGTCGCCACTCTGGCTGCGTTCATCACCGCGCAGCGTTCAGTGAATTCTGATGATAAAACAATGGGTTAATTATGGATAAGAACGATATTTATCAGGAAGTCACCGGGTTGCTGGTTAAGCTTTTCGAGCTTGATGCGGACGATATCACTCCTGAGTCCCGCTTGTATGAGGATCTGGAACTCGACAGCATCGATGCTGTGGATATGGTGGTTCACCTGCAAAAACGCATCGGACGGAAAATCTCTCCGGAAACCTTCAAATCTGTACGCACCGTGCAGGACGTCGTTACTGCCGTCGAACATCTGCTCAATGAAGGGCAATAACGGTTTATCGTCAGGGAAAATTTTCTCCAGATTGACGGCCGGTCTGAGCGTGCTGCTGACGCTGAGCTGGCCTTTTCTGGTGTGGTTTAGCGTCACGCACCCCCATCAACGTTGGATCCTGCCTCTGCTGGCACTGGTGTTTCTTTTGCGTTTTTACGCGTTATCCAGAGATAAGCGACTGTTCAGAGAAACCGGGGGCCTGCTGGCGGCCATCGGGGCGCTCCTTTGCCTGACGAGCCTGTGGTTGCAGGATACCCAGTGGCTGATGGGGTATCCGGTGGTGGTGAATCTGGTGATGCTGGGTCTATTTGGCGGATCGCTTTACAGCTGCATGCCGATCGTTGAACGGCTGGCCCGTCTGAAAGAACCGGACCTGCCGCCTGAGGCCATTCGCTATACGCGCAAAGTGACGCAGATGTGGTGCCTGTTTTTCGTGTTTAACGGCAGCGTCGCGGCGTGGACCTGTCTGGCGGGAAATTTACGCTGGTGGACCCTGTGGAACGGCCTGATAAGTTACGTGTTGATAGGGATAGTGATGGGGGGCGAATGGTTGACGCGCCAACGCCTGAGAAAGAGATGATGAAGACGATAAAAGTCTCTCCGGTCTGCGACTGGTTATCGCTGGAGAATGGCGCGCAACGCCGAGTGGCCAGCCAGGGTTCGCAGGTGTTTACGCTTGCCATGCTGCGTCAGCAGGTAACTTTACTATGCGAGCAGCTGTTGGCCCACAACGCCCAGCGGTGGGCGCTTTGTTTTGAAGACAGCTACCTGTTTAGCGTGGGGTTGCTGGCGTCGCTGCATGCGGGTAAGACACCCATTATTCCCGGCCACTGTCGTTCGTCGGTGCTGCAAGAGCAGATAAGCGATTTCGATGGCGTACTGACGGACAGCGCGCTGCCTCTGGATTGCCCTGTCGTGACCCTCAGCGCCGAAACGCATTCGGCATCGCCGAACTGCGAGCTGCCGCCGATGCCGGATAGCGCCTGCGTGGTCCTGTTTACCTCGGGTTCGACCGGCACCCCTCGTCAGGTGGTTAAGCCAGTCCGCTGCCTTGATGAAGAGTCGCGTTGGCTGGGGGCGCTGTGGGGCGAGCGTTTGCAGGGTTGCCACGTTGTCGCCTCGGTCACGCATCAGCACATGTACGGCCTGACGTTCTGCATCTGGTTGCCCATGTCATTGGGCCTGAGTTTTGAGAGTCGACAAATCATGTACACCGAACAGCTGGCGGCATTCCCCCGCGAACAGCGCTACGCTTTTATCAGCAGTCCGGCTTTCTTACGACGTCTGGATTACGCATTGGCGGTGCCGCGCTGTCAGCTGATTGTCTCCGCGGGAGGCGCGCTGCCCTGGACGTCCGCGCAGAAGGCGGCGCAGGGGTTAGGTCATCCGATCGACGAGATTTACGGCAGTACCGAAACCGGCGTCATGGCATGGTGTTCGCGTGACGGAGAAAAGGCCGTCTGGACGCCGTTCGACGGCGTGATGCATCAGGCGGATGACTCGGGCGACTGGTGGGTGCGTTCGGCCCTGATTCCACAGCCGGAAGGGCTTCGACTGGACGACAAGCTGGCGTTCACCGGCGACGGGCGGTTCGTACTGTGCGGTCGTCACGATCGTATTTTGAAAGTCGAAGATAAGCGTATTTCTCTCAGTGAAATCGAACGTCGACTGCTGTCACTGCCTGAAATCGAAGACGCGGTAGCGGTGCAGGTCAAGCGGGGCGATCGTGCCTGTATCGGCGTGGTGCTGGTCCTCAAATCCCCTCATCGGGCCGTGAACCTGCCGAATCTGAAACGAAAATGGCGTCATGAGCTGCATCAGTGGCTGGAGCCGGTCGCGATGCCGCGGCTGTGGCGCATCGTCGAGGCCATTCCCGTCAACACGCAGAGCAAGCGCGCCTGGCCACAAATACAGGAACTTTTCCATGCTGCCCGTTGAGATCTCCCGGACAACCCATGAGAGCCAGGCGGAGCTGATGCTGCGCGCCGACGAGCGTCTGTTTTGGTTCCGCGGCCATTTCCCCCAACAACCGCTGCTCCCCGGCATCGCTCAGCTCGACTGGGCGATGCGTTATGGCGTGGAGATCCTGGCGCCGCAGTGGCGTTTCTGCGCGGTGGAAAGCCTCAAGTTTCAACGCCCCGTACTCCCAGGCAATACGCTGCGTCTTACCCTGAACTGGAAGGAAGACAAACGACAGCTGGCGTTCTGCTACCACATCGTGCGGGCGCGAGGCGACGAACTGCCGGCGAGCAACGGGAAAATCACCCTATGTCAGTGAACCGCGATTTCTTACCCTGCGTAGTGATCCCCTGCTATAACCACGGCGGCATGATGCCCGGGGTTCTGGCGCGACTGGCGCCTTTCGATCTGCCTGTTTTTATCGTGGATGACGGCAGCGAGACGGCCACGCAGCAGCAGTTGGAACAACTGGCCCGCGAAAACGATCGCGTGGCGCTGGTGCGTCTTGCGAAGAATCAGGGTAAAGGCGCGGCGGTGATCGTGGGGTTCGAAACCGCTGCGGCCGCAGGCTATACGCACGCGTTGCAGGTGGATGCGGACGGACAGCATCAGATTGAGGATATTCCTCGGCTGCTGGACGACGCCCGCGCGTACCCTGAGAGCCTGATTTCGGGGCGTCCGCGTTATGACGCCTCCGTGCCTAAATCTCGCCTCTACGGCCGCTACGTCACCCATTTCTGGGTCTGGGTCGAGACGCTTTCCCTCTCGATCAAAGACAGCATGTGTGGATTTCGAGTTTACCCGTTGGCGGCCACGCTGGCGCTGACGTCTCAACGGACGATAGGCCTACGGATGGATTTCGACACGGAAATCATGGTCCGGCTTTACTGGCAAGGCACCGCCAGCCGTTTCATTGAGACACGCGTCACCTATCCAGACAATGGCATCTCGCATTTTGATACGCTGCGAGACAATCTTCGTATCTCCTGGATGCACACCCGCCTGTTTTTCGGCATGTTGCCGCGCATACCCTCTTTATTGTTCCGCCGTCGCCGCACGCACTGGGCGCAGATTGCCGAACGTAAAGGTTTGCTGGGCATGCGCTTCATGTTGGCCGTCTATCAATGGCTGGGACGGCGAGGTTTTTCCCTGCTGCTGTGGCCCGTCATCGCTTTTTACTGGTTGACCGGAAAGGCGCAGCGGCAGGCGTCTTGCCAGTGGCTGGCTCAGGTTCATGACTATGCGGATGGTCGGGGGATTGCGCTGCCGCGTCCCTTAAACAGCTATCGCCATTTTCTGCGTTTTGGCTACGCGATGCTGGATAAAATCGCCAGCTGGCGCGGGGAGTTGCACTGGGGTAAGGAGATCGACTTTGCGCCGGGCGCGCTGGACGTCATCCATCAAGGACGGGAGCGGGGACAATTGATCCTGGCCTCCCATCTCGGCGACATCGAAGCGTGTCGCGGCATGGCCCAACAGGTCAGTGGATTGGTGATTAACGCCCTGGTGTTTACCGATAATGCCCAACGCTTCCGGCAGATTCAGGAGAGCTTGACGCCGCAGGCGGGCGTAAATCTGATCCCCCTTCGTGACATCGGACCGGAAACCGCGATGCTGTTGCAGCAAAAGCTGGATGCGGGCGAGTGGGTCGCGATAGTCGGCGACCGCCTTGCCGTCCATCGTCATCGGGGCGTTCAGCAGCGCGTCGTCTGGAGTGATTTTATGGGACGTCCCGCCCCCTTCCCGCAGGGGCCGTTTGTTCTCGCGGCCGCGCTGCGCTGCCCGGTGTTACTGATGTTTGTCCTTCGTGAACAAAACCAGCTTCGGGTTTACTGCGAGCCATTCGCCGATCCTATCATGCTGCCCAGAAGGTCGCGCCAGGAGGCGTTGCAACAGGTTATCGACCGCTATGCCGGGAGGCTGGCGCACTATGCGCTGAAAGCCCCTCTCGACTGGTTTAATTTTTTTGATTTTTGGAGTTTGCCGGACGAGACGTCGGCAAATAGGAAAAAAAGATGAGTGCACTGAACGATCCCCGCCTGAGTCACGATGTGGAGATAACGGTTTCATTCCACGATTGCGACCCGATGGGCGTGGTGTGGCATGGCCACTACTTCCGCTTTTTCGAGGTGGCGCGTGAAGCGCTGTTGAGCAAGTTCAACTATGGCTACCGGGAAATGAAAGCATCCGGCTATGTCTGGCCGGTCGTGGATACCCGCGTTAAATACCGCTCGCCGCTGACCTACGAACAGCGTATTCGCGTTCGCGCGACGGTGGAGGAAGTGGAGAACCGGCTGCGGATCGCCTACCAAATTTTCGATATAGACAGCGGACAACGCACCACTACCGGCTACACCATTCAGGTGGCGGTGGAGGAAGGAAGCCAGACGCTGAGCTTTGTCTCGCCCGATATCCTGCTGGAACGACTGGGAGTAACACTGTGAAAATAATCGGTTTTGCCGTGATGATGATGTTCAGCCTGACGGCGCAGGCCATGACGCTGGAAGCGCTACAGCAGCGTTTCAGCAGTCAGCCGGTCGTGCGGGCGGCGTTTACCCAGACGCGTGAAATCAAAGGGATGGCGCAACCGCTTAAATCCAGCGGAGAAATGCTGATCGCACAGCAAAAAGGGCTGTGGTGGCATCAGGCCAAGCCTTTCCCGCTGACGCTGGTGCTGGACGAACAACGAATGGTGCAGGTCATGAACGGGCAGGCGCCGCAGATTGTGACCGCGGAGAGCAATCCGCAGATGTTTCAGTTCAACCACCTGTTGCGCGCGCTGTTTCAGGCCGACCGTCAGGTGCTGGAGCAAAACTTCACGCTTGATTTCGCCGACCTGGGCGATCGGCGGTGGCGACTGGTATTAACGCCGAAAACCTCGCCGCTGGATAAATTATTCAACGCCATCACCCTCAACGGCCGTGAATATCTGGACCAGATAGAGCTCAACGACCGTCAGGGCGATCTCACCCGGATAACCCTTAGCAACCAGCGTCTGACGCCCCGGACATTGAGCGATGATGAGCAAAAACGATTCGTTTTCTAAATGGCATCGCCGGGCGGCGTTCGTCTGGGGCGGATGCTGCATGGCGTTATTGGTGGCGCTGACGCTGCTGTGGCCGCAGGCTCGCATCAACAACAGTGTGCTGGCGTTATTGCCCGATAAGTCGATGGGCGACATCCCGCCGGAACTGCAGGCGGGGTTTATGCAGCGGCTCGACCAGCAGATGGTCTGGCTCGTTGCGGCGGGGCAACAGGACGATCCGGCACCCGCCGCGTGGTGGCTGCAGCAATTGCGGACATGGCCGGAGATCAAGCAGGTCAAAGGCCCTATCGACGCCGAGCAGCAGAAGGCGTGGGGCAAGTTTGCCTACGAATATCGTAACGGACTGATCGATAACGCCACGCGTCAGCGCCTTCGGCAGGGCGGCGGCGCGCAGGCGGACTGGGTGCTGGCGCAGCTCTATTCCGCCTTCTCCGGGGTCAGCGGTCAGGAGCTGGCGCACGATCCGCTGATGCTGGTTCGAGGTTCGCAATTAGCGTTGCAGCAGCAGGCCAGCCGGCTCGGGCTATCGCAGGGATGGCTGAGCGCGCAGGATAAGCACGGTCAGCGCTGGTACTTTTTACACGGCGAGCTTAACGGCGACTCGTTCGATATGGCGCAGGGACAGCGGCTGGTCGAGAAGTTGACACGTTTACAGGAAGCGCTGAAAACCCGGTATCCCGACGCGCAGGTGCTGACGCGCGGCACCGTGCTTTTCAGCCACCATGCCAGCCAGCAGGCGAAGCAGGATGTCTCTACGCTAGGGACGGCGACCATGGTGGGCGTGCTGCTGTTGGTATTTTCCGTCTTCCGCTCGCCCCGGCCGCTGTTGCTGTGCGCGCTGTCCGTGGCGATTGGCGCGCTGGCCGGAACGGTCTTTACGCTGCTGCTGTTCGGCGAACTGCACCTGATGACGCTGGTGATGAGCGTCAGTATTGTCGGCATCTCGGCCGACTACACGCTGTACTACCTGACCGAGCGCATGGTGCACGGCGGCGCGGTATCGCCGCTGGAAAGCTTACGTAAGGTGCTGCCTAGTTTGCTGCTGGCGCTGGGGACGGCCGTGGCGGCCTATCTGATCATGGTGCTGGCGCCGTTCCCCGGATTGCAGCAGCTGGCGATTTTCGCCGCGACGGGGCTGGCCGCCTCCTGTCTGACGGTCATTTGCTGGTATCCGCGCTTGGTGCGGGGGCTGCCGGTGCGTCCTATTCCGGCGATGGTTCTGTTAGGGCGTTGGTTGGCGGCATGGCGTCGAAATCGGCGGGTGCGTTGGGGGATCCCCTTCGGCGTGCTGGCGTTCGCCGTTATCGGCATGTGGCAGCTCAAGATCGATGACGACATCTCGAAGCTACAGTCGATGCCCGCCGCGCTGGTGCAGCAGGAGCGCCAGGTCACGGCGTTGACCGGACAGGGCGGGGATCAAACCTGGTTCGTCGTGTACGGCGACAGCGCTGAGCAAACGCTGCAGCGCCTGGAACAGCTGGCCCCCCGGCTCCAGGAGGCTCAAAAACAGCGCTGGTTGATGTCCTACCGGTTGCTGCCGCTGGCTTCTCGGGCGCAGCAACAGCAGGATGAACGGTTGATCGCCGCCGCTGCGGCTACCGTGGTGGCGCGACTGCAAGAGGCGGGCGTGAGCGTTTCTGCGCCGGATGTGAAGCCGATGCCGGTGACGCCGGAGGTCTGGTTGAACAGTCCCCTGAGCGAGGGATGGCGGCTGCTCTGGCTGACATTGCCTGACGGCCGCAGCGGTGCTCTGGTACCGGTCAATGGCGTTCGCGATAGCGCGGCGTTGGCGCGTCTGGCTCAGGAAACGACGGGCGTTATCTGGATCGACCGCAAAAGCAGCTTTGATCACCTGTTTGGCTTCTATCGCGTCATGCTGAGCTGGCTGCTGATCGCGGCGGTCGCGGCGATTGCGTTGAGCTATGCGGTGCGTCTCGGCGTGCGCAAGGGGTTACTGAGCGTGGTGCCGTCGGTCCTGTCTTTGGGCGGCGCGCTCGCCCTGCTGGCGCTGAGCGGCCATGCGCTTAACCTGTTTTCTCTGCTCGCGCTGGTGCTGGTGCTCGGCATCGGCATCAACTACACGCTGTTCTTCAGCAACCCGCGCGGCACGCCGATGACCTCGTTGTTGGCGGTGGTGCTGGCGATGTGTACGACGTTGCTGACGCTCGGCATGCTGGTCTTTAGCGGCACACAGGCCATTAGCAGCTTTGGCATCGTTCTGTGCGGTGGTATTTTTATCGCCTTTTTACTGGCGCCGCTGGCTTTACCGGATTCGAAAGGAAAGAAAAAATAATGTTATTACGCAATGTGGTGCTGGTGTTTTTCAGCCTGTTATTGGCCGCCTGCGCCGGTAAATCGCAGGACAACCGTCCTCAGGCCTGGCTTAAGCCGGGCGTGAGGGTCACGCTGCCCGCGCCGGCGATAACGCCCGCGGTCAATCAGCAGCAGCTGCTGACCAGTACTTATAAGGGAAAACGGCAGTCTTTGATGGTGATGCTGAGCGCGGATGAACGGCGCCTTTCGCTGGCCGGATTGTCCTCTTTGGGGATTCGTCTTTTCCTCATCACGTATGATGCGGCGGGCATCCACACCGAGCAGTCCATCGTTCTGCCCGAAATGCCGCCCGCCAATCAGGTGCTGGCGGACATCATGCTCAGCCACTGGCCTATCGCCGCCTGGCTGCCCCAGCTTCCGGCAGGATGGTCGTTGCAAGATCGCGGCGACGCCAGGCAGTTGCGCGATAATCGCGGCAACCTGATTACGGAAATTCGTTATATGACCAGAAACAACCTGCGCGAGCCGGTCAGCGTTCAGCAGTTCGTCTTCGGCTATAAGATTGCCGTTCAACCGTTGGATGGCGAGTCATGATATATATCCATGCCGCAGGCATGTTGAATGCCTTGGGCAACGATAATGACGAAATTGCCCTGAATTTGTCGCGCTCCGTCGCGCCCGGCATGAGCCCCGATCACCGCTGGTTATTGCACGACAGGACCTGCTGGACGGGAAAGGTGATGGCTGAACTACCGGCGATCCCCGATGCGCTGGCGAAGCATAAAAGCCGCAATAACCAACTGCTGCTGGCTGCGTTGCAGCAGATACTTCCGCAGGTTAACGCGGCGATAGCCCGGTTTGGGGCGGAACGCGTGGCCGTCGTGATGGGAACCAGCACCTCAGGCTTGGATGAAGCGGATTGCTACGTCAGCGACCAGACGATGGATTATCACTATGAACAGCAGGAGCTGGGCGATCCGTCGCGTTTTCTGGCCTCTTACCTCGGTCTGCACGGACCGGCCTACACCATATCCACCGCCTGCTCCTCCAGTTCGCGTGCGCTCATCAGCGGAAAACGGCTGATCGATGCGGGGCTGGCGGACGTCGCCATCGTCGGCGGGGCAGACACGCTGAGCCGGATGCCGTTAAATGGGTTCGACAGTTTGGAGTCGCTGTCCGAAAAACGCTGTACGCCGTTCGGCAAACAGCGCGACGGCATTACCATCGGAGAGGGTGGCGCGCTGATGTTGATTGGCCGGGAGCCGGCCGAGATAGCCGTGCTCGGCGTCGGCGAGTCGTCGGATGCTTATCATATGTCCGCTCCGCACCCGGAGGGCGAGGGTGCCGAACGAGCGATCCGCATGGCGTTGGACGCCGCCGGCCTGGATCCGCAAGATTTGGGCTACATCAATCTGCACGGTACGGCGACGAAGCTCAACGATCAGATTGAGTCTCAGGTGGTTCACCGCGTGTTCGGCAGCACGGTCCCCAGCAGTTCCACCAAACATCTGACCGGCCACATGTTGGGGGCGGCGGGGATTGGCGAGGCCGCCTTGTGCTGGCTGCTGCTGACGCGCGGCCTGCCGCTGCCGCCGCAGGATTTTTCCCAGAGCGAACAGGATGATGAACTGCCGCCGTGCGGTGTGCTGACTGAACCCGAGGAATTGGCGCGTCCCGTCATTCTGTCCAACTCTTTCGCATTTGGCGGCAATAATGCCTGCCTGATTTTGGGGAGGCATGATGGCTGAATATGCTTGCGCAGAGCGTTACCTGCCTCATCAAACGCCGATGGTGCTGGTGGAAGAGGTGGTCGCCATTGATGACGACGGCGCCCATTGCCGGGTGAGCGTCTCGGATACCGGCGTACTGGCGCCTTTTCTGGATGCTGAGGGGAATCTGCCCGTCTGGTTCGGCATCGAGATCATCGCCCAGACCGTCGGCGTGTGGTCCGGCTGGCATCAGCGTCAGGTTAGGGACGTGAAGCCGCAGCCCGGCATGCTGTTGGGCGGACGCGGTTATCGTTGTCAGCAGGAATCCTTTCCCGCCGGATCGCAGCTGGATATTCGCGTCAGGCTACTGATGCGCGATGAGAAGATAGGCAGCTTCGAAGGGGATATCGCGATCGCGGGAGCGTCGTTCGCTTCCGGCAGACTGAATACCTACCAGCCGGACAAAGCCGAGCTGCAACAATTATTAGAGCAGGAAGAAAACGAATGAGTCGTTCAGTCTTGGTAACAGGCGCCAGCAAAGGGATCGGTCAGGCCATCGCTTTGAGTCTGGCGGCGGACGGGTTTACGGTGGCGGTGCATTATCATCGCGATCGGGAAGGCGCCGAGCAGACGCTGCGCCAGATGGTTGAATCAGGCGGTCAGGGCCGCATTATCGGATTCGATATCGCCGATCGTGAGCAATGCCGCACGGAGATTGAGCAGGATATCGAGCGTCACGGGGCCTATTATGGCGTCGTCAATAATGCGGGCATCACCTGTGACGGCGCCTTTCCCGCGCTGGATGAAGACGCGTGGGATCGGGTCATTCACACAAACCTCGACAGCTTCTATAACGTGATCCACCCCTGCGTCATGCCGATGATCGGCCTGCGTCAGGGGGGCCGCATCATCACGCTATCGTCCGTCTCCGGTCTGATGGGAAACCGCGGTCAGGTTAACTACAGCGCGGCCAAGGCCGGAATTATCGGCGCGACGAAAGCGCTGGCCATCGAACTGGCTAAACGCAAGATCACGGTGAACTGCATCGCGCCGGGGTTGATTGATACCGGCATGATTCAGATGGAGCCCGTCGCCGTGGACGAGGCGATGAAAATGATCCCCATGAAGCGCATGGGGCAAGCAGAAGAGGTCGCCGGATTGGCGAGTTATCTGATGTCGGATATCGCAGCTTATGTGACCCGACAGGTGATTTCGATTAATGGAGGCATGCTGTAATGCGTCGTGTGGTGGTGACGGGAATGGGCGGGGTAACCGCGTTTGGCGAATCCTGGGCAAGCGTCTCCCGCGGTTTGTTGTCCGGCCGCAACGCGGTAAGCAAAATGCCGGAATGGCAGGTCTATGACGGCCTGAACACGCTGCTGGGCGCGCCCATAAAGTCGTTCCAGCTGCCTGAGCACTATACGCGCAAGCGCATCCGCTCAATGGGCCGGGTGTCGCTATTGGCGACGCGTGCGACGGAGCTGGCGTTGGAACAGGCGGGTCTGCTGGGGCATCCTGTCCTGACCAACGGCGAGACCGGCATTGCCTACGGCTCTTCCACCGGCAGCACCGGGCCGGTCAGCGAATTTGCCACCATGCTGACGGAGAAACACACCAACAACATCACTGGAACGACGTATGTCCAGATGATGCCTCACACCACGGCCGTAAACGCCGGCCTGTTCTTCGGCCTGCGGGGACGCGTGATCCCCACATCCAGCGCCTGTACGTCCGGCAGTCAGGCCATCGGTTATGCGTGGGAAGCCATCCGGCACGGCTATCAGACGGTGATGGTGGCGGGCGGCGCTGAAGAACTGTGTCCGTCGGAAGCCGCCGTTTTCGATACGCTGTTTGCTACCAGCCAGCGCAATGACGCCCCGGAAACGACCCCGGCGCCGTTCGATGCCGGACGCGATGGTCTGGTGATTGGAGAAGGGGCCGGGACGTTAATTCTGGAAGCGCTGGACCACGCCGTGGCGCGCGGTGCGACCATCTATGCGGAGCTGGTGGGGTTCTACACCAACTGCGATGCGGCGCATATCACCCAACCTCAGCGCGAAACCATGCAGCTATGCATTGAAGGCGCTCTGCGCGTCGCCGGCTTGTCGCCGAAAAATATCGGCTATATCAATGCGCATGGCACGGCGACGGATCGCGGCGATATCGCGGAAAGCCTGGCGACGGCGGCGGTGTTCGGTCGCTCTACGCCCATCTCCTCGTTGAAAAGCTATTTCGGCCATACGCTGGGAGCCTGCGGTTCGCTGGAGGCCTGGATGTCGATTGAAATGATGCGTGCGGGGTGGTTTGCTCCGACGCTGAATTTACGGCAGCCAGCCGAAGAGTGTGGCGAGTTGGACTACATCATGAGCGAACCTCGGCGTATTGAGGTGGATTATGTGCAGTCGAATAATTTTGCGTTCGGCGGCATCAACACCTCGCTGATTTTCCACCGCTGGAAGTAATACGCTCTCTTATTTACCGGATAACCTGTTTCACCCGCGGGTTATCCAATATCGCGACTTGGTCTCATTTTAATCCCCTCCGTTTCTTGTAAGAATTTATTCAGCGCCTTTCCATTTCAAAGAAAAATAATCGATAAAAAAATCCTTGATGTCATTTTTAGATATTTTAGTCACACTCTTACCGTAATTTATTTTGATGCTAATTATTGATTTTGTGGGTGATTGTTTTTCTATCCGGATTATTGATATGGCGGTGTTCTTCGGCTTTGTGAGTGGGGTTATTTCGTCCTTTCTTACGTATAAAGGGGGATTCACTGAATGGTGATTAAGGTAGGAAAATAAACCCGCGCGTCGTTTAATTCGGCGTTAATTGCCGTTCCGTCCGGGTGAAAATAGCGAAGACGGATGAAACGACGCAGGCGTAGAAAGGTGCGAATTAACTACGAAATAAGGGGGTCATCAAAGAGTCATGGTAAACACTGTGATCGTCATAAAAATGTCATATTTCATACATTTTACTGTCATCCAATTGACCTATTTTTTGCTTCAGCAAACTACACTCTGATAATACACGCTCGCTCTGGGTCTACACGTTGATAATATCCCACAGGAGGGATTATGAAACTGATTCGTTCCACTGTTGCCAGTCTTGTTGCAGCAGGTGTTTCTCTGACTGCCGTTTCTGCCTTCGCTGCCGTTAACATCACCGGCGCAGGCGCGACCTTCCCCGCTCCGGTCTATGCCAAATGGGCTGACTCCTACCAGAAAGAAACCAGCAATAAAGTTAACTATCAAGGCATTGGTTCTTCCGGCGGGGTGAAGCAGGTGACGGCTAAAACCGTAGACTTCGGCGCATCCGACGCTCCGCTGAAGGATGAAAAGCTGACTCAGGATCATCTGTTTCAGTTTCCGACCGTCATCGGCGGTATCGTGCTGGCGGTCAACGTTCAGGGCGTGAAGCAGGGCGAACTGACGCTGGACGGCAAGACGCTGGGTGATATCTACCTGGGCACCATCAAGAAATGGAACGACCCGGCCATCGCCAAGCTGAACCCGAATGCGACGCTGCCGAACCAGGATATCGCCGTCGTCCGCCGCGCCGATGGGTCAGGCACCTCCTACGTGTTCACCAGCTACCTGGCGAAAGTGAATGCGCAGTGGAAAGAGAAAGTCGGTTCCGGCAACACGGTGAACTGGCCGACCGGTCTGGGCGGAAAAGGCAACGACGGGATCGCCGCTTTCGTACAGCGCTTGCCGGGGTCGATCGGTTACGTCGAATACGCTTACGCCAAACAGAACAACCTGGTTTACACCAAGCTGATCTCTGCGGACGGTAAAGCGGTCAGCCCGTCTGGCGCTTCGTTCAGCAACGCAGCGAAAGGCGTGGACTGGAGCCAGTCCTTCGCGCAGGATCTGACCGATCAGAAAGGCGACGATGTGTGGCCAATTACCTCCACCACCTTCATCTTGCTGCAAAAAACGCAGAGCAAACCGGAAATCGGCAAGGAAGTGCTGAAGTTCTTCGACTGGGCTTACGATAAAGGCGCCGCTCAGGCGGAAGCGCTGGATTACGCGACGTTGCCGAAAGAGGTCGTCGAACAGGTTCGCGCCGCGTGGAAAACCCAGATTAAAGACAGTGAGGGTAAAGCCCTGTACTAATGGTGTGTTGTACGATAGAACGTTTCCCATCATGTAGTAACAGAGAGGTGGATAAACCGGAAACGGCCTATCCACCTTTGAACATTTCATTGGGTTATCCCAGTTTATTAGGAAGAGAGTTGTATGGCTGAATATAAGCCAACCATTACTCCACCAGGAAAACATGGCGACGTGATCTTCGGCGCGATAGTCCGGTTGGCGGCGCTGTTAACGTTGCTGCTGCTGGGCGGTATTATCGTTTCGCTGATGATTGCGTCCTGGCCCAGTATTCAAGCCTTCGGTTTTTCATTCCTGTGGACGAAAGAGTGGGATGCGCCTGCGGGGAAGTTCGGTGCGCTGGTCCCGATTTACGGCACTATCGTCACGTCGTTGATTGCGTTGATCATCGCCATTCCCATCAGTTTCGGCATCGCGCTGTTTCTGACGGAGCTGGCTCCCGGCTGGTTGAGGCGTCCGCTGGGCGTCGCCATTGAGCTGCTGGCGGCGATCCCCAGCATCGTGTACGGCATGTGGGGGCTGTTTATTTTTGCTCCGCTGTTCGCTGAATATTTTCAACAGCCGGTGGGAAACGTCCTGTCAGCGGTTCCGTTCGTGGGCGCGCTGTTCTCCGGTCCTGCCTTCGGCATTGGTATTCTGGCCGCCGGCGTGATTCTGGCCATCATGATCATCCCTTACATCGCCGCCGTCATGCGCGACGTCTTTGAGCAGACGCCGGTGATGATGAAAGAGTCGGCTTACGGCATTGGCTGCACCACCTGGGAAGTGATCTGGCATATTGTGCTGCCGTTCACCAAAAATGGGGTGATCGGCGGCGTCATGCTGGGTCTGGGACGCGCGTTAGGCGAGACCATGGCGGTGACCTTCATTATCGGCAATACCTATCAACTGGACAGCGCCTCGCTGTTCATGCCCGGCAACAGCATCACCTCCGCGCTGGCCAACGAATTCGCCGAGGCGGAAAGCGGCCTGCATACCGCGGCGCTGATGGAGCTGGGGCTGATTCTGTTTGTGATTACGTTCATTGTGCTGGCCTGCTCAAAATTCATGATCACGCGTCTGGCGAAAAATGAGGGGGCAAGCTGATGGCGACGATGGAAATCGAACGCCGCGACGAGAAAGCGCGCAACCGGCGAAAAATGCAGTCCTGGCGTCGTCAGAAGAACCGCATCGCGCTGTGTCTGTCCATGCTGACTATGGCGTTCGGGCTGTTCTGGCTGATTTGGATTCTGTTCTCCACCTTTACCCGGGGATTCGACGGCATGTCGATGGCGCTGTTCACCGAAATGACGCCGCCGCCCAATACTCCCGGCGGCGGTCTGGCGAATGCGATCGTCGGCAGCGGGCTGCTCATCCTGTGGGCCACGCTGTTCGGCACGCCGCTCGGCATCCTGGCTGGCATCTATCTGGCGGAGTACGGCCGTAAGTCGCTCATCGCCGAAGTGATTCGCTTCATTAACGATATTTTGCTGTCGGCGCCTTCCATCGTGGTCGGTCTCTTCGTTTACACGCTGGTCGTGGCGAAGATGGAGCACTTTTCCGGCTGGGCCGGCGTGATAGCGCTGGCGCTGCTGCAGGTGCCTATCGTGATCCGCACGACCGAGAACATGCTGAAGCTGGTGCCGGACAGCCTGCGCGAAGCGGCGTATGCGCTGGGGACGCCGAAGTGGAAAATGATTTCCGCCATTACCCTGAAAGCCTCCGTGTCCGGCATCATCACCGGGATTTTGCTGGCGGTGGCGCGCATCGCCGGGGAAACGGCGCCGCTGCTGTTCACCTCGCTGTCGAATCAGTTCTGGAGCACCGATCTGATGAACCCGATAGCCAACCTGCCGGTCACCATCTTCAAGTTCGCTATGAGTCCGTTCAAAGAGTGGCAGGATTTGGCCTGGGCCGGCGTGCTGCTGATTACGCTCTGCGTTCTGTTGCTGAATATTGTGGCGCGCGTGCTGTTCGCTAAGAAAAGCGCCTGAAACCCTGTCGAGTGTTGCGTAGCAGCAACACCGCTAGAAGAGAGAAGTCTTGATGAGTATCGTTACTGAGACATCCACCAGCAAAATCCAGGTGCGTGATCTGAATTTCTATTATGGAAAATTTCACGCGCTGAAAAACATCACGCTGGATATCGCGCAGAATCAGGTTACCGCGTTTATCGGCCCGTCGGGCTGCGGTAAGTCCACGTTGCTGCGCACCCTGAACAAAATGTACCAGCTGTATCCGGAGCAGCGCGCCGAAGGGGAAATCCTGCTGGACGGAAACAACATCCTCACCGATAGTCAGGATATCGCCCTGCTGCGTGCCAAAGTGGGCATGGTTTTCCAGAAACCGACGCCGTTTCCGATGTCGATTTATGACAACATCGCCTTCGGCGTTCGCCTGTTCGAAAAGCTGTCTCGCGTCGAAATGGATGAACGGGTGCAATGGGCATTGACCAAGGCGGCGCTGTGGCAGGAAACGAAAGACAAACTTCACCAGAGCGGTTATAGCCTGTCCGGCGGTCAGCAGCAGCGTCTGTGCATCGCGCGCGGGATCGCCATCCGGCCGGACGTGCTTTTGCTGGACGAACCCTGCTCGGCGCTGGACCCGATCTCGACGGGCCGCATCGAAGAGCTGATCTCCGAGTTGAAGAAAGAGTACACCGTGGTGATTGTCACCCATAATATGCAGCAGGCAGCGCGCTGTTCCGATCATACGGCGTTCATGTACCTGGGAGAGCTGATTGAATTCAGCGACACCGACACGCTGTTTACTGCGCCACAGCAGAAACAGACCGAAGACTACATCACCGGTCGCTACGGTTGATCAGGGGAGTTTGATGGAAAACCTCAATCTGAATAAACATATCTCCGGTCAGTTCAATGCCGAGCTTGAGCACATTCGCACTCAGGTGATGACGATGGGCGGGCTGGTTGAACAGCAACTGACGGATGCCATCACGGCGATGCATAACCAGGACGAAGACCTGGCCAAACGCGTCATCGCAGGCGACGCCAAGGTCAATATGATGGAAGTGAGCATTGATGAGGCCTGCGTGCGCATCATTGCCAAACGTCAGCCCACGGCGAGCGATCTGCGTCTGGTCATGGCGATCATCAAGACGATTTCTGAACTGGAACGCATCGGCGACGTGGCGGACAAAATCTGCAGCACGGCGCTGGAGAAATTCTCCCACCAGCATCAGCCGCTGCTGGTCAGCCTGGAGTCGATGGGGCTGCACACGGTGCAGATGCTGCACGACGTGCTGGACGCGTTCGCCCGTATGGATTTGGAAGAGGCGATCCGCATCTACCGGGAAGACCGCAAGGTGGATAAGGAGTACGAGGGCATCGTGCGTCAGCTGATGACCTACATGATGGAAGACTCGCGCACCATCCCGAGCGTGTTGACCGCGCTGTTCTGCGCCCGTTCCATCGAGCGCATCGGCGACCGTTGTCAGAACATCTGCGAAATTATTTTCTATTTCGTGAAAGGTCAGGATTTCCGCCATGTCGGCGGCGACGCGCTGGAAAAATTGCTCATCGAAAACGATGCGAAAAAAGACAGCTAACGTCTTGTGATCATATTACCGAGAAGGCCCCGCACCGCGGGGCTTTTCTTTTCCCGTCAGGAAAATCGTGTAACCGGCCGGATATGTAACATAAGATTATATTATAGTCGGATATGTTATTTCCCTACGTTTAGTCTGGTGTTAGCCTATGCCCTAGAAAAAGGAGGCAGGGATAACCTATGAGAAATCGTTTTTTAACGTTGACGTTGGTGGCCGGATTGACCGCGCTTTCAGGGATCGCGCAGGCGGATAAGTTGGCGGATATTCAGAAGTCCGGCGTGGTGAAAGTCGCCGTTTTCGATAGTAATCCGCCGTTTGGCTATGTGGATCCCCAGAGTAAAAAGCTGGTGGGCTACGATATTGATATTGCCGAAGCCGTCGGCAAAGCGCTGGGCGTTAACGTCGAGCTGCGCGCCACCAACCCCGCAAACCGCATCCCTCTGCTGGTATCGAAAAAAGTCGATCTCATCGCCGCTAACTTCACGATCACCGACGAACGCGCCAAACAGGTCAACTTCAGTATTCCTTACTTCACCACCGGACAAAAATTCATCGCCCGCAAAGGCGTGCTGAAAACGCCGGAAGACATCAAAAGTCAGCGCATTGGGGCGGATAAAGGCACCGTGCAGGAAATTACGCTGCGCGAGCACTACCCTACGGCCAAGGTTATCTCTTATGACGATACCCCGCTGGCTTTCGCGGCGCTGCGTAACGGCAACGTGCAGGCGATCACCCAGGATGACGCCAAACTGGTTGGTCTGCTGGCGAACATCCCGGCGGCGCAGAAGGCGGAGTTTGAAATCTCGTCGTTCAGCATTACCCGAGAATACCAAGGCATGGGTATTCCTAAAGGAGAAGAGGCGCTGACTAAAAAGGTCAACGACGCGCTGTCGGATCTGGAAAAACAGGGTGAGGCAGAGAGGATCTACAACCGCTGGTTCGGGCCGGATACGCTTTCCGCTCAGCCGCGCGGCGACTTTAAGTTTGCGCCGTTAGACCAACAACTTAAAAGCTGATATCCCTTCCGATGACTGATGCTCTCATTCGTCCTCCGCATCGCGGAGGACATCATTGTTTATGATGTTTGCTGAAACGATACAACACTGGCTGACGCAGTGGCTGCTGGCGCCGCAATACCTGACATGGCTGTGGCAAGGTTTCCTGATGACCCTCGGCCTGTCCGCCGCCACAGTGGTTCTGGCCTCGCTATTCGGCATGCTGCTGGCCGCCGCGCGGGACAGTCGTGTCCTTGTTCTGCGCTGGCTGGCTGTCGCCTATAGCGCCCTGTTCCGCAACACGCCGCTGCTGGTCCAGCTATTTTTCTGGTACTTCGGGACCGGTCAGCTGTTTCCGTCGTGGGTGATGCAGTGGCTGAATGCCTCGCATGAACTTTCTGCGTTGGGATTCGCACTGCCGTGGCCTTCCTTTGAATTTCTCGCCGGACTGCTGGGCTTGACGCTCTATTCCAGCGCCTTCATCGCCGAAGAGCTGCGCGCGGGGATGGCCGGCGTCGCGACAGGGCAGAAGTATGCCGCGCAGGCGCTCGGCCTGTCCGGCTGGCAGGCTATGCGTTACGTATTGTTGCCTCAGGCGCTGCGCATCGCCTTTCCGCCGCTGCTGGGGCAGTACATGAACGTCATCAAGAACTCGTCGTTGGCGATGGCGATCGGCGTGGCGGAGCTGTCTTACGCATCACGTCAGGTGGAGACCGAAACGCTGCGTACCTTTCAGGCCTTTGGCGTCGCCACGGTGTTTTATATCGGCGCCATTGCTGTGCTTGAAGGATGGGGCATGTGGCGTCAACAGAGAAAGTCGACGGAGGCGCGCTGAAATGGATTTTACGATCATCCGCGATAACTTCACCTATCTGATGTGGGGGACGTTTCCCGATGGGTCGTTGGGTGGCGCGGCGCTGACGTTGGCGATTAGCCTGATAGCGGGCGTCGCCTCGGCCGTGCTGGGCACGCTGTTTGGCATCGCACTCGCCATGTCCCGAGGCTGGCTGGCCGCCCTGTTGGCGATGGTGCTGGGATTTTTCCGCGCCATTCCCGTCATCATGCTGATTTTCTGGTCCTATTTCTTGTTGCCGGTGGTATTCGGCGTGGATATCCCTGAGATCACCACCGTCGTTTGCGCGCTGGCGCTGATCGCCTCAGCTTACCTCGCCCACGGGGTTAAAGCCGGGATTGTGGCGATAGGCCGCGGTCAGTGGCAGGCGGGGTTGTCGCTCGGCTTCAACCGCTGGCAGACGCTGGGCTATATCGTCTTGCCGCAGGCGCTGCGCATGATGGTGCCTTCATTCATCAACCAGTGGATTTCCCTGATCAAAGATACGTCGCTGGCATATATCGTGGGCGTCGGCGAGCTGACGTTTCTGGCGACGCAGGTCAACAACCGCAGTATGGTGTATCCGCTGGAGGTCTTCCTGTTCGTGGCGTTGGTTTATTTCGTCATGTGTCTGGCGCTGGATGTGCTGGCGACCGGCATCAGCCGCCGCTATGGCCGCCGCCGGAGCCACCAGAAAGTCGCCCGAGGCAAGGCGGCGGCTTGACGGCTCAGCGCTCTGACGTCAACGCAGACCAGCCGCGCTCGCGCCAGAGCGCGGGCAGTTGGCGCATATCGTCGAACCGGGTGACCAGCGGGTGATGAATGGGCCTGTTAAGCGTATCGGCGCAGTAGTAAAACACCGGGATCCCGGCGGAGATGCCCGCCTGTACGCCAGCCTCTGAGTCCTCCACCAAAATACAGCGTTCAATCGCCACCTTCATCTGGTCAGCGGCGTAGTAGAGGATCGCCGGATCCGGTTTCCAGGTCTGAATGTCGTAGCCGCTGTAAATATGGTCGTTGAAAAAGGGCAAAAGCGCCGTCTTCCCCAGCGTGCGCTGCATTTTACTCACCGGCCCGTTAGAGACGACCGCCGTCGGCACCTGCAGTTTTTCCAGCAGTTCGCGTACACCCGGGATGGGTTGCAGGGCCGCCTCAAACAAACGGGCGATCTCGTCGCGATACGCCTGCTCCAGCACGGCCGTCTCTTGCGTCAAATGATAACGTTCGCAGGTGCGGATAATGATGTCGTGAAGCCTGACGCCTTTAAACTCGGCGATAAATTGTTCTAATGCCAGAGACACGTTGTAGGTGGCGAACACATTGACGTAGGCCTGACAGCACAGAACTTCGGTATCGACCAGCGTTCCGTCGCAGTCAAACAAAACGCACTCAATCTGGGACATGGCCTGCCTTAACCGGAGAGACAAAAGATACCTCTACTTTACTGCACAATGGCGCGGCTGCAATGGCATGGAGCCGAAGGCAAAGGCCGGATTAGCCGGCCAATGCGCCGTGTTCTTACCTTCATCCTTCGGCCGCTTTCCGCACATTCATAGGATGTACTTATGGTAGATAAAAAAGCAGGGCGGCAGCGTCAACCGCTGAGAATTTTGGTATAGGATACCTGACGGATAATCTTTCCCTTTCTTCAGGCTATTATGACTCATGGATAAATCTCAAACTGGCTCCGCGTCTGAGCGTGGGCTGCTGCAACGCGTGTTCAAATTACGTCAGCACGGCACCACGGCGCGTACTGAAACGATCGCGGGCTTCACGACTTTCCTGACGATGGTCTACATCGTTTTTGTTAACCCGCAAATCCTCGGCGTGGCCGGTATGGATACGCAGGCCGTCTTTGTCACCACCTGTCTGATCGCCGCCTTCGGCAGTATTCTGATGGGCTTGCTGGCGAACTTGCCGGTGGCGTTGGCGCCTGCGATGGGTCTTAACGCGTTTTTCGCTTTTGCCGTGGTCGGCGCGATGGGCCTGTCCTGGCAGGTGGCGATGGGGGCTATTTTCTGGGGCTCAATCGGTTTCCTGCTCCTGTCCGTGTTCCAGATCCGCTACTGGATGATCGCCCATATCCCGCAGTGTCTGCGTCTGGGGATCGCCAGCGGTATTGGTCTGTTTATCGCGATGATGGGGCTGAAAAACGCCGGGATTATCGTGCCGAATGCGGACACGCTGGTTGCGGTGGGTAAACTGACGTCGCACAGCGTGTTGCTGGGCGTGCTCGGCTTTTTCATCATCGTGGTGCTCGCCTCACGCAACATTCATGCTGCGGTGCTGATCTCTATCGTTATTACGACGACCATCGGGCTGCTGCTGGGGGATGTGAAATACACCGGCGTCTTCTCGCTGCCGCCGAGCGTCACCAATATCGTTGGCCAGGTTGATCTGGCGGGGGCGTTAAACCTCGGACTCTCCGGCGTTATTTTCTCTTTCATGCTGGTTAACCTGTTCGACTCCTCCGGTACGCTGATCGGCGTGACCGAAAAAGCCGGACTGACGGATGAAAAGGGCAAGTTTCCAGGGATGAAGCGCGCCCTCTATGTGGACAGCATCAGCTCCGTCGCGGGCGCCTTTATCGGCACATCCTCCGTCACGGCTTATATTGAAAGCTCTTCCGGCGTATCGGTCGGCGGCCGTACCGGCCTGACGGCCGTGGTGGTGGGCGTGTTGTTCCTGCTGGTGATGTTTTTGTCGCCGCTGGCGGGAATGGTGCCGGCTTACGCGGCGGCGGGCGCGCTGATCTATGTGGGCGTTCTGATGACATCCAGCCTTTCTCGCGTGAAATGGGAAGATCTGACGGAAGCCGTGCCGGCGTTTATCACTGCCGTCATGATGCCGTTCAGCTTCTCCATCACGGAAGGGATCGCCCTCGGGTTTATCTCCTACTGCGTGATGAAGGCCGCGACGGGACGCTGGCGTGAAATCAGCCCGTGTGTGGTGGTGGTCGCCTTGCTGTTCCTGCTGAAAATCGTCTTCGTCGACGCACATTGAGGTTTCGCCCGGCTAAGACGGCGTGGGGCTAAGCTATTGATACGGCGTGTCAGGGACGATGACGGTAAGCTGTCTATTTCCTGATGACGATAAAAAATAACGACGCGGCGATAGCCGCGTTTATTTTTTCTCCGCCGGGTGGCTGGTCAATTTCATAAATCGCGCCGACTGGCGCTGTTGCTGAATAATCTCCGACGTTTTGCTAAGCCCTTCCTCCACCGCGTAGTTCCACAGGACCAGACGGTTCAACAAAGGCGTCCGTGCGCAGGCCCAGGCCAGATAATCATCGATGTCGCTCATCGCCTCCACCTCCGGCAAATGCGCCGCGCGCAGTCTCCCGGACGCCGGATGAAGCTTCAGCGACTCGCTGCCTCCCGGATTGAATTCCGGTATTTTGAGCACGGACTGGCGGATGGCGGCGAGCTGAGAGGCGGCTTCAAGCGGATCGATCTGAGCGTCTACCCATGCTTTCTCCGCCTGCGTCTGCCATACCGACTGCGGCTGACGAGGCGTCCGCACGTGGACGATCTCCATACTCATCCCCACACTGCCCGACTCGCTCAATAGCAGCCCGATGGTATTCCCCGCGTAGCCCAGACTGAAACTGGGCAGGTTGATATCGCTAAAGCAGGGGCGGCCGTTGGGCGCGGTCATCAAAGGGGGCAGCATCGGATAGCCAAACAGATAAAACATGAGCTCTGCCAATAGCGCCCGGCTTTTCAGATAGCGTTCGCGCCGCTTCATTGAAAAACTCTGCGTTGAAGCGATCAGGTCGTCAGACAGGCGTTGCAGACTGGGCAAAACTTCCTTGCTGGTCCACCTGACGAAATGGCAGGTCATAATTCACTCCATGATAATGACGCAAATCGTGGCGTCCGAGGTTAGCAGAGACGATATAAACGCTGTGATGCGATATATTACAGACAAAAATATTAACTAAATGCAAATTAACGGATTATTATTTGATAATTGGTACTTAATCTGCTTTCGTCAAAAACCTCTCCTTACTTCAATGAAGCAAGGAGAGCCATCGTCAACGGAAGCGCCTGAGAGACAAGAGCGCGGCCTGATGGAATGACGGACATTTTATCTGCTTTCGTAGCGCCGAAACCCGCCAGAAATGCTACTCGCTGTGCGAATGGATATTCTCTCCGGCCGACTGCCATTGCCGCTTTTCCCTTTGTCGGCGCAGGTCGTCGGGCGTGACCAGCCGCAGGGCCGAGGTTGGGCAGACCCTAACGCAGGAAGGCCCATCGGCCACGCCGTGGCACAGGTCGCACTTGCGGACTTCGCTGCGCGCCTCACCCTGCGCTGCGGCCGCGATCTGAATGGCGCCGAAAGGACAGGCGATGACGCAGCTTTTACAGCCGATACAGCGTGAGGATATCACCTGAATGCTGTCGTTTTGCGCGACCAAGGCTTCCTGCGGGCAAGCGCTGGCGCAGGGCGCGTTCTCGCACTGATGGCAAAGCACCGGCACGCTGACCTCGGCGCTTTTAATGACCTTTAGCCTGGGGGCAAACGACGCGGTATTCAGGCCGCTGAGCCCGCCGCCCGTATGGGCGACGGCGCAGGCGATTTCACAGGTGCGGCAGCCAATGCACTGGCTGGCGTCGGCAATCACGAACGCATTCATCGCACCAGCTCCTGCGAGTCGACGCGGGCTGTCGCCGTGACCATCTGCGGTTCGCTCATCGCGTTGATCATGCTGTGCGCCGCCTTACGGCCGTCAGCGATCGCCGTGACCACCAGATCGGCGCCGCGCACGGCGTCACCGCCGGCGAAAATGCGTGGATGACTGGTCTGGCAGGCATGGCGGCCGAGCGGTTGAGCCTCGATCTGCCCCCACTTATTGCGCTGTACTTCTGCGTCATCCAGCCACGGCATCGCGTGAGACTGAAAGCCGAACGCCGTAATCACCGCATCCACCGGGTGGATGAACTCGGAGCCTGCAACCGGCTGCGGACGGCGGCGGCCGCTGGCATCCGGCTCTCCCAGCTCGGTACGGATGAGGCTGACGCCGCAAACTTCACCCTGCTCGTTGAGGCAGATTTTCTGCGGCTGCACGTTGAACATGAACTCCACCCCCTCCTCGCGGGCGTTTTTCACCTCTTTTTTCGACCCCGGCATATTCGCCTCATCGCGACGGTAGGCGCAGGTGACCGACTCCGCCCCCTGACGTATTGAAGTGCGTACGCAATCCATGGCGGTATCGCCGCCGCCAAGCACCAGCACGCGTTTGCCTCGCATCGAGACATAAGGTTCATCTTCCAGGTCCGGCAGGCCCATAATTCGTTTGGTATTGGCAATCAGGAACGGCAGCGCATCATAAACGCCCGGCGCGTCTTCATTATCCAGGCCGGCTTTCATGGAGCGGTAGGTGCCGACGCCGACGAAAACGGTGTCGAATTCATCCAACAGTTGCGTCAGCGAGATATCGCGCCCGACCTCGGTATTGAGATGAAATTCGATGCCCATGCCCTCAAACAGGACACGGCGCTGGATGAGTACGTCTTTATCCAGCTTGAAGGAGGGAATGCCGAATGTCAGCAGGCCACCTATCTCCGGATGACGATCGAAGACCACCGCTTTGACGCCGTTACGCGTGAGGACATCCGCACAGGCCAGCCCGGCGGGGCCCGCGCCGATAATCGCCGCCCGTTTACCGGTCGGCTTGACCTGAGTCAGATCGGGTTTCCAGCCCATTTTCAGCGCGCTGTCGGTGATGTAACGCTCGATGTTGCCGATGGTCACCGCGCCATATGCTTCTTTTCCGAGCGTACAGGCGCCTTCGCACAGACGATCCTGTGGGCAGACCCGTCCGCAGATCTCGGGCAGACTGCTGGTGCGATGCGACAGCTCCACGGCTTCCATAATGCGGCCTTCTTTCGCCAGACGCAGAAGTTCAGGGATGTTGTTATGCAGCGGGCAAGTCCATTCGCAGACGGAGTGCTGACCGCAGGTCATGCAGCGTCCGCCCTGATCCTGGACCTGCTCCGGCGTAAAGCCCAGGTAGATTTCATTGAACGTGGAAACGCGCTCGTTTAGCGGTTTCTTAATGGCGTCCATTCGCGGCCAGCCTTTGCGTTTATTCAGCAGAGGGGGACGCGATGGGTTATAGGGCGGCGCGGCGCGCCAGTTGCCGGGCGCGGAACGCTGTGCCGTCTGGCGCTGTTTTTCCTGACGCTGCTGCTTTAGTGTGTGCTCACTAACTAAACGCAGCGCGTGGGTGGGGCAGGCCTCAACGCAAGCCTGACCCTCGGCTCTGTCGATACAGAGGTCGCATTTGTGAGCGGATGCGGTATCCGGCGTTTTTTCCGTTGCCTCCACGGATATCGCGCCGAAGGGACAGGCAATGACGCAGGTTTTACAGCCGATGCATTTGGTGGCGATGACCTGAATACTGTGCGCTTTTTTCACCAGGGCCTGTGTCGGGCACAGGGCGGCGCAGGGCGCGTCTTCGCAGTGATGGCAGGTGACCGCCGTATGCAGCTCTGCTTTATGAAAGACGTGGATACGTGGGGTAAAATTTTCCGCGCTTTCAGGATAAGCGCCATTGTTATGGGCAATCACACAGGCAATCTCGCAGGCTTTACAGCCGATACAGTCCTTAGCGTTTGCGACGATAAACCGATTCATATCTTCTCCCGATAAGATCGTGTTGAAACAGGATGCGGCAGTGAATTAAAGGCCGATACCGCGTCTTACTTTATCTATAAAATCCCAAAAGAGTAAGCGCTCGCTCACTTTATGAGTGACGACCGTCACACTTCTTAATTGTCCGGCCAGAGCAAAAAGTATGGGGCGGGCGTTAAAGCCTTATCAAGGATAGCGGCTTCATTGTCTGGCGTTGGATTTTTATCCTAGCGGCTACCCACCCCGGCCATTTTGATATAGAACAGTGAATTAAAAAGAAGAATAATCAAATTTATTCAGTATGTTAGCGTATTGAGAGTCATTATCTTGTACATAAACGCGGCGCGTAAGAAAGAGAACGATTGCGTGCGGTTTTTCAAAGGTATTCTCGGCCATCATGGCCGCTTAACGGTTGGATGCGCCGCTTAGCCAGAGGAGGGTGCCATCAGCGTCAGCACACGGAGAGCGTTATTCGGTGCGGTTTCTGACGCGCAGATGGATATGCCTGCGCTGTTGCGTTTTCATTGTGCTCAGCAGCATGGCCAGTGCATCCAGCTTGTCGATAATCTGGGTGCCCAAATAGAAATAGCCATAAATTTTATTCTCTATCGCGATGTCATTTCCGGCGTGCTGGCCGAGCAGCGTCGACCGCAGTTCCTCCATCACGTCCTGTTCGAATTCTTTATGATGAAATTTTTTTATGGCATCCGGATCGGTAATATCGTCGCGAATAAACGCTTGTAAAAGTTTGAAGCGGTAGTCGATCGCGTAATTAATTTTCTTCGACAGTGAAGAAGCGCAAATAATATGGTGACTGACAGGACAGTCCCAGAAGGCTTTTTCTATCAAATTTAAATAAGAGATGATATCGAGAATAGTTTCCTGCAGTAACTCATAGGTTTTTTTATCTATTCTGGTTTCTTTCTGGGCAGGCGCGGAGAGTTTTAATATATTGGCAATGGTTTTTTTGTTAATACTGTTAAGATTTTTTAATTCGGGCCGGTTGAATAGATTACGAGATAAATTGGCGCAGTAAAGCTGATGCAGATTGGATATGAGTTTATACAGTTCTATATTCCAGTGAATACAGGCTTTGTGCGGAAAAATACTGGAAAAAATGACGGCGATGACGCAGCCGATAAAGACGTCGGAAATACGCCATAGCGCGATATCCAGATTCCCGCCCGACACGCTGACGGTCACGGAAAGGGTAATACCAATCAGTATCCCGGCATAAGGCATTTTACTTAATGTCAGATAGCCGCAGGTAAATATACCGAGGGCGATGATCACTATCATGCCTGAAAAGGAGTACTTACCGGCATAAAACGAGAGAATACCGAAGATGATGCCAATCAGGGTTCCGGTCGAGCGCTGGATGGCTCGGGGATAGACGCTACCTTTATAGGACATCGGGCCCACTATGACGACCATAGTGATCAGGATCCAAGAGACGTCTTTGACCAAATCCAGTTTTGCCAATAAAAGTAGAGCGAAAATAAAAGAAATCGTTAAGCGCAGCGCATGTGAGATACGATAATATTTATATTGTAAATTCTCTACTTTCATGGTCTTTTCTTTTAAAAGCATCCGCCAAATCACCATTAACCTCTGTATGAGAGTTAATTACCGATCGCGAACACTCCTATTTTCCACTGGTAAGAAATAATGTCATCCAACAACTGACGCAGAGGATAGCATCTTTTTTAACTAAAGTTAACAATAGCCCTGTTCGCAAATATCAAGCATGTTCTTATAAGAAGATAATTTCCTCCAGTAGAAGTAATAAATTGTAAATTGATGTTTACAGCGCATGGCAATACGAAATTTATCATATTTATGGTGAATGAAATTCTTTTTCATGGAAGGAAGTGTAAGTGACTTTAATAGGTGGCGCTGTAAATAAAAAAAACAGTGATTACTTTTAAGAAAAATGATCCTGGGGTGAAAATATTATTAATACATCAGGTTGAGATGATTTCTCTCCGCGGATCATTCAGCGTAGCGGGTAAAAAGAGAAAGGTTATTTAATAATTTCACGACTAAACAACTGAGCGCCGAATAACCATTTTCCTCTGACGCCGTTCGCACCAGACGGTAAAGATGCCGGCGCAGGCGATGATCGCCGCGCCGGCGATGGTCGAGCCTCCCGGCACGCTATCCAGGAAGAGATAACCGATCAGCATTGACCACACCAGCGTGGTGTAGTCGAAGGGAGCCAGCAGCGAGGCGTCGGCGTAGCGCAGGCTAAGGGTAATCAGTATCTGCGCCATACCGCCGAAAAAACCGCAGCCAATCAGCAGGAGGAGCTGCGGAAGCGTCGGCATTAGCCAGCCGAAATACAGCGTTCCCAGACCGATGAACATGGTCATCAGCGAGAAGTAGAAGACAATGGCGCCGGGCTTTTCCACTCCGTTGAGGAAGCGAATTTGTATCGACGACGCGGCGGTGCAGAGCGCGGCCAGCAGCGCGAAAACGACGCCGATGATCGATCCGTTTGCGACGCCGGAGGTTGAGGAAAAGACAGACCCGCTGGCGCCCGGATACGCCGACAGCATCACAAGAATGCCTGAGAAACCGACAACGACGGCCAGCCAACGATAAAAGCGGACGATTTCTTTCAACAATATCGCCGCCATGATGACGGTAAGTAACGGCGCGGCGTAGCTGATGGCGGTCACGTCCGCCAACGAAATATAGACCAGCGCAAGATAGTTAAAATACATGCCGCCCGTGCCGGAAAAACCACGGATGAGATGGCCGAACAGATTGCGGGTTTTGATTAAATCCAGAATATCGCCTTGAAACTTGAGCCAGATAAGCAGGGGAAATAGCGCCACGAACGAACGGAAAAAAATGACTTCGCCGGTAGGGATCGCGCCATTTAATCCTTTGACGCATGCCAGCATTAATGTCGCGCACAGCGCCGACATTATTTTCAGGAGTACGCCCATTCTGGAATTCATTGTCTATTTTCACTCTCTGGCTGCAATATCGGCATTCGCTTTCCTGATGCGGGAAATCTTCCTTACCATAGAGTGACTGTCTTCGCGTCCGTTAAGATAATTTCGTTCTGTCTGGATAGTTTTTCCTTATATTTTCTTCCCGTCATACAAATTGCATATCACCACACACGCTTTCCGTCTTATACATCGGCTTTCATCGCTTCTATAGTCAGACTGCTGGAAGAGTCACGCAAAGTTTTAGCGGTTATCTCTTTATTTTTAGTAAGTTATTTCATACCGCTTCTGCCGTGCCTGCGTCAGAAGAACACTGAATCTTAATTAAAATAGCGGGGAATTCGTGATGAAATTGAAATTGCTTTCGGGTGCCGTCTTGGCCATGCCACTGCTGGCGGCGTTGTCACCCGCCGCCCATGCGGATTTAATTGCGGACATCCACGCTCGCGGCCAGTTAAACTGTGCGGTCTATTCCGACGTGCCGCCGTTTTCTTCTCCCGATCCCAAAACGCGTCAGCTGGCGGGGATGGATGTCGATCTTTGTCATGCGCTGGCGAAGGAGGTGGGGGTCAAGGCCAATCTGATGCCGACTTCGATTGAGGCGCGTATCGCCGTCATCGCCACCGGTCGGGCTGATGTGCTGGTCGCCAACCTGGCGTATACCAAAACGCGCGGCAACCAAATCCAGTTCAGCGACCCGTACTATGTGGCGAAAGAGATGTTGGTGGTGAAGAAGCCGAACGAAAACAAAACGCGGGCGGACTTTAAAGATAAACGTATCAGCGCGACCAAAGGCACCACCTCCGAGCAGTCCATCCATCTGGCGGGCGCGAAAGCCGTCACGTTCCAGGATACGGCCTCCGCCTTCCTGGCGCTGGAGCAGAACAAGGTAGTGGGCTTCGTCACCAACACCATGACCGCCATCAAAATGATCTCTCAGGCGAGAAAAGACGGTATCGAGCTGGGTATGATTAAAGAGCCGATGGCGCTGGAGCCGATTGGCGTCGGGATGAAAAAAGACGAGCCCGCGCTGCTGGCGGAAGTCAATCGCAGCCTGAGGGCGATGGACGACGCCGGCGCTATCGATGCTATCTGGAATACCTGGATTGGGCCGAACACCGAGTACAAGATGGTGCGCGAAGAAAAAGTGCAGCCGCTTTCAAGTCTGAAATTCGAACCGCTGGAATAACTCATGACCATGCTGTCGCGCGACGTGCCGGAGCGCGTCTCCTTGACGCTCGTCAGTCAGGGTGAGCAGGTAAAAGTGTCTACGATTGGCGGTCGGGCCTATTTGGTCGATGCGCCGGGCGAGTTCGATCTTCCGGCGCAAAGGCGCATCTGGGCGCTGGCTGCGTTACTGCGGCAACGTGACGATATCGAATCGCTGATCCCCGGCGTGACCAACCTACTGGTGCTGTTCAAGCACATCCCGCCGGAGCCGTCCGCCGTCGTCCATCTGCTGCAGGACGGTTGGGAGCGTGCGCGGGCCGCTACCTCGCAGGGTAAACGGATCGATATTCCCGTCTGTTATGGCGGCGAGCACGCGACGGATCTGGGTGCCGTGTGCGAGTTCACCGGGCTGACGGCAAAAGAGGTCATCCGCCGTCACTATCAGGGCGAGTATACGGTTTTCGCGCTCGGCAGCGCACCGGGATTCGGCTATTTGCACGGTCTGGACCCGGCGCTGGCGACGCCACGCAAAAAAGTGCCGTCGCTGAATATGTTGAAAGGCACCGTGAGCATCGGCGGCGCGCAGACGGGGGTATCGGCGTTAACCGGACCGAACGGCTGGAACGCGATCGGCTTCGCCGATATGCCGCTGTTCGACCCTTGGGCGGAAACGCCTGCGGTCATGGCGCCCGGAGACATCATCCGTTTTCTGCCTGAGAGGATTGAACTGTGATTGAGGTGATGAAAACCGGTTCGTTAAATACCATTCAGGATCTTGGCCGCACCGGCTTTCGCCATATCGGCGTCTCGGTCAGCGGAGCGATGGATGCGCTGGCGCTGCGCGTCGGCAATCTTATGCTGGGCAATGGCGAAAACGCGGCCGGGATCGAAGTGCAGCTTTTCCCTTTCCGCGTGCGTTTCACCGATGATGGCGCCATCGCCCTGACCGGCGCCGATTGCCGCGCCGCTCTGGACGGCAAAGCGCTCCCGCCCTGGTGGGCCTGCGAGGTGCAGGCCGGACAGGTGCTGGAGATGTCGTATCCCCGCCAGGGCGTCCGCGGTTATCTGTGCGTGGCGGGGGGGATTGATGTTCCCGTGGTCATGGGGTCGCGGAGCACCGCGCTGCGCGGCAACTTCGGCGGGTTGGAGGGCCGACCGTTGACGCAGGGCGACCGCCTGCAGACGGGAGACGCAAGCCCATGTTCGCTGCCGCCGGGCGGCATTGGCGCCGTGCCGCCGTCGGTGGCTTTGGCCGACCTCTTTCCGGTCAGCCCGGAAGGCGTCATTCAACTACGGGCGATCCCCTCCGGCGAATTCGACCTGTTTGCCCACGACGCCGCGCGGTTCTGGTCGCAGTCATGGACCATATCCCGGCACAGCAATCGCACCGGCTATCGCCTGAGCGGCGAGCCGCTCGTCCCGTCCCGAACGGTGGAAATGCGCTCCTACGGGTTAATCCCCGGCATTGTGCAGGTGCCTCCGGCGGGAGAACCCATTATTCAGCTGAGTGACGCCAATACGGCGGGCGGCTATCCTAAAATTGCGGGCGTCATCGAAGACGACCTCTGGCGATTGGGTCAGGCGCAGGCGGGCGATCGCCTGCAATTGGTTGAAAGCGATGCCGCCGAGGCGATTGCCGTCAACCGCGCGGTGAACGCGTATTTGCTTGGCGTCTCCCGCAGCTGTCATCAGGTCTCTGCCGCGGCGCTGAACGGCTAGATCGCCGCCGGTCGGTTTTTCATGCCGCGAAGCCGTCCATCAGGCCGCGGCATCACCGCTGGCGGGCTGCCGCCACTTCTTTTCGATGATCGGTTCTCCCTGCTTCCGCGCCGCGCTCCCCCCAATGATTCCTCTTTGACAACGCCGAGTCCGGCGGCATGACGTGCTGCTGAAAGGGATTCCGTGGGCGTCGGATTTGGCTATCGTATGGCCTGCGGGCATAAAAAAACGGGGCGCAACATCGGCCCCGTCCATCCGTCGGCTTCGGTGAGGCGGCGTTTAGCGCATCCCTTCGCAAAAGGCCGCCAAGCGGTCGCAACCTTTTTGCAGTATCTCCATGCTGGTCGCGTAGGAGAGGCGGAAGAACGGGCTCATGCCGTAGGCCGAGCCCTGTACCGTCACCACGTGGTGTTCTTCCATCAGCGCCATCACGAAGTCGGCGTCGTTGGCGATGTAGCGGCCGCCCTGGGTGGTTTTGCCGATAAACGCGGCGATGTTCACGAACAGGTAAAAAGCGCCCTGAGGTTTGTGGCACAGCAGACCATGAATGGAGGTCAGGCGTTCCAACACATAGTCGCGCCGCTGGCGGTAAATCTCCGCGCGCTCTTTCAGCAGATCCTGCGGGCCGTCGAGTACCGCGACGGCTGCGGCCTGAGTGAGCGTGGTCACGCCGCCGGCATTCTGCGTATTGACGTTGCTCATCGCTTTGATCAGATCGCTCGGTCCGCCGCAGAAGCCCAGCCGCCAGCCGGTCATCGACCAGGCTTTGGAGACGCCGTTGACCGTCAGGACACGCTCTTGCAGGCGGGGTTCGACTTCCGCCATCGTGCAAAAGGTCACGTCGTCGTAAATCAAGTGCTCATAAATATCGTCGCTCAGGATCCAGATGTCGGGATGTCGCAGCATGACGTCCGCGATGCCCTGCAAATCGGCCCGGCTGGCGACCGAACCGGTGGGGTTACTAGGGTAGTTGAGCAGCAGCCATTTGGTTTTCGGGGAGATGGCCGCTTCGATGTCTTCCGGGTAAGGCTTAAAGTCATTTTCCTGCGGACAAGCGACGGGGACCGGAACGCCGCCGGCGAATTTCACGATATCGGCGTAGCTGATCCACGACGGAGACGGCAGCAGCACTTCGTCGCCTGGATTGATCGTCGCCATAAAGGCGTTAAAGATAATCTGCTTGGCGCCGCCAGCGGTGACGATCTGACTGATGTCGTAGTCCAGATGGTTGTCGCGCTTGAACTTACGCTGAATGGCCGCGCGCAACGCCGGTGTCCCGTCGGTGGGCGGATAGCGGGTATCGCCCGCCAGCGCGGCGGCGTAGGCGGCCTCCGTGGCATGTCGCGGCGTGAGGAAATCCGGTTCGCCGGTAGATAAGCCAATAACGTGGATACCTTGTGCGGCGAGATCTCGCGCTTTCTGCGTCATAGCCACAGAAGCGGATACGGTGACATTTTTTAGGCGATCGGCAATTTCAGGCATGTGCGGAGATTCCAGTCAGTCAGGGGCGTCATGCCGGCGCGGCCTGCAAAGGCAGGAGCAGGCGAGCGGCACGGTGCGAAAAGCAGGTCGATGGATGACCCTGGTTGGGAAGAGCATAAAAGTGAATCCAGCGCAGAGGCCAATAGCGCTTTGTTGTGGTGACATAACCTAATGCAATGGTTGTGCGTGTCGGCGCAGCGTAAGGGGTTGCCGTCTTGCATCACCATGGTGCAAACGGAGGGACGAAGCGCGTAAGACAAGGCAAGCGAATAGGAGCTAACCGGCTGAAATCCTTATCTGTATCTCGTCTTTTCATGGTCGTGCGCGCTGGCCCCAATCTTGCTTTGATTAAGGTCAAGACCCCGCAGTGAGGAAGCCACTATGAATCTCCGTCGGCTCAAATACTTCATCAAAATCGTTGACGTGGGCAGCCTGACGCAGGCCGCTGATGTTCTTCATATCGCGCAACCCGCTCTCAGCCAGCAGTTGGCGACGCTGGAAGGCGAGGTCAATCAGCAGCTGTTAATCCGCACCAAGCGCGGCGTCACGCCGACCGAAGCGGGCAAAATTCTTTATACGCACGCACAGGCGATCCTGCGTCAGTGCGATCAGGCGCAAATCGCCATCGACGGCGCCGGGCTGACCATTTCGGGCAGCGTGTCCGTCGGTCTGGCCCCGGGGACGGCCGCCCAGCAGCTGGCGCTGCCGCTGATGAAGGAAGTGCATCGGCAGCATCCCGGCATCGTGCTGTATTTCAATGAAAACTTCGGTACTACGCTGAGTGAACTCATCATGAACGGGCGTATGGATATGGCGGTGATTTACGGCAGCCGTGAGATCCACGGCCTGCGCTTTATGCCGCTGATGAAGGAAGACCTCTATTTTGTCTGTCCACACGGGCTGGACGCGCCGAAAAGCAGCATTTCGCTGGCTGACGCCGCGCGCTACGACCTGTTCCTGCCGCGAATTTACAATACGATGCGCAAGGGGGTGGACGATGCCTTTGTTCAGGCGGGCATATCCTACAAGGTCCGCTGCGAAATCGAGTCGCAAACCACGCTGAATGCCGCCGTGGGCGAAGGGTTGGGCTGTACGATCATGCCGGAGTCCGCCGCGCGCGCCATGCTACAGGCCAGTAACGCTTGGATGGCGAAGATTGTCGATCCGAACATTCAGGTCTCCCTGACGTTTTGCATGTCGGACCACCTGCCGCTCTCGCAGCCCGCGAAAGTCGTCAAAGACATCCTGTTATCGCTGATGGTGAAACGTACCACGGACAACCGTCCGCTGGCGCTGGTGGGGTAATAAGTCTCCCTTATCGTCGCAAAGCGAAACCCTCTTACCGAATCAACCTGTCGCCACGTTAGAGTGCGGATATCCCCAGTACGCCGGGGCGATGGGCGATGGGCGGTTGTCGGACGTCGGCGACAGGCGACGATTCCGGTCGTATTTGCGTTTTTGCCTGCCAACGTCCTCCTTTCCTGTGTTGACCGCCGGTCTGTCCAGCTACCCACGGGAAGCGCCCGTCGCGTGGCGAAATGATGTCGGATGAGTTGACAGGATATTTATGCAAAACAGCCCATTAGCACTCCGGGAGCTACGCGCGGTGGCCCACACGATGCGCCGCTCGGGGTTAACCCAGATAGAGATCGGCGGCAGCGATTACCATGTTCGCCTGAGGTTTGAACCGGCTTGCGATGTCTCGGCTGCGATGTCCGCGGGCGCGCGGACAGGCGAAGAGGGGCCGCAGACGGAGATTCTGCGGGCCTGCCTGCCCGGCACGGTCTGTTTGCAGTATCCGGGACGCGATGAGACGTTTGTTTCGCTCGGCGCCACAGTCCGGCAAGGGGCGCTGCTGGCGCTGCTGAAGGTTGGGCTGGCCTACCTGCCGGTGCTGAGTCCGGCCGATGGCACGGTAACGTCGATGCCGGTCAGGCAAGGCTATGTGGTCGAGTATGACAGCGTCATTCTCACCCTGAGAAAAACAGAGGCTTAATGATGAAATCGATAGATTTGAATGCCGATATCGGCGAAGGCTTCGGCGACTATCAGATCGCGGACGACGCGGCGCTGATGCCGCTGATCACCTCGGCCAACGTCGCCTGTGGGTTTCATGCCGGCGACGCGGCGATCATGGCGAAAACCGTCGCGCTGGCCAAACAACATGATGTCGATCTCGGCGCCCACGTCGGTTTTCCCGATCTGATGGGATTCGGCCGCCGTCGTATGCAGATCGACCCGGACACGCTGGCGCACTACGTCACCTACCAGCTTGGCGCGCTGTCGGCATTCGCCCACGCGGCGCGTTACCCGCTGACGCATATGAGCTTTCACGGCGCCCTCGGCAACATGGTCTCGGAAGATGAGGCGCTGGCCGACGTCCTGCTGCGTGCGGTCAGAACCTTCGATCCGAACATGATTATCAGCACGATGGCGGGAAATGCGGTGGATCGCGTGGCGCGACGTCTTGGCTTACGCGTGGTGTGCGTTTTCCTGGCCGATCGCGCTTATGAAAGCGACGGGCTTTTGGTCAGCCGCGCCAAGCCGGGCGCGGTCATTCACGATACGGAACAGGTCAAGGCGCGTGTTCGCCGTTTGCTGACGGAAGACACGATCGAGAGCATCGAGGGCGACACGCTGACGCTCGACGTCTCCTCGATTCTGGTCCACGGAGATACGCCTGAGGCGATCGAGATGGTCAAAACGCTGCGCGCGACGATTGAAGAAACCGGCCTGCGTATTGCGCCGATCTCCGAGCAAATTCGGCAGCAGAGCTGGGAGAAAACCGCGTTATAAGTCGCCCTTATCGCCTCAAACCGTTTATGTCTTATACCTGCCTGTATTTACTGGATAGAGTCGAAAAAAGGGCCGGTCTCCCGCACAGGGAGGCGCTGCCGTTGATCAGGAGAGTTGAAATGCCGTTTTCAGATTACAAAACCGCGCTGGTAACCGGCGCATCCGCCGGGATGGGCGAAGCGATTGTCGAACGTCTATGTCAGGAGGGGCTGACGGTCCATGCCGTGGCCCGTCGTGAGGAACAACTGGCGGCGCTGGCCGTGCGTACCGGCTGTATTCCTCATGCTATCGACGTCAGCGACACGGATGCGCTGACGCGCCTGTGCAGTGGACTTCAGGTCGACGTGCTGGTGAATAATGCGGGCGTTTCCCGCCCAGGCTCGATTCTTGATGCCGACGAGGAGGCGATCGACACTCAGGTGGACGTCAACCTGCGGGCGGTGCTGCACCTCTGTCGACTGCTGGTGCCGGGTATGGAAGCGCGGGACTGCGGGCACGTCATTAACGTCACCTCTATCGCCGCGATCTACAACTTCAACGGCAACTCCATTTACCACGCGACCAAAGCAGGCGTACATGCCCTGTCGCGCCAGCTGCGGGTGGACTGCTGCGGCAAGCGGGTTCGTGTGACCGAACTCTGCCCCGGCCGCGTCGCGACCGATATTTTCGGCAACGTGACGGGCGATCGGGAGGGCGCGCGCCGCCGTTTTATCGACGGCTTCGAGCTACCGCAGCCGAAGGATATTGCCGATACGGTGGCGTTTGTGATTGCCGCGCCGGTCGCCGTCAACTTCGGCCATATCGAGATCATGCCTACGCTACAGGTACCGGGTGGTCTTTCGACCCTGCGGCCGGGCGAGTCCGTAGAGTAATCGCCGCGAGGCGCTGAGGGGGACTAAACGATGACGCTCGATTTTTCCGCTGTATTCACCGGTCAATTCGGATCGATGATCGTCGAGGGGGCCGTCGTTACCCTGAAGCTGGCATTAGGGTCCTGGCTGCTGGCCATGACGCTGGCGCTGCTGTTGGTCGTGATCCGTCTGACGCATAAACGCACGGCGGTTTTCCTGGTGTCGTCCTACGTGTCTTACCACCGTAACGTGCCGACGCTGATCCAGCTGATGATGTGGTACTTCGCGATCCCCACGCTGCTGCCGGAGTCGGTGCAGATGTGGATCAACGACTTCAACGCGGAGTTCCTGTTCTCGATGTTTGCGCTTGGCCTGTGTCAGGCCGCCTATTTCTCCGAGGATATCCGCAGCGGACTGCGGGCGATCCCGGACGGGCAGAACGAGGCGGCGCGCGCGCTGGGCATGAGCTACGGTCGCGCGATGCGACTGGTGATCCTGCCGCAGGGGCTGCGCAACTCATTGCCGTCGTTAATCAACCACACCGTGCTGCTGTTCAAGAACACCAGCCTGGCGATGGTCATCGGCGTCGCGGAGCTGACCTACGTCACCCGCGATATCGAAAACCAGACGTTTCGCACCTTCGAGTCCTATCTGGTGGCCTCCGTCGGCTATTTGGTCTTCTCTTTGCTGCTGATGGGGGCTGGTGCTCTGCTGGCTCGCCATTTCCAGCGCGTCTATGCGAGGTAATCCCGTGGCCGATATCTTCACGATTTTGCACGACAACGGGATGCTGTTTCTGATGGGGCAGTATCCGAATGGTCCCCTCGGCGGCGTGCTGTGTACGTTATTGATCTCCCTGCTGGCGATGCTGTTCGCTTTCCCGGTCGGCATGCTGCTCGGCATGGCGCGTATTTCCCCTTTCCGCTGGTTACGCTGGCCGGCGGCCTGCTGGGTCTACGCGCTGCGCGGCATTCCGCTGCTCATGGTGGTGTTCTGGACCTACTTCTGCATCCCTTTGCTGATCGGCCATAACATCAGCGGCTTCGCGACGATGCTGTGCACGCTGGTGATTTATGAAAGCGCCTACATCGCCGAGATCATTCGCGGCGGCATTCAGGCGCTGCCGTCCGGGCAGTACGAAGCGTCGCGTGCGTTGGGCATGAGTTACATTAAAACCTTCCGCATGGTGATCCTGCCTCAAGCGCTTTACAACACGTTGCCCAGTCTGGTGAGCCAACTGGTGTCCATCATCAAGGACAGCACGCTGGGCTACGTGATCAACGTGCCGGAGCTCACCTTCGCCGCCAATCAGGTCAACAATCAACTGCTGACCAAGCCGTTTCAGGTGTTCGCCATTGTGGCGCTGAGCTACTACGTCATCTGCTTCAGCCTGACGTGGTTGGCCAACCGGCTGGAAGCGCACGTCGAGCGCAAGCGACGTAATGAAAACCCCGCAGGCACGCCGACTGAGAAAACTGAATTATTGACCGAAACACCGTCGCTATAAGGAATGCATGATGAGACCAATGATTATGTTTAACCGGGTCAGCAAATGGTATGGCGATTATCAGGCGTTGACTGATTTGAATGCCGAGATCAAAAGCGGCGAGGTCGTGGTGGTCTGCGGACCGTCGGGGTCCGGCAAATCGACGCTGATTCGGACGGTCAACCGACTGGAGCCGATTGAAAAAGGGCAAATCCTGTTCGACGGCATTGATATACACGGCACCAGCACCCGTCTCAACCAGCTGCGCACCCGAATTGGCTTTGTGTTCCAGAATTTCAACCTGTTCCCGCATGTCTCGGTCATGGACAACATTATGATGTCGCCGGTGAAGGTACTGGGCGTCAAACGTTCGGACGCGCGCAGGCATGCAGGCGAACTGCTGGAGCGCGTGGGGTTGTCACACAAGGCGAATGCCTATCCGGCCCAGCTTTCCGGCGGTCAGCAGCAGCGCGTGGCGATAACGCGCGCGCTGGCGATGAAGCCGCCGGTGATGCTGTTCGACGAACCGACCTCGGCGCTGGACCCGGAGATGGTGGGGGAGGTGCTGAGCGTGATGCGCGGGCTGGCGCAGGAAGGTATGACGATGATGTGCGTGACCCATGAGATGAATTTCGCCCGCGAAGTGGCGGACACCGTCTGGTTCATGGATCAGGGGCAGATTCTGGAGAAGGCCGCGCCTGAAAACTTCTTCCGATCGCCGCAGCATCCGCGCGCGCAGCGCTTTTTGAGCGATCTTCGCCAACACTAAGGCTCATCCATCGTGGAACGACATCGCGCCGTCGCTGGTGAATACGACGGCGCGATGTCATTTGACGCTTCCCGGTTTTTTTACGGACGGTTTTTTTGTAATTCGTCCAGCGCCATATTCAACGCCAGCACATTGACCACCGGTTCGCCCAGAAAGTCGGGGCGCGGCTGCTGCGTGTGCTTATCCACCAGCCGCCGCACGTCGCCTTCCGATAGATGGCGGGCCGACGCCACCCGGGGGGCCTGCCATAGCGCGGCCTGGGGTGAAATGTGCGGATCCAGACCGCTGCCGGAGGCGGTGACCAGCTCGACGGGAACCAGGCCGCTCGCCTGCGGATTGGCGGCGCGCAGGTCCGCCACGCGCTGTTTAACGGCCTCGTCCTGCGCCGGATTGCTCGCCGCCAAATTGCTGCCGGAAGAGGCCTGCGGGTTGTACGGCGTGTCGGCGGTTGCCGACGGACGGCCGTGGAAATAGTCCGGCCGAGTAAAGTGCTGGCCGATCAAGGCTGAGCCGCGAAGTTGACCGTCGCGAACGATCAGCGACCCGCCGGCGGTGTCCGGAAAGGCCCACTGGGATAACGAAGTCGTCAACAGCGGATAGGCTGCGCCGGTGATGATGGCCAGCAGGCAAAACAGGGAAAGCGTGGGACGTATCAGGTTCATACTTTGGCTCCTCAGCCCAGACCCAGAACGGTCAACAGCATGTCGATCAGTTTGATGCCGATAAACGGCGCCGCGAGGCCGCCCGCGCCGTAAATCCACAGATTACGGCTCAACAGTGACGCCGCGGACATCGGCCGGTAACGAACGCCTTTGAGCGCAAGCGGGATCAGCAGCACGATAATCAGGGCGTTGAAAATCACCGCGGAAAGGATGGCCGAGTTCGGCGAGTGCAGATGCATCACATTCAGCTTGTCGAGCGCCGGATAGGTTGCCGCGAACGCCGCAGGGATAATGGCGAAATACTTGGCCACATCGTTGGCGATGCTGAAGGTGGTCAGCGATCCCCGCGTCATCAGCATCTGTTTACCGATGCGCACCACCTCCAGCAGCTTGGTGGGATTGGAGTCCAAATCCACCATATTGCCCGCTTCTTTGGCCGCCTGCGTCCCCGAGTTCATCGCCACCGCCACGTCTGCCTGCGCCAGCGCGGGCGCATCGTTGGTGCCGTCGCCGGTCATCGCGACCATGAGGCCTTCGGCCTGGTATTGGCGGATCAGCGCCAGTTTGGCTTCCGGCGTCGCCTCCGACAGAAAGTCATCGACCCCGGCCTCGGCGGCGATGGCGGCCGCGGTCAGCGGGTTGTCGCCAGTGACCATGACGGTTTTGATGCCCATCCGACGCAGTTCGGCGAAGCGTTCCCTGATGCCGCCTTTGACGATGTCTTTCAGCGCCACCACCCCCATCACGGCGTTATCCACCGCCACGATCAGCGGCGTTCCGCCAGAGCGTGCGACCGACTCCACCAGCACGTTGACCGCTGAGGGGAACTGTCCGCCCTGGCTTTCGACGTGACGGCGTATGGCGTCGGCCGCGCCTTTACGCAACCTCTTCGAACCGATATTCACGCCGCTCATGCGGGTCTGCGCGGAAAAGGGGATGAACGTGGCGTTCAGGCTTTGCAGGTCGCGTTCGCGCAGGTTGAACTTCTGCTTGGCCAGCACCACGATGCTGCGGCCTTCCGGGGTTTCATCCGCCAGCGACGCGAGCTGAGCGGCGTTCGCCAGCGCCTCCTCCGTGATGCCGGGCGCGGGCAGAAACTGGCTGGCCTGCCGGTTGCCCAGCGTGATGGTGCCGGTTTTGTCCAGCAGCAAGACGTCCACGTCGCCCGCCGCTTCCACCGCCCGTCCGCTGGTGGCGATCACATTGGCGGCCAGCATCCGACTCATCCCGGCGATGCCAATCGCCGACAGCAGCGCGCCGATGGTCGTCGGGATCAGGCAGACCAGCAGCGCCACCAGTACGATGACGCTGACCGGCGAGCCGCCCCAGGCCGAGAACGGGTAGAGCGTCGCGGTCGCCAGTAGGAAGACGATGGTCAGCGCGATCAGCAGGATGGAGAGCGCGATCTCATTAGGCGTTTTGCGGCGCTTGGCCCCTTCGACCATCGCGATCATACGGTCCAGAAAGGTCTCGCCGGGGTTGACGCTGCACTGGATCACCAGCCAGTCGGAGAGGATCCGCGTCCCGCCCGTCACCGAGGCGAAATCGCCCCCGGCCTCGCGAATAACGGGCGCGGATTCGCCGGTGATCGCGCTTTCATCCACGGAAGCGCCGCCCGCCAGCACTTCGCCGTCGCAGGGGATAATGTCGCCGGCTTGCGCCAGCACCCAATCGCCTTTTCGCAGGTTTTCGGCCGCCACCTGCTGGTTCGGAGCGTCGTGTTTCGGCTCCGCCAGTTTTTTCGCCCAGCTGGTGCGTTTGATGCCTTTCAGACTTTCGGCCTGCGCCTTGCTGCGCCCCTCGGCCAGCGCCTCGGCGTAGTTGGCGAACAGCACGGTGAACCATAGCCACAGGCTGATCGCCGCGGTGAACGTCAGTTCACCCGCCAGCCAACCCATGCTTATGCCGACGGCCAGCAGCGTCGCCAGAATACTGCCCAGGAAAACGACGAACATCACCGGATTGCGATATTGCATCCGGGGGGCCAGCTTCCTGAATGACTCGACCAGCGCGGCGCGCCACAGCGTGTTGCGCGGCTGAGAAAGCGTGTTATGTCCCATAAAATGTGTCTCCGGCAATGAACAGTGTCATCACTGCAGATGCTCGATAATCGGCCCCAGGGCCAGCGATGGAATGAAGGTCAGCGCCCCGACCAGCAGCACGGTGCCGATAATCAGCCCGACAAACAGCGCGCCGTGGGTCGGCAGCGTCCCGACGCCGGCGGGCTGCGTAGGTCGACTTGCCAGCGATCCGGCGATGGCTAAGACGGGGATAACGGGGGCGAAGCGGCCAATCAGCATGGCGGCTCCCAGCAGCAGGTTGTAGAACGGCGTGTTCGCGGACAGCCCTGCGAACGCGCTGCCGTTATTGTTGGCGGCGGACGTGAGCGCATACAGCACCTCGGTAAAGCCGTGGGGGCCGGGGTTCAACATGCCGGCTTGCCCGGCGTCGGTCATCATCGCCAACGCGGTGCCAAGCAGAACCAGCGTTGGGGCGATCAGGATGGCGAGCGCCGTCATTTTCATTTCCGGTACGCCGATTTTTTTCCCCAGATACTCCGGCGTACGGCCGATCATCAGTCCGGCGACAAACACCGCCAGCAGCACGTTCATCAGCATGCCGTACAGGCCGGAACCCACGCCGCCGAACACCACTTCGCCAATCTGCATCAGCCACAGCGGCACCAATCCGCCCAGCGCGGTGAAGGAGTCGTGCATCGCGTTGACCGCGCCGCACGACGCCGCCGTCGTAATGACCGCGAACAACGCGGATTGCAGGATGCCGAAGCGGCTCTCTTTGCCTTCCCAGTTCAGCACGCTGTCCGCACCGTAGGCGGCCAGATGCGGATTGCCGTCGACTTCGGCCCACATGACCACGGCCGCGGCGGCGACGAACATCATCAGCATCGCCCACAGCACGGTGTGCCCTTGTCTGGTATCGCGGATCGCCCGGCCAAACGCCAGGCACAGCGCGGCGGGGATCAGCAACATCGCCAGCATTTGCACAAAGTTCGTCAGCGCCGTCGGGTTCTCGAACGGATGCGCCGAGTTGGCGTTAAACAGCCCCCCACCGTTGACGCCGAGCATTTTGATCGCTTCCTGCGACGCGACGGGTCCCATCGGCAGCGTTTGCTGCACCCCCTCAAGCGTAGTGAAGGTCAGATAAGGGCTGAGGTTTTGCGGTACGCCCTGACTGATCATCAATAGCGCCGTCAGCAGAGACAGCGGCAGCAGTACGAACAGCGTCGTTCGCGTCAGGTCGCGCCAGGCGTTGCCCAGCTTGTCGGTGGCGTGACGGGCGAACCCGCGAATAAGTGCGAACAGCACCGCGAAACCAGTCGCCGCGGAGAGGAAGTTCTGCACGGTCAGCCCCATCATCGCGCTGAAGTTGCTGATGGTGCTTTCCCCGGCGTAGGCCTGCCAGTTGGTGTTGCTGACGAAACTGATGGCGGTATTCAGCGCCAGGTGCCACGACAGGCCCGGCAGTCCCTGCGGATTGAGCGGCAGCCATCCCTGTAGTATCAGGATGGCGAACAGCACGATGATGCCCAGCAGGTTGAACGCCAGCACCGCCGCCAGATATTGACGCCAGTTCATGTCGCCGTCCGAGATGCCGCACAGTCGCCAGACAGCACGCTCAATTCCCGCCGTTCCCGGCAGCGTTCTGTCATGAATGAGTCCCGTCAGCAGGCGTCCCAGCGGCTGCGCCAATAACAGCAGCGCCGTCAGATAGACGGCGAGGAGTAAAACAGCGTCGGCGGCCATCACAGTGCCTCCGCATGAAACAGGGCATAAAACAGGTAGCCCAGCAATAAAAAGACCAGCACGATGCCGGCGATGATTCCTGCGCTCACGGTGATTCTCCAGGTGTGAAGGGAATACGGAGGAGGGTAGAGAAAGGGAAATAAAAATGTCGTCAAATTGTGGAAGGGCGGTATAAAAATTTTGTATAAATGGCGGAAAACCGGCGTTTAGCTGGAACCCTCTTCACACGCGATAACCGGTGAATTCGATGTTAACGCCTATAGCGCGTAATGAGTATTTGCGGCTTGTATCCGTATTCTGGACGGCCTGTAGACCAGGGAGAGACGATTAATGACCGGATGACAGGTACCCTTATCAGGGGTCTTACCCAGAGGTAGAGCGAGACAGAAAGGAAACGTTGTGGTACCCAATAATTCGAATCAATAATTCGAATAGGGCTGGGCAATCCTCCCGTGCCAGCCCGCCATTATCAACCGCCTGACGTCCCATCTATCGCGAGATTGGAATTTTTTTATCATCGTCCGCTGCCGAGTCTCAACGCGGCGCTGAACGAGGTGCTCAGCGTCGCGCTGTTTTTTGCCTAGTGGGGTTAATCACAGGTGGGGGTTTGGGTGCCATTTGATTTGATATCAATAATATTAACTTCAGATTGATGGTCATTGCAGGCATATGCATAGTCGTTGTAGAGCCAAAACCGTGTAAGGCCATTGAAATAGGCATCATTTTTTTTATTGAAAAATACCATAGAGGCTAATTCATAGTTTACGGTGTCTTGATATTTCTGATATTCGGTTAACATGGACTGATCCCACCAGTGAGCTAACGGCCTATTACCACTGAGTGGAGAATCAACACTTTCCTTATAAAAAACGGCAGAGTATTCATCACTATTCTTATCAAAAGGGTGTTGTTTGAAGTAATTCATAATCAAGTCAATGAGTGCTTGTTGCCCTTTAGGCGGGTTGTTTATCACATAATGAAGCTTGTTTTCAGTTAATTTAATAGTCGGTGTAGAAAAAGACAAATAGGCTGAAACCGGGCCAATATAATTAATCCATAGCAATGTAAAAGCATATAGAAATGTATTCCATCCCACGAAACGCCATTTATGAGCAAATCGACGGCGTAGAAAGATAAGCGTACATACAGGACTTAGGACTAATATCAACGGCAGCATCGTGGAATAGTGCATGTACAAAAAGGAATCTTCATCGAATTGATAAAGTCGTCCCACGACCAGGATGAGGTAATTCACAACCAGAAAAGCAAAGGTAAAATTCATAACGTTCCCTTTATGGGGTAGTCCATTTCCATAACGGTGATGAATGGCTTATACCCGAACTGCTTCATATGTTGCAGGATAAACCAGCCTCGGAACCCTGCAAGCATGCCATATTTTTTTATGGAGCCGTTGGTCGGATCGGGGCCGATGTCGGGAATATCTAACCCAAAATGGTCGTAGAACGTGACGCGCACTTTACCGGTATAATAGCGTCCGACTCGGTCATACTGAACCAACTCTGCTTTAGCTGCCCAGACATCGTTAATTGACATGGTTAATCCCCCGATGATATCTGAAGTTCTATGGAAGGCTGGAGGCCGGAGTTTCGCTTGATTTTTTTTGTCATATTGCGGCATCCATATTTCCACAGATGTGGCATTAATTTCGCCTTGCTTCATTTTAATTGTTGTATCAACACCTTCCATTAATCGACTAACAAATTTTTGAGTCTCTGGATGTGCGCGCACCGCGCGTGTCAGAGCGGGGTGCCTGAACTCTCCGCCTTCCTTCTTTTGGAATTTGGCGATCATCGCGAGAATAACGAACTTCAGTTCGCCGGAAGAAAACAGTGTTGTTGCCATTTCTCTAAATTTTTTAAAGAAAATATCGGGGGACGCGAAGTTGAGCATCCAGTCATCCACGTCAAACATGTGCGTATGCATATAGGTGGGAATGGCGGTGATTTCTTCTTTGGTCATATCACCGTAAAGCATATCCGCCGCCGGCGTTCCATCAGCGTTTAATCCTGGTTTTCGCTTGGTCTCGTACACCAAAATGGGGAGATCAATCCGCGTCGCACTGGTGGTATCGGTCACTTCGGTGACCTTGAGCGTCGGCTTGGGTTCTGTTCGCGGCGTGGCAGGTCGGGGCGCAAATCCCCAGCCGGCTTTCTGTGCCGGCGCATTCACCCTGGCGCGGTCATAGGCATTCCGGACGGCATTGGCGAAATCGCGGTTGGCATTGATGTCTAACGAGCCGGCCGTTAATGAACAACAGGCGTGCTCTTGCGAGCCTAATACGACGGTTCTGGCATCCAGCGCGCTGCCTTTTTTGGGCGGCAGGATGCGGGTAAATTCCTCCGGCGTCAGTTCATCAATACGCTTGGTGATCAGCATGTTTCATTCCCTGTAAATGGATTCATCCCTGTGAAGCGCGAATATTTTATGTGCAACTAATTGTTGTGTAAATCAACTGTAGTCCCCCTCTGAATTTGGTCTTACCGTTTAATAGAGTTCTCTGGTTAAAATACAACCATCGGAGGCTCATCATGAAGAACGCGCGTTTCACTGAAACTCAGATCCTGCGGGTTTTGAAAGAGGTTGAAGGGGGTCGGCATGTGAAGGGTATCTGCCGCGAAAACGGTGTGTCGGAAGCCGGCTATTACATCTATGGACTACCTCCGTTTTGCAAGTACTGAATCTGGTTTTGGGTTGTTGCTTACATCTATCCGGCCTCAGCAATACTGACCTGTGCCCAAATGGGTAATCCGCACACCATCGCCTCAACAACTGGACGGCCTCTAAGGCCAATATAATAGTCAGGTTCCGATGGTGCAGGTGCAACCTGTCACCATATTTCAATACTCTGCAACTTTTCTCGGTAAGCTTTAAATCACAACAGATTGATATTCTGTACTATTTTTCAACATCGACCAGACAATCCGGGCATTCTTGTTTGCGACAGCGACAGTCGTTTTGTTAACGCCTCTTCGCTCTTTTAACTGATTAACCCACTGATTCATTGAGCTGTCATGATTATTCTCAGCAACTCTGACGACGGCCCTGGCCCCATGTATAAACATGGTTCGTAGATGCTTAGCATCTTTTTTTGGTCATGTTCATCAGTAGTCAAGGCGCTACAAAAACTGGCACATCAGTATCCGGCCTAGGGTTTTGGATTGATGTTCAATAAGTTACGACAGGCAGGGTTACTGTGGAATGCAAAGCGGGTTTACCGGATCTATCGATTGTTAAAACTCAACCTTCGGCGCAAAGGGAAAAAACGCTTACCTAACAGACATCCACAGCCGTTGGTTATTCCGCATAAAACGAACCACTGTTGGTCAGTTGATTTTATGAGTGATGCCTTGAGCGACGGGCGGCGCTTCAGGTTATTTAACGTCGTTGATGACTTTAATCGGGAAGCGCTGACCATCGAAGTTGATTTGAATATACCGGCTCATCGTGTTGTGCGCATTCTTGAACGATTAAGCACAGAACGAGCCTACCCGTCTTTTATACGCAGTGATAATGGGCCAGAGCTCACCGCCGCAGCCTTAGCCGAATGGGCAGAACGCCACGGTGTGATACTCGATTTTATTCAGCCCGGAAAGCCGATGCAGAACGGATTTATCGAGCGATTTAACAAAACGCTGCGAACAGAAATACTCGATATGTATCTGTTCAGAACACGGTCAGAAGTCCGCGTGCTAACAGAAGACTGGCGCACAGAATATAACGAGGAACGCCCACATAGCTTACTGGGTGATATGCCACCTGTTATCTATGCGCGGCAAAAACTGGCCGGAGATCCTCATTGGCGGTGGTACTAAAAACCGGAGGGACTACAGCAGTACACCAGTCTAAGTTGCTGATGCCTTTTCGGGTTAGGATTACGCTTGTTTACTGATACCTTCATCATTGCTCCACTTTGCTCCAAAATTCCAACTCGGGAGTGAATATGGATCAATTTTTAGCAAAGCAGAGCAAAGGTATGTGAAAAGTAGTAAAACCGCCTCATAACCAAAAACAAATAATTTCCATAAAAAACAAAAAGTTAATTTGATGTGCTTTGAAGGATTTTACCACGTTTCTCTGATTGATGAGCTACTTCACTTGCCGATACAGAAGCTGGAAAAAATGCGGCCCAATAAGTCGTCGGAGGTGAATTCCCCCGTAATCTCGCTGAGCGCCTGTTGCGATAGCCGCAGTTCTTCCGCCAGCAGTTCGCCCGCGTAAGCGCTGACCAGTTGGTCGCGGCCTTGTTCCAGATGTTCGGCCGCGCTTTCCAGCGCCTGTAGGTGACGGCGACGAGCCAGAAAGCCGCTTTCAGTGCTGATGGTAAAGCCCATGCTCTCTTTCAGATGATTGCGCAGCAGATCTACGCCTTCCCCGGTACGCGCCGACAGCCTGATGAGCGAGTGGGTGCTCACATCCTCGATACCGAGCGTTTCTCCGGTGATGTCCGCTTTGTTGCGCACCACGGTGATCGGCAACGTTTTCGGTAGTCGCGCCATAAACTCCGGCCAGAGGGCGGCAGGTTCGCTGGCCTCGGTGGTGGTGCCGTCCACCATAAACAGCACCCGATCGGCCTGCTCTATCTCCTGCCAGGCGCGCTCGATACCAATGCGCTCCACCTCGTCGTTGGCGTCGCGCAGACCGGCGGTATCGATGATATGCAGCGGCATGCCGTCGATATGAATATGCTCGCGCAGGACGTCGCGGGTGGTGCCGGCGATATCGGTGACGATAGCCGCTTCCCGGCCCGCCAGCGCGTTCAGCAGGCTGGACTTACCGGCGTTGGGACGACCGGCGATGACCACCTTCATGCCTTCGCGCAGCAGACTCCCCTGACGGGCTTCGGCGCGCACGCCGTTCAAATCGGCGATCACCGTGTTGAGCTGCGCCTCGATTTTGCCGTCGGAAAGGAAATCGATTTCCTCATCCGGAAAATCAATGGCGGCTTCCACGTAAATACGAAGCTGCGTCAGCGTTTCCACCAGCTGATGGATCCTGCTGGAAAAAGCGCCCTGCAGGGAGTTCACGGCGGAGCGCGCGGCCTGCTCGGAACTGGCATCAATCAGGTCGGCGATGGCTTCGGCCTGCGCTAAATCCAGCTTATCGTTCAGGAAGGCGCGCTCTGAGAACTCACCGGGACGGGCGATGCGTAGGCCCGGCAACGTCAGGATGCGTTTCAACAGCAGGTCCAGAATCACCGGGCCGCCGTGGCCCTGTAATTCCAGCACGTCCTCGCCGGTGAACGAATTGGGATTGGGAAACCACAGGGCTATGCCCTGATCCAGCACGCTGCCGTCGGCATCGAGAAAGGGCAGGTAGTCGGCATAGCGCGGACGCGGCAGTTTTCCCAGCACGGCTTGCGCCACGGCCGACGCGGCGGAACCGGAAATACGCAGGATACCTACGCCGCCGCGTCCCGGCGGAGTGGCTTGGGCGACGATGGTGTCGGTATGGCTCATGGTCATCTCTCTCAATTACATAAAAAATAAGGCGGTCAGTGACCGCCTTACGTTAGAAATGAGGTTGGCAATCAGCCGGCGTTATTTCTTCTCACGGCTGTGCAAGCCTCGCTTCTCCAGCCCGCGGTAGATCAGCTGCTGCTGAGCGATGGTCACCAGGTTGCTGACGATATAGTACAGCACCAAACCTGACGGGAACCACAGGAAGAACACGGTGAAGATGACCGGCATGTAGGTCATGATCTTCTGCTGCATCGGGTCGGTGACCGTCGTCGGCGACATCTTCTGGATGAAGAACATGGTCAGACCCATCAGGATAGGCAGAACGTAGTACGGGTCCTGAGCAGACAGGTCATGGATCCACAGCGCGAACGGCGCATGACGCAGCTCTACAGAGCCCATCAACATGTAGTACAACGCTAGGAAGATCGGCATCTGAATCAGCAGCGGGAAGCAGCCGCCCAGCGGGTTGACCTTTTCAGCCTTGTACAGCGCCATCATTTCCTGACTCATGCGCTGTTTGTCGTCACCGACGCGTTCGCGCATCGCCTGCAGTTTCGGTTGCAGCATGCGCATTTTAGCCATTGAGGTGTACTGCGCTTTGGTCAGCGGATACATGATGGCGCGCACGATAAAGGTGATGGCGATAATGGAGAAGCCCCAGTTACCGATGAAACCGTGCAGGAATTTCAGCAGTTTGAACAGCGGCTGAGAGATGAACCACAGCCAGCCGTAGTCGACGGTCAAGTCCAGGTGAGGCGCGACCGCGGCCATTTTGTCCTGAATTTCCGGTCCAACCCACAGCGTGGCCCGCAGCTGTTGCTGGCTGCCAGGCTGAACGACAACCGGCGCGGCTTTAAAGCCGATAGCCGCTTGACCGTTGCCCAAATTGGCGCTGTAGAACGTGTTGCTGCTGTTGGCCTGTGGAATCCACGCGGTGGCGAAATACTGCTGCAGCATGGCGACCCAGCCGCCTTGCGTCGCAAGGTTCAGCGGTTCTTTCATATCGCTGAAGCTGTATTTTTTGTATTTCTCGTCGCTGGAGGAGAAGGCCGCGCCGCGGTAGGTATGGAGCGCGAAATTGCTGCTGCCGGTATCGCGGTGTGAAGGCAGCTCGATGGACTGCTTCAACTGGCCGAACAGCGTCAGCTCCAGCGGTTGAGCGCTGGCGTTATTGACGCCGTATTCAACGCCCAGGGCATAGTCGCCGCGTTTCAGCACGAACGTCTTGGTAAAGGTCGCGCCGTTGGCGTCGGTATAGGTCAATGGAATGCGGATTTCGCTCTGACCGTCCGTCAGTTCGTAGCGATCCTGCGCGGTTTGATACAGAGGACGCGCACCGTTCGCCGGGTTGTCCGGACCATTTTTCCCGGTCAGACCGCTCTGCGCCTGATAGACGAAGGCCGGCGTCGTTTCCAGCAGCAGGAAAGGCTCGGTGGAGCCCAGCGTCGCCGGATAAGACAGCAGGTTGGCCTGCTCGATGTCGCCGCCGCGAGTGTTGATCGTCAGGGACAGTACGTCGGTCTTCACCGTAATCAGTTTACCCTGACCACTGGCGGGGACGCCCTGGTTGGCGGCATCGCCGACTGCATTATTCGTAGACTGTTGCGTGGTCTGTGTTGTGGCTGGCGGATTTTTATCCGTTTCCCAGGCCTGCCAGATCATGAACGTCACGAACAGCAGAGCGATGAGAAGAAGATTGCGTTGCGAATCCATCGTTAATGTTCTCTGTTATTGTCGGTTTTTGGCGGTACGGGATCATCACCACCAGGGTTCAAAGGGTGGCATTTTAATACGCGTTTCAGCGCCAACCAACAGCCTTTTAACATGCCGAATCTGCGTATTGCCTCAATGCCATATTGGGAACACGTCGGGTGGAAACGACAGTGCGGTCCCAGCAGTGGACTGATAAAGCGCTGATATCCGCGTATCAACCCGATCAGCAGGCGGGAGCCAATCGACAGTGCCGACGCCATAATTTTTCCAACGCTTCCGTCAGCGCACGGTTATCCAGATCGGCCACGCCTTTTTTCGCGATGATGATAAAGTCCATGGCAGGCAACTGGTGCTGATGCAGGCGGAAACTTTCGCGCGTCAGACGTTTGATGCGGTTGCGTTCATGAGCCCGTTTAACATGCTTTTTGGCGACGGTAAGACCGATGCGGGGATGCCCCAGCGTATTCAGGCGGCCGAGAATGGTGATTTGCGGCGTGCCGGCCCGTTGAGGTTGCTGGAAGACGAAAGAGAAATGGCTGGGAGTTAACAAACGTAACTCCCTGGGAAAAGCGAGCTTAACCACTCGGTGGGTTAGCTTTTATTACTTAGAAACGGACAGACGAGCACGGCCTTTCGCACGACGGCGGGCCAGAACCAGACGACCATTTTTGGTGGCCATACGAGCACGGAAACCGTGGCTACGGTTACGCTTCAGTACGGACGGTTGGAAAGTGCGTTTCATGGCGATTTCTACCTAAACTTGATTAAAACTTCATAGTTAACGCGTTTGGCTACTCGGCGTGAAGAAAATGACCGACGCCTCAATCGCATATACATAGATATAAAATGAGGCGGGATTGTAATAATTGTACAGTCCCGAGTCAATTAACATCCGCGTTCACCCACCCGATGTTTCCCGCTTGAGGAAACATCACCTGCCTAACCGAGCACAGCGTGCAGGCGCCACGCGCAGGGCGGGAATTATACGTACTCCATACTAAAGCGCAAGGATCGAGCACAGATCCTGGTAAGAAGATCATGATCCCCCCTCACCGGCAATGGAGAAAAATCCGTCTATCCTTATAGAGGCCCTACAGCAGCCCGCCGGGTGTGGGTAACCTTATCATGACCTCCGATCCTCTGCGTCGGGGCCGGTAGGGGAATAAGAATAGCCTGTGGATAAAAAGGATCAAAACTGTGCAGAAGGGGGAAGATCTCTGCAGGCGTTTAGGTTATGATCCGCCGTCCCGCTAGCGATCCTCCGTCGGGATCGTCACGGTAAGCCGCATCAATGCGCGGCGCACGCTGGCTCTCCATATCCGGGTAGCGGGTGCCAAAAATCATGAGTTACATAACTAACGATTCTGTTTCTTTTCTTTGTTCTATCTTGTTCGA